>DYGJ01000049.1 GCA_020724765.1 Thermotoga sp. | reverse complement strand
GGGAATCTTGGGCAATGGGCGAAAGCCTGACCCAGCGACGCCGCGTGCGGGACGAAGCCCTTCGGGGTGTAAACCGCTTTTCTAGGGGAAGAATAAGGCGCGGAGGGAATGCCTCGCCGATGACGGTACCCTAGGAATAAGCCACGGCTAACTACGTGCCAGCAGCCGCGGTAAGACGTAGGTGGCGAGCGTTACCCGGATTCACTGGGCGTAAAGGGCGCGTAGGCGGTTTGGCAAGTCGTCTGTGAAAGCCCCCGGCTCAACTGGGGGAGGTCGGACGAAACTGCCAGGCTGGAGGACGGCAGAGGAAGGTGGAACGACCGGAGTAGCGGTGAAATGCGTAGATACCGGTCGGTATCCCGATGGCGAAGGCAACCTTCTGGGTCGTTCCTGACGCTGAGGCGCGAAAGCGTGGGGAGCAAACCGGATTAGATACCCGGGTAGTCCACGCCCTAAACGATGTGGGCTAGGTGTCGGGCGAGCAGTCGCTTGGTGCCGCAGCTAACGCGTTAAGCCCACCGCCTGGGTACTACGGCCGCAAGGTTGAAACTCAAAGGAATTGACGGGGCCCCGCACAAGCGGTGGAGCATGTGGTTCAATTCGATGCAAACCGAAGAACCTTACCCGGGTTTGACATGCTGGTGGTACTGACCCGAAAGGGAAGGGACCCAGGGCCTTCGGGCGCTTGGGAACCAGCACAGGTGCTGCATGGCTGTCGTCAGCTCGTGTCGTGGGATGTTGGGTTAAGTCCTGAAACGAGCGCAACCCCTGCCGCCCGTTGCCAGCGGACCCTTCGGGGTGCCGGGAACTTTGGCGGGACTGCCGGCGAATAGCTGGAGGAAGGAGGGGATGATGTCAAGTCCTCATGGCCCTTATGTCCGGGGCTACACACATGCTACAGTGCCCAGTACAATGGGTCGCCAACCCGCAAGGGGGAGCCAATCCCATCAAAACGGGGCATGGTTCGGATTGCAGGCTGCAATTCGCCTGCATGAAGCCGGAATCGCTAGTAATCGCGGGTCAGCCACACCGCGGTGAATACGTACTCGGGGCTTGTACACACCGCCCGTCACGCCAACCGAGTGGGGGGTACCTGAAGTCGTCCGATGAGGGCGCCGAGGGTGTCCTTCATGAGAGGGGCGAAGTCGTAACAAGGTAGCGGTACGGGAACGTGCAGCTGGATCACCTCCTTTCTAGGGAGTAACCTTTGTCACACCCAGTCTTCCCGCCCGGTAGGGCCCGTCGTCCCCCTGTTCACAGTACCTCCGCGCGTCGCACTATGGACGCGCTTCTTTTTTCTTGGGCCCGAGAAGCCATCGTGGACACTCCGCCTTTCCTTCGGCCGGGCTCGCCCCCGCAGTAGGCTGAAGTCACTATGGAAACCACCCAAACGAGAAGCCCTCTGACACGAGACGACCCGATCTGGGCCACAGGAGACCGGATTCGAGTTTTGGACCGCGAGACCGTGTATCATCCCGGCTCTCCCAGCACCGCGATGTACCTCGTCGAGGAGGGGCGGGTGAAGCTCTCCTATCTCCATCCGTCGGGAAAGCGGATCACGCTCGCGCTGAGGGGTCCGGGCGAAGTGTTCGGCCAGATGGCCTTGGTGGGCGAGAAGCGCCGCCGGCATCACGCCGAGGCGGTTGAGGATACAGAGCTGATCAGAGTCGAACGCGATGCCTTCCTGTTCGCGGCGCGTCGCCGCCCTGAAGTCTTCTCCGACCTCCTGGGGGTGTTCGGGTTGTGGGTGCAGGAGATCGAGGAGATCGTGGAAGACCTCGCGTTTCGCGACATCCAGACGCGGCTGTCGCGGCAGCTGTTGCGACTCTCCAACGAGTACGGGGTGAAGACGAAGAGCGGGATCATGATCGGGTTCCGCCTCACCCACCGCGATCTCGCGGAGATGATCGGGTCGGCACGGGAGAACACGACCGTGGTCCTCAACCGCTTCGAGCGCGAGGGGATTCTCGACAAGCGGCGCTACCAGATCGTGATCAAGGACGTGGAGGGTTTGAAGGAGAAGTGCCAGTCCTAGGGCGGGAAGGGGTGGCACCTGGTTGGGCGGCCGCTGCGGCCGCCTTTCTCTTCGACATTGGCCGTGGGGGAGGGATTGAGCGTCGGCTATAATGACCCATCCTGCAAAGGAGGGTCTCGATGAAGGAAATCCGTTGGCACGGGCGAGGCGGACAGGGCGCGAAGACCGTGTCCCAAGTCCTTGCCCAGATCAACCTGCGCGAAGGCAAGTACGTGCAGGCGTTCCCTGAGTTCGGCCCCGAGCGATCGGGAGCCCCGATCCGGGCCTACAACCGCATCTCGGACGAGGAGATCCTCGTCCACTCCGCGGTGTACTCACCGGACCTCGCGGTGATCGTGGACGAATCACTTCTTACGTCGGAGAAGCCCACCGACGGGCTCCATCCCGATGGCACGCTGGTCGTCAACACGTCGTGCTCGACGGAGGAGATCCGCACACGCACGGGCTTCAAGGGGAAGATCGTCGTCCTTGATGCGGACCGGATCGGCCGCGAGGCGGGAACCGGGTTCGCCAACATCCCGATGCTCGGAGCCGTTGCCGCGGTGCTCGGCACGGCGTGGAGCATCGTGGAGGAGGAGGTCCGTCGCACGATGGGCGAGCGGATCTCCAAGGAGATGCTCGACAAGAACATCACCGCCCTCCGCGCGGCGTACGACGCGGCGAAGAAGGGGGTTGCCGGTGGCTGAACTCAAGGGCTGGAAGGACCTACCGATCGGTGGGGTGGTGCCGGGTGGCGTTGCTGCTGCCTTGAACAAGACCGGGAGTTGGCGGGCTGAGCGGCCGGTGTGGAACGAGGAGAAGTGCATCCAGTGCCTCCAGTGTTGGTTCCACTGCCCGGACACCTCGATCGTCATTCGCGACCAGAAGGTGACCGGGGTGGACTACGACCACTGTAAGGGGTGCGGCGTGTGTGCTGCGATCTGCCCCAAGGACGCGATCGACATGGTGCCGGAACGGGAGGAAACATGCGCAAAGTGATGACCGGCCACAAGGCGGTTGCTGAGGCGATGCGTCAGATCGAACCGGACGTGGTGGCGGTGTACCCCATCACCCCTCAGTCGGAGATCGCCGAGTACTACGCGGACTACGTCCACGATGGAATCGTCCACACTGAGCTCGTCCCCGTGGAGAGCGAGCACTCCGCGATGTCGGCGTGCGTCGGCGCGGCGGCGGCCGGAGCGCGGGTGATGACGGCCACATCGTCTCAGGGGCTGGCCCTGCTCGTGGAGGTGCTGTACATCGCCGCGGGGATGCGGCTTCCGATCGTGATGGCGCTCGCCAACCGGTCTCTGTCGGCGCCGATCAACATCCACTGCGACCACTCGGATGCCTACCTGGCCCGCGACGCCGGCGCATTCCAGGTGTTCTGCGAATCGGCCCAAGAGGTGTACGACTACACGCTCATCGCCCAGCGGATCGCGGAGCACGACAAGATCAGGCTTCCCGGGATCGTGAACCTGGATGGATTCTCCCTCACCCACACCTCGCAGGTTGTAGAGCCGCTCGAGGACGCGGTGGCGAAGAAGTTCGTGGGCGTCTTCAAACCCGTGCACCCGCTTCTCGATGTGGACAAACCGGTGACGTGGGGGCCGTTCGCGATGCCCGACTACTACTTCGAGCTGAAGCGGGCCCAGCAGGCGGCGATCGAGGAAGTGCCGACGGTGTTCCTGGACGTCCAGAAGGCGTTCGCCAAGACGTCCGGCCGAGCGTACGCCGGTTTTGTGGAGAAGTACCGACTCGACGACGCGGACCGGGCGCTGGTAGTGCTCGGCTCGACCGCGGGCACGGCCAAGATCGCGGTGGACGCGCTGCGGTCGAAAGGCGAGAAGGTCGGGCTGCTCAAGGTGTGGCTGTACCGACCGTTCCCGTACCAGGCTGTGGCGTCGGCTCTCGAGCGCGTGAAGCACGTGGCGGTCCTCGACCGGGCGATCTCGTTCGGAGCGATGGGGGCCCTGTACAGCGACGTGGCGACATCCCTCGTGCGTTCGCAGGTCCGCCCGGCGCTCCACAACTACATCTACGGCCTTGGCGGCCGCGATATCACGGCCGAGCAGCTCGCAGAGGTGCTCGTGGGTCTGGAGAAGGTCCATCCGGATGAGGTCCTCCGGTACATCGGCCTCAGGGAGTGACGATGCCTAACATCAAGACACTGGCCCAACGAGAGGAGAAGGAGGTCCGGTTCACGCCGGGGCACACCCTGTGTGCGGGGTGCGCGGAGCCGATGGTCGTCCGCACGGTGCTCAACGCGATCGAGGAGCCGGTGGTCGCGGCGAGCCCCACGGGGTGCCTCGAGGTGGCGACGAGCCGCTTCCCGGGTACAGCGTGGAACGTGCCGTGGATCCATGTGGCGTTCGAGAACGCGGGGGCGGTGATCTCCGGCGTCGAGGCGGCGTACAAGGCCCTCACCAAGACCGGCGCAGTGGCGAAG
Organism: Thermotoga sp.; assembly: GCA_020724765.1. Classification (GTDB taxonomy): domain Bacteria; phylum Bipolaricaulota; class Bipolaricaulia; order Bipolaricaulales; family Bipolaricaulaceae; genus Bipolaricaulis. The sequence continues at coordinate 8,037 of DYGJ01000049.1, read as the reverse complement.
CGGATCCGGTTCGTGGTGTTCGGCGGCGACGGCGGGACCTACGACATCGGCCTCCAAGCCCTGTCCGGGGCCTTGGAGCGCGGGCACGACTTCCTCTACGTGTGCGTGAACAACGAGGCGTACATGAACACCGGGGTCCAGCGTTCCAGCGCCACCCCACGCTGCGCGTCGGCGACAACGTCGCCGGTGGGCGACGCGATCCCCGGAAAGCCCCAGGATCGAAAGGACCTCACCCAGATCGTGGTCGGCCACCACGTCCCGTACGTGGGCCAGGCTGCTGTGTCGAACCTGATCGACCTCGCGAACAAGGTTGAGCGGGCGATGAAGTACGACGGTCCGAAGTTTCTCAACGTCCTGACCACGTGTCCATTGGGGTGGCGCACCCCGCGCGACAGCGCGATCGTTCAGGCGAAGCTCGCCGTCGAGACGCGGTACTGGCCACTGTACGAGGTCATCGAAGGGAAGTACAAGATCAACTACAAGCCGAAGGCGCATGTGCCGGTGGAGGAGTGGCTGAAGACGCAGGGCCGGTTCCGTCATCTGTTCCGCGATCCGAAGGGCAAGGAGCGGATCGCCGAATTCCAGGCGGCGGTGGATCGCCATTGGAACGATCTCCTGAGGAAAGAACAGTGCCTGTCCGGCGGAGAGGCCGGGCAGGGTTAGCCGAGCGAAGGGGCCGGCCCAAGCCGTGGTGGGTGGGCTTGGGCCGGGACCTCTTCATCGGGGCTGGGGTGGGGGCAGCGGCCGGGGCCTTCTTCCACGACGCTCTGTTCGGCGCGGGCTGCGGGGCGATCGTGGGTCTCCTCATGCACCTCTACTTCCGGCTCCGGCAGTGAGCTGCAGAAGACAAGGGGGTCCTTCAGCTTACAGCCGAGAACTCCGAGCTCGCAGAGAGAACGCGAACGGAATTGGCTGGGGTAGAACCGCAACCTCAAGGCCCGGCTTCTCGGCGGCCTCTGTGTTCTCTGCGGTGCGAGCGGGTTCGTCGCTCGGTGGCGGGGTGCTCCGCGGTAAGATCCGGTTGTGGGCAGCTTAGCCAACAGCCGCACCAAGCTCGGGAGCCTGATCCACGAGCACCTGCGGCGCCACGCTGGATTCGGGACTGAAGACCTGGCGAAGCTCCTCTACCAGGGGGTGATGGGGATGGACCACCTCCTGGGGGATCGGGAACGGTTCCTGTGGGATCTACAGCGTGAGTGGGAGAGCCTAAAACCCGTCTCACCCCTGGGTGAAGTCCGCCTTGAACGTGCCCACCCCTCCGATCCGGTCGCCCGGCTCAACCTGCGCCCCCTCAAGGTGGCGGGGGGGACGCTCGGGGAGATCGGCCCTCTCTTGGCCGACCAACCGCTCAAGCGAGGGGAGATCGCCGAGTTCCAGAGGTTGTGGTCCGAGGCCGTCGAACTGGCCTGGAAGGGGCAAATCCCGTTCGCGCCCGGAGACCTTGCCGCGCTCGGCGAGGCAACCCTCAGCAGCGGACACCCGCCGGGCCACTCCCAGCGCTACCGGGAACTGGACCAGCCATCGTACCGGCTGATCCACAACGTGGCTGATCCCGCGGTGCGCGAGCTTCTGGAGCAGGCCGGGGTGTCCGACGAACTACCCTGAGCCCGGCGCGTCCGGAGGGGCGAGGAGCACACGGGTTTGGGCAAGCCACTCCGCGATCGGGATCCCCTGAGGACACAGCTCCTCGCAGGCGCGGCACGCCGTGCACCTGTCGCCTCGCTCTGTTTCGGGAAGCATCCCGTACCGGAACCGGGGCGCGGCAGCGTCGGCGTACATCGCCACCTGGTTGGCAAGCTCGAGGATTTGCGGGATCGCGACCCCGTTGGGGCACGGGAGGCAGTACCCGCACCCCGTGCACGGAACCGGCCGCAGCTTGAGGTAGGCGACCCGAGCCTGCTCCACCACTGCGAGATCGTCGGGAGCAAGTGTGTCCAGGCAGGACGTCGATGCCGTGGAAACATTCTCCCGCACCTGGTCGAGCGTGCTCATCCCGCTCAAGACGAGCGATACCTCCGGCCGGCTCCACAGCCAATGGAGGGCCCACTCGGCGGGGGACCACCCTCGGGCCGAGCGGGCGAAAAGCTGCGCTACCGGTTCCGGCGGCCGGGCGAGGACGCCTCCCCGAAGCGGCTCCATGATTACCACCCCCAGGCCGCGGCCAGCGGCGCAGCGGAGCCCTCTCTGCCCGGCCTGGAACTCCGCGTCCATGTAGTTGTACTGAATCTGGCAGAAGTCCCACCCGGGGTAGGCGTCGACGATCTCCTGGAACACGGGGTACTCGTCGTGGAACGAGAACCCGAAGTAGCCGATGCGCCCGTCGGCCTTGGCGCGCTCCGCCCACGCTAATACGCCCAGGTTGCGCACCTGGGGCCACGTCCTCCCGTTCAGCGCGTGGAGGAGGTAGAAGTCCACGTGCTCGCGCCTCAGCCGCTCCCTCTGCTCGTCGAACAGCCGGTCGAAGTCGCCCCGCTCGTTCACCAGCCAGCAGGGGAGCTTCGTAGCGAGCTTCGCCTTGTCCCGGCACGGCCCCTGGAGGACGCGGCCGAGGAACCGCTCGCTCTCGCCCTTGTGGTAGCCGTAGGCCGTATCCACGTAGTTCACGCCGTGGTCGAGCGCGTAGCGAATCATCCCCGCGGCCTGGTCCTCGTCGATCCGGCCCGGGTCTCCGTCGAGCGTGGGGAGCCTCATCGCGCCAAACCCCAAAGCGGATGGCTTCCACTCGATTCGCCCAAAGGTCCGGTGCCGCATCACGTCGCTCCGTGTGCCGTGCCGCACCCGGGCCCAAGGCAAGCGATCGTCCCCTGGCAGTTCCGGCACTCGAGTTGGATCGTGGTGTGGGTGATCGCGAACTCGTCGGCAAGAACCCTTTTCAGGTTTGCCAGCACTGCCTCGGCCGAGCTCAGTGCCTGGTCGGCGATCACGACGTGGGCAGACAGGGCGACGTACCCCGGGCTCACCGTCCACACGTGGAGGTCGTGGACCTCGGACACCCCATCCACCCCTCCCATCCGATCAAGGACGGCAGCAGCCGACATCCCGTCGGGAACGCCCTCGGTGAGGATGTGCACAGAACGCTTGAGGACACGGAGCGCCCCCACGAGGATCACGCCGCCGATGAGGAGGCTTACCAGCGGATCGGCGATCGTCCACCCCGTGAGAAGGATCACGATCCCCGCGCCTATCACGCCCACCGATCCCAGCGCATCGCCCACGACGTGGAGGAACGCGCTATGCACGTTCAGATCATCGCGATCGTGTCGGTGGAGCATCCAGGCGACGACCAGGTTGACGAGCAGTCCCCCCACGGCTACGGCGAGCATCGGCCCAGCGAGAACGGGCGACGGATCGCGGATGCGCCCGATTGCCTCCCGGACGATCCCCACTGCCACCGCGGCGAGCGTGGCCCCATTCACCAACGCTGTCAGCACCTGCACTCGGTGGTAGCCGTAGGTGTGGCGGTCGGTCGGCGGACGCCCCGCAGCCCGAATCGCGACGTAGGAAAGGAGGAGCGCGAAGGTGTCCAAGAACACGTGGGCGGCGTCGGAGAGGAGGGCAAGGCTCCCCGTGAGGAGGCCGCCCACCACCTGGCCCACGCACACAAGACCCGTCACCCCTGCGGCGAGGAGGAGTCGTCGTTCCATCGGCCCATGGGAGTGCATGGCGGATGGATGATCCCAACGAGGGCTCATGAGCGCAAGGGGTTCAGGTTGACCGCGATCATGGGAAACGCTACCCTTCATGCCATCTTCGTCCAACGGGGGTGCGTGCGCGTGAAGGGACATCAGCTGAAGCGGGGTCGTCGCCTTTGTCGTGGCGCGTCCCCGTCTCGTCGCCAGCCAGTCCAGATCTAGCTTCTCCGTCGCGTCGTCGTTGATCGTTCCACCCCACGGGAGGTCAGGGTGCCTATCCATGCCAGTGTAACCGAGCTCATCGGGAACACCCCTCTCGTTCGCCTGGGGCGGATCGGCCAGGGAATCGCCAGCTTCATCCTCGCCAAGCTCGAGATGCGGAACCCGCTGGGAAGCGTCAAGGATCGGATCGCGTGGGCAATGATCCGCGATGCAGAGGAGCGGGGCGCGCTCAAGCCGGGCGGAACGGTGATTGAGCCGACCTCGGGGAACACCGGGATCGGACTGGCGTTCGTGTGTGCCATCCGTGGGTACCGCCTGATCCTGACGATGCCGGAGACGATGTCCGAGGAGCGGCGGGCGGTCCTCGCCGCCCTCGGGGCGGAACTGGTTCTCACCCCCGGCGAGAAGGCGATGCCCGGTGCGGTGCGTCGGGCAGAAGCCCTGGCCGGGGAACTGGGGGCGTTCATGCCCAACCAGTTCGAGAACCCGGCCAATCCGCGATCTCACGAGCGGACCACGGCTGAGGAGATCTGGCGGGATACCGACGGGAGAGTAGACGTCTTCGTTGCCGGCATTGGCACCGGGGGCACGATCACTGGGGTGGGACGGTTCCTCAAGCGTCACCGGCCGGGGGTGCGCATTGTGGGCGTGGAGCCCGCAGCATCGCCGGTCCTGTCCGGAGGAGCCCTGGGTCGGCACAGAATCCAGGGGATCGGGGCCGGATTCGTGCCCCCGATCCTCGACCGGTCGGTGCTGGACGAGATCGTAACCGTGACCGAGGACGAGGCGGAGGCGATGACCCGGCGCCTGGCCAGCGAAGAGGGGATCCTGGCTGGGATCTCGTCAGGAGCGGCCGTTGCCGCGGCGTTGCGCGTGGTTCTCCGCCGCGAGGCAGTGGGGAAGACGGTGGTTGCCATCCTTCCCGATACAGGGGAGCGGTACCTGTCCACCTCGTTGTTCCGGGCTCAAGGAGGAGCGGATGTTTAGCCGGGTCCGCGAGGACATCGCGGCGATGCGTGCCCGCGACCCGGCAGCGGGGTCTTGGCTGGAGGTTCTCCTCTGCTATCCCGGACTGCACGCGGTGTGGCTGCACCGGATCAACCACTGGCTGTGGCGCCATGGGTTGCGGCTCCTGGCGCGGGTGTCTGCCCACGGCGTGCGGGCGGTGACGGGGGTGGAGATCCATCCCGGAGCCCAGCTTGGCCGGCGGGTGACGATCGACCACGGGATGGGGGTCGTGATTGGCGAGACGGCGGAGGTGGGTGACAACGTACACCTGTACTCGGGTGTGATCCTGGGCGGCGTGTCGCGGAAGCGCGGGAAGCGCCACCCCACGATCGAAGACGGCGTTGTGATCGGAGCGGGGGCGGTGCTGCTGGGGCCGATCCGGGTAGGGAAAGAGGCGCGGATTGGAGCGGGTGTGGTTGTCCGGAGCGCTGTGCCGGCTGGGGGCACGGTTCTCACGCCACCCCCGACGGTCTGTTGTGGGGCCGCGTCCGCGGAGGTCAACTCCCGTACAACCAACGGTAGATGAGCCAGGAGTCGAGGACCTTCACCAGGTACTCGCGGGTCTCGGTGGAGTGGAGGAAGGCGGGTAGGTCTCCGGGGGTCGTTGTTCCACCGGCCGTCCACCGGCGGAGGTTTCCCGGCCCACCGTTGTAGGCGGCGACGGCCCAGGCCAGGTCTCCCTCGAACTGGTCGAGGAGGTGCCGCAGGTACCATGTTCCCAGCCGGATGTTGTAGTCAGGGGAGAACAGGTCCGCTTCCCGGTACGGGATCTTGAGCTTGTCCTCCGCGATCCAGCGGGCGGTGGAGGGGAGGAGCTGCATCAAACCCCGCGCATCGGACGAGGAGACGGCGGTGGGGGAGAACCCGCTCTCCTCCCGGATCACCGCCAGAATGAGGTATGGGTCCACCTCGTACACCCCGGCCCAACGGAGGACGGTGTCCCACCACGCCAGCGGGTAGGACAGGTGGTACGCACGGGGGCAGGGAGCCGCGACCAAAACGGCTCCTCCAACTCGGAACGCGTTTCGCCAGTCTCCTTGGATAACGTACCACTCTCCAATGGCGAGCCGCTCCGGGGCGGAGCCGCGGGTCGAGGCGATCGCCAGTTCTACCTCCGCCCATCGTCTCCCATCGCCGTCTGGAAAGGCCTCGATCAAGGCATTTGCTTGCGCCACCGCGGCAGGAGAAGCAGGGCGGGGGTCCGTGCTAAGGGAAGGGACGGGCCGGGACACCCCGACGAGCCAGGCGAAGGCGGGGGAGAGGGCTCGGGCCGCCTCGCTCGCCTTGGCGATCTCGCCGCGCCGCGTATAGATAAGGTAGAGGCGGAGGGCAGCGTCGTCACGCACACGGTGGGTGCCCTGGGCAAGCTCCCCGTACAGGGACAGAGCCTCTGAGGTCTGACCGCGGGCCTCGAGGAGCCGGGCAGCGCGCCACTTCGCCTCCGGCTCGGCGGACTGCCGGTAGGCGACGGTCGCCTCGTCTTCCCGCCCTAGGGATTCGAGGAGGAGCCCCGCTGCGTAGGCTCCGGTCGCTCCGGCGGCTCGGTAGGCAACGACGGCCTTCTCCCGCTCCCCGGCCCGCTCGAGGGCACGCCCGTATTCGACCTGGACTCCCGCGTCGCCGGGCGAGGAAGCGAGGTACCGCTCGAACTCCACGAGCGCCTCGTCGGGCTTGCCCGCTGCGGCGAGGGCCCGTGCCCGCTCCAGCGCGGCTTGGGTTCCGCCGATCGGCGCGATGACCGAGAGGGCATCGCTGAGCGCCCCACCTCTGGTGAGCATAGAGGCAGCCCGCACGGGGTCGGGCTCGAGACGTAGGACCGCTTGGACCGCGTCCCGGCGGGGGAGGAGCTGCTGCCATTCCCCAAGCGCTTCGGCTGCGCGGCCGGCGGTCTCGAGGGTGCGGGCCAGCTCAGCTCGGAGGTCCGAGGTCGCATAGAGCGCAAGTGCGCTGCTGAACTGGTCAGCAGCAGCGACCGGCAAGCCTTGGGCTGCGTGCCACCGTCCGAGGACGATCCGGGCTTGCCAGCCCACGCCGTCGTCCCGGGACGCGAGCGACTCCAGCTCGCGGAGCGACCCCGGAAGGCGGTCCTGGGCCTCCCACAGGCGGGTGTAGTCGCCGACCTCCGGGGAAATGGAGGGCATCCAGAGCAGGAAGGCAGTCAGGCTCAGAAGGAGCCCCAGCAGGACGAGCGACCCGACTACAGCTTTCATCTGTGCTCTCCTCTCCAATGCTGGTGATGTTAGGGGCGCGGTTCGGTCTGGGGAAGGACGCTCCACCCGTGGTCAGGGGACGCCGCGCTCGCAAACGAGAAAGGGCAGGCCATGGGCCTGCCCCTTCTCCAATGTCTGAACAAGTGTAGATCTAGAACATGACGTACAGGCCAACCCCCGGCATGAGGAGGGCGGTGATCTGCATATTGGCCAAATCCACGATCCCGATGAGACGAATCTGCCCGTAGATCCCGAACGTGTCGGACAGGGCGAAGTATGCTCCCGCCATCCCGTTCACGGTGAGGCTGATGTTGGCAATACCTCCGATTCCCCCCGCTGCCACGATGATGCCGCCGACTCCGCCCCCGAAGTACGGCTTGAACCCTTCGAGGGCCGGGGTGATGAGGAACGATGCGTCCACGGAGAACGCCATCGCTCCTTGGGCGAACGCCAGCACGCCGAGCGTGAACCGGGTTGCCGAGTTAGTCCCCATGGGGATCTCGTAGAACAGATCAAACACCGGAGTTCCCAGCGCGAGGTTGAAGCTCGCGCCTACCCCAAGTTTCCCCGCCGATCCCGCTTCTGCCCCCCACGCCGGGGCCAGCGAGAGCCCGAGCATCAAGAACAGCGCACACACCAATGACCGTTTCATCTTCCACCTCCTAGTGGACAGGCGTCATTCTACACGACCCGCTGTTCCCGGGGCGAACGCCCTTTACGGGTATATGTTTGGCGTACCTCGAATCCACCGCGGAGACCAACATACAAGACGCGGAGTTCGAGAGGCAGCCAAGTCCGCATCCCTGTCCCTCCCTCTCCCCCGCGCGGGAGAGGGCATGGTGAGGGAAGCGATCGCAGCGTCGGGGTTCATCACGAGACTTCGGTTGGGCGGTTTGACGGTTGCAGGTTTCGTAACAAACTATGAGGATGTCAAGGGTACGTAGGGCCGGTTATCCCTCCAGATG
>DYGJ01000048.1 GCA_020724765.1 Thermotoga sp. | reverse complement strand
GCCGCGAACACCCCCCACAGGGCGCGGGCGAGCAGGGCTTCCAGGCGTTCCACTTGCCCGGGCGCGAGGCGGGCTTGGCCGGGAAGGGCCAGCTCCGCGCCGAGGTCAAGGAACCGGTCCGCAAGCTGAGAAGCCAAGAGGGGCAGTGAGACCTCGGAGCCGTAGACCTGCGGCACGTGGACTCGCTGTCCGCGATCGGCACCCGTGAAGGCGACATCCCCATAGATCGGCGTTGGGGATCCTCCCTGTCGCGGGGTGCTGCCGCCGCACGTGCTTCCCTGAACATGTCCTTCTGAGGCTGCTCTCTCTCGCTGGTACCGCGTCCTCGGGAAGATAGGGCAGATCTCCTTACCGCAAGGGTACCCGCTTGACAGACCCAGTTCGGCCGCATAGCATGCAAGTGGTCAGACCAATGGCGGCCAAACCGAAGACACTGCAGAGCAGACGGTCACGCTTGGTTTTCGACTACCTGATCGAGGCCCTGCAAACGGGGGCCTTCTTGGAGGGCGACCGTCTACCCGGTGAGCGCGCGCTTTCGGATCGCCTCGATGTAGGGCGTTCTTCAGTTCGGGAGGCCCTCAGCGCCCTGACGGCTTTGGGCATCCTCAATCGCCGCGTGGGAGACGGCACCTACGTCCAATCCCGCGATGTCTGGCTCCTCATCCGCGCTTCTGGGATCACACACGATGGGGCCAGTCTTCGCGCTGTGTTCGAGCTCCAGCGGATCCTGGAAGTAGGCGTGGCCGAACTGGCCGCACAGCTGATCACGCCGGAAGGATTGAGGCACGCCGAGGCCGCCATCGCCGAGATGACAGACGCAGCCCGTCGGGATGACCTCGAGAGGTACTTCCAAGCAGACCGTCGATTCCATCTCATCCTGGCCCAAGCAGCCGACAATGCCTTGTTGGAGCAGGCAGTCTGCCAACTGACGGACCAGATGGACAGGCCGCTGTGGCGCGCCGTGAAGAGCTACTTCATCCGCTTCCGGACGGAGTACCTGGAGCGCTCGCTCGAAGGCCATGAACGTCTGCTCGCAACCCTGAAGTCTCAGGATCGGGCCCTCGCTCGTGCCGTGATGGAGGCGCACTTCGATCGCATCGCAGAGGAGATCTTCGGTGCCGACTGAAGTTCGCCCCTCCTCGGGTGCGAGGCGGTTCCTCTCATCGCGGCTGCTCTGGTCGGAGAGCCTGGGTTCGGCTGCACGCGAAGCCCACCGGTTGGGGTATCAGGGACTGGAGATCTGGAGTGAGCACGCTTGGCGCGACGGCCCCACCTCCAAGCTGCGGCGTGAGCTGGGACGCGTGCCTCTCCAATACGCGCTCCACGGCCCGTCCATGGACCTCAACCTCTGTTCCCGCAACGCACGAATCGCCAAGCTATCTCTTGAGGAGTGCGTTCGAGCACTATCCCTGGCCCGCGCAGTCGGAGCTTCCGTGATGGTCGTTCACCCGGGTCGGCTGTCGTCCGGGAAGGATGATCCGGAAGAGTACTGGCCCGATCTGATCGAGGCGCTAGCGAAGCTGGGCCGCCACGCAGCGAACTACGAACTGGTCTTGGCTGTGGAGAACATGGAGCCCCGGCCGCGAGAGCTGATCACCACACCCAAGGATGCCCATCGGCTTGTCGGTTCTGTCGGAAGCAAGTCCGTTCAGATGTGCTTGGATCTGGCACACGCTGGGCTGAAGGGTGCCAACACGGTGAGCGCCTTTATCCGCCTCTGCGGTCCCATGATCTGTCACATACACGTGAGCAACGTCACAGAAGGACGCACACACCTTCCACTGGATCAGGGCAGCTCCCCCATCACTCCGCGTGCGCTGAGGTTCCTGCGCCGGGAGTTCTCCGGGGTGGTCACGGTGGAGGGTGCGACTCCGCCTGGAACGCGCACGGCAAAGGTTGGCCTGGCGGAGCTTGCACGGCTCCTTGATGGTGCGAGGGGGTGAAAACGGGCCGAAACAGCAGCGCCGTGAGTACCAGCAACGTGCACGACAACAGGACACGACTACCTGAAGAGGAGGAGAAGATGACCAAGAGGCTTGCAATGCTGATGGTGGGCGGGCTAATGCTCCTGGTTGGATTCGGGCTGATGGCGAGAGACACCGTCCTCTTGTACACGTCAGTGCCGATCGAGATCGTCACCAGACTGCAGAAGGCTTTCGAGACTGCATATCCAGATATCAAGCTTGACATCTACCGGGCTGGCACCGGTGTGATTGCGGCCAAGATCGCAACCGAAAGGGAGGCTGGAAGAATCCTGGCCGACCTGGTGTGGGTGGCCGACTACACCTACCTCGAGGACCTCAAGAAGCAGGATCTGCTCTACAAGTACCTTCCGCCGGAAGCGGCGAGTGTGCCAGCAGCCCTGGTGGACCCTGACGGGTACTACGCAGGGGGGCGGGTGTTCACGATGGTGATCGCCTACAACACCAACCTCGTGACCGATCCCCCACAGCGGTGGACGGATCTTCTTGCCCCGAAGTGGAAGGGAGAGTTGGTCACGGGGAACCCGGAGTATTCGGGCTCGAATGTGGTGGCTGCCGCCGTACTCGGGATGGAGTACGGCCTCTCGTACTTCCACGGGCTGCGCGAGAACGAGATGGCAGTCGTGCGAGGCAACAGCGAGGCTGCAGCTGCGGTCATCGCGGGTGAGTACATGGTGGGGCTCACCCTTGACAACGTCGTACGCGAACAGCAAGCGCTCGGACTTCCGATCGGAATGGTGTATCCGGAGGACGGTCCCATCTTCCTGCTGAGCCCCGTGGGGATCATGTCCACAAGTCAGAGCCTGGAAGCAGCGAAGACGTTTGCCGGCTACGTTCTATCTGTCGAGGGGCAACAGGCCTTGGTCGAACTCGGGATGTACCTGCCGGTTCGGCTGGACGTTCCGGGGCCCGTGGGGGCACCCACCCTCACGGATCTCATGGCTTCGGTAATGCCGTACACAGTCCGTGAGATCGAGACCAATAAGGACTTCTTCAGCCGTGAGTACCTGAGGATACTCATCGAGTAGCACTGGGTCGGGGAGAGCGGGGCCGCTAGGGCCCCGCTCTCTTCTACATCAGGCGCGCTGGTCGAAATGGGAGGACTTGGCATGCAGAGACCAACACCTGGGAGCACCCTACGAACGGGCGGTTTCTGGGGACCCAATGTGACGGCGCGGGCGTGCGGCGCGTTGGCCATTGCGGTGCTGCTCCTCGCCGTCGCCCTTCCGCTCGTAGCGTTATTCTACCGAAGCCTGATCCGCGATGGAGCGCTGTCTCTCGGCAATTACATCGACGTTTTCTCGGCAACGCGCAACTACCAACCCATCTGGGATACTCTGGTTCTCGGGTTCTGGAGCATGATTGTCGCGGCAGCGTTGGGTGTCCCCCTGGCGTGGCTGGTCGCCCGAACGGATCTCCCAGGACGCCGCTTCCTGGAAATCGTCTGCCTGCTCCCCTACATGCTGCCGCCGCTTATCGGCGCGATGGCTTGGACACAACTGCTCGCCCCAAGAGCGGGGTACATCAACCAACTGTGGATGTCGCTCATGGGGACACGAACACCTCTCTTCAACATCTACAGCTTCGGCGGGATGGTGATGGTCATGGGGTTCTACACCTTCCCGTTTGTCTTCCTCGCCGTTCGTGGAGCTCTGGAGCGGATGAACCCCTCTCTGGAGGAGGCAGCCCGCATCTGCGGGGCGCGATCTGCCCGCGTCGCTCGAGATATCACAGTCCCATTGGTCATCCCCAGCATCGCCGCGGGGATGATGTTGGCGTTCCTTTACACAGCCTCCAACTTCGGCGTCCCCGCTCTTCTCGGAATGCGCGCTCGCATCTACGTTCTGACAACGCGCATCTACGCCTATGTCCTCCAAGGCGACATGGCGGGCATCCAGCTGGCCACATCCCTATCCGTAGTCCTGTTGGCTCTAGCGGGAGTGCTCATCCTCGGCAACCGGTGGATCCTCCGGCGGCAGCACGGTGCCGCCATCATCTCCGGCAAGAGCGTCCGACCGACCCGTGTGGAGCTGGGCCGCTTCCGCTATCCCCTTGCCGCTGTGGTGCACCTGTTCATGGCGTTGACCACGATGTCCCCGATTGTGGCGCTCTTCATCACTTCGTTCCTGAAGGCTTGGGGGCTCCCGTTACAGGCGAGCAATCTCACCCTCCGCAACTACCAGTACATCCTATTCGAGTTTCCTTTGACTAGAACAGCGATCCTCAACAGCCTGATCCTGGCGGTCGCTTCCGCCACTGCGGCTGTCCTTCTGGGAGCAGCGCTCGCCTACATCGTGGTCAAGGCCAAAGTGCGAGGGAGACAAGCAGTCGATGCACTGGTCACCTTCCCCAATGCCATCCCAGGAACGGTTCTCGCTCTTGCCATGATCCTCGCTTGGTCGGGCCGCTACGGTGTAAACCTGTACAACACCTTTGGCATCCTGATCGTCGCGTACCTGGCCCACTACACGTTCTACGCGTATCGAAACATCGCCGCATCACTGGTTCAAGTGCATCCTTCTATGGAAGAGGCTGCTCGCATCTCCGGGGCCGGGCTGTTCCGAACGCTCCGGGATGTCGTGTTCCCGCTGATTCGCCCGGGCTTGACCGCGGGTTGGCTGCTGGTATTCGCTCCGACGTTGCGGGAGCTGACGATGTCCATCTTGCTCTACGGTCCCTACACGCCAACAATCGGCGTTGCGCTGTTCGACCTCCAGGATGCGGGCTACTTCCATATCGCCTCTGCTCTGGCAGCTGTGTTGGTCGTGGTCATCCTGGTGACGAACATGGTCATGAGGAAGATCGTAGGGGCGCGTACTACTGCTGCCTGAGGAGGGAGCCATGGCAAGCATATCGTTGCGTCACGTGTCCAAGTTGTTCGGCAGCGTTCGCGCAGTGGATGATGCGCTGTTGGACATCGCCGATGGCGAGATCATCTGTTTCCTTGGCCCTTCGGGCTGCGGCAAGACCACTACCTTGAGGATGATCGCCGGGTTCGATCGGCCGACCTCTGGTGAGATCCTGATCGGCGACCAGGTGGTCTCTTCGGCGAAAGACAACGTTCCCCCAGAGCGCCGCAACTTGGGCATGGTGTTCCAGAACTACGCTGTATGGCCTCACATGAACGTGTTCGCCAACGTTGCCTACCCCCTCAAGCTGCGCCGGGTTCCGAAGCGAGATCTACGTCAGAAGGTCCAGCATACCATCTCGTTGGTGGGCCTCGAAGGACTTGAGAAGCGCTACCCGGAACAGCTGTCGGGGGGAGAACAACAGCGTGTGGCGCTTGCCCGATCACTCGTCATGGAGCCCGTTGCCCTATTGCTGGACGAGCCCCTCTCCAACCTGGACGCCAAGCTCCGCGAGAAGATGCGGTTCGAGTTGATGGATCTGCACCGTCAGATTGGGGTAACCATGGTCTACGTGACGCACGATCAGGCTGAGGCCATGGTGCTGTCTGACCGCGTGGTTGTCATGAATCGTGGGCGCGTGGTGCAGGTTGACTCTCCCACGGCGATCTACGGAGAGCCGAGAGATCCATTCGTTGCAGACTTCATCGGGTTGGCGAACTTTGTCCCCGTCGTGCTTCAAGATGAGTCCGCCGGACAAGGCGTGGCCGAGTCAACCGGCCCAGCACGGACGCGCTATCGCTGTCGGGTCCGACCTCATGCAGGCCGGGTCCTCCCAGCCAAGGGAACGCTCTTTGTGAGGCCGGAGGACGTGGCGATCCTTCCTCTGGAAGAGGGTGAGGTGAAAGGAACCATCACACGAGCGACGTTCCTCGGCACGCGCCTCGACGTGCGTGTGGACGTAGACGGGGTCGAATGGCGCGCTGACGCTTCAACCGACAGCGACCTACACGAGGGGAGACAGGTTGGTCTCAGTATTCGGCGGGCGATCTTCTTCGATTCCTAAGGAGTGATCTATGGAGGCAAAGACATCACACAGACCTCGAGCCATAGCCCTGATTGACGGAGAGCACTACTTGCCAGTGGTCAGCTGGGCTCTGGACTCACTCGCACAGGACTACACCATCGTAGGGGCCGTGTTCCTTGGAGGTACGGAGAAGGTCGGCTCCGAAAGTGACCTTCAGGCCCTGCCGGTACCCGTTGTTCATGAGAGAGACCTCCTCAGCTCCTTGCACAGAGCGCTGGAAACTTTCGCCCCTGAGGTCGCGGTGGATCTGTCGGATGAGCCCGTGGTCGGCTACTACGAGCGATTCGCCATGGCGAGCCACCTTCTTGCCATGGGCGTTAGGTACGTGGGCAAGGACTTCGCGTTCACTCCCCCAAAACTGCAGAGCACTTCGCTCCCCTCGCTCAGCGTCGTAGGAACCGGAAAGCGCACGGGCAAGACGGCGATCGCCGCACATGCCGCACGAGTGCTTAAAGATAGGTGGCGTGTGGGGATCGTAACCATGGGTCGAGGCGGACCTGCAGAACCAGAGATCCTGCGTGGCCAGGATCTTCAGATGGACGTAGGTGAGCTCATCCAGTATGCGGACAAGGGCTTCCACGCTGCTTCAGGGTGCTTTGGACACGCCTACATGACGCGGGTTCTGGTCATCGGTTGCCGCCGATGTGGCGGTGGAATGGCTGGAGGAGAGCCGTTTCTCAGCAACGTGGTTGAAGGGGCGCGGATCGCGGAGCAAGCCGACCTCGACATTGCCATCTTCGATGGCAGTGGCGCGACCTCGCCGCCGGTCCGTGTGAACCGGCAGGTTCTGATTGTCGGAGCTCACCAGCCACTTGAGTACGTGCGAGGCTTTTTCGGTCCCTACAGGATCCTGCGAAGCCACGCTGTCGTGATCACAGGATGCGAACAGCCGCTGGCCGATGAAGCCAAGGTGGACGCGATGGAGTCAGAGATCCGAGCGATCAACCCGCGCATCCCGGTTTTCCGCACGGTATTCAGGCCGCGTCCCGAGAGGGCCGTCGAGGGAGCGCGCGTGTTCCTCGCTGTGACCGCACCTTCCGCGATTCTGCCCAATCTCGTCGAGTATCTGGAGGAACACCAGCGGTGTCGGGTCGTTGGGACATCAGCGCACCTGTCGAATAGGGAGAAACTACGCCGCGATCTAGCCCAGGCACCGGAGTTCGATATCCTGCTCACCGAGCTGAAAGCAGCAGGAGTGGACGTTGGAGCACGCACCGCGATGGGTCAAGGCCGACAGGTTGTCTTTGTGGACAATGAACCCGTCGCCCCCAACATCGCTGATCTTGACCGGTGTTTGGTGAGACTCGGGGAAGAGGCCGTTCAGGAGAAGCGAGGGTCCCGTGCTTGAACCGTCTGCGGAGTTGATGGCCGAAGCCGTCGAGCGAAGGTTCCACGAGGGTGAAACGGAGTACTGGCTGCCCCCCTTGGTGCTCGTGGAACCTCGTGGACCTGTAGGGCGTATCCAAGCAGGGGATGCAGTTATCTTCTGCTGCCGGCGTGGCGAGCGCGAGATCCAGTTGACCCAAGCGCTCACCAGCCGGAGCTTCCGAGAATTTCCACGGCAGCCGCTCGATCCTCTATTCTTCGTGCCGCTGACCCTCTACCACCCGGCTCTGCGCCACCTGCGGCCGGCCTTCGCGCCGCAGGACGTACCCAACACGCTGGGAGAGGTGATCAGCCGTCACGGGTTCGCCCAGCTCCGGGTAGGAGAGGAGGAGAAGTACGCGCACGTGACGTATTTCCTGAGCGGAGGCCGTGCAGAGCCCTTCCCGAAAGAGGTTGACCGCCGAGTTCCGTCGTTTCTGAAAGATCCGCTGCGGTCCCTTCCCATGTTGACGGAAGCACTGGCCACCGAGATCTCCTCTGGGAAGCCGCAGTTTGCCGCTGTCAACATCGCATCAGGGGACATTCTGGGCCACGCCGCCTCCCTGGAACCGAAGATCGAGTGTGCAGAGGCGGTTGACCGAGCCCTGGCCCGAATCCTCGACACGGCGAAACAAAGCGGCTACTGGACCGTCATAACAGCAGACCACGGCCTGCTTGAGGATGCGGGTGCTTCAGGCGGCCCACCCAACAGCAGCCACACCACCAGTCCTGTTCCGTTCCTGGTTATTGGCCCAGGCGGAGAGAGACCTCCAGTTGCCCAGGAAGGTGCACTGGCAGATGTGGCCCCCACCATCCTAGCTCTGCTAGGACTCGAACAGCCAGCAGTCATGACGGGACGATCGCTTCTGCTCGACGCAAATGCCAGGGCAGACCGTATCCTGTTGGTGATCCTCGACGGCTGGGGGCTGCCCAGCGGCGCAGACGTGAACCCGATTGCCCTCGCCAAGACTCCGTTGTGGGACGAGCTCTCCTCAGGGCCGCGGGGAGCGCTTGAAGCATCAGGGGAGGCGGTGGGGCTGCTCCCCGGACGGAAAGGGAACTCAGAAGCGGGGCACCTGAACATTGGCGCGGGGCGCGTTGTCGCTCAAGATGAGGTGCGTATCGAGGACGCCATGAGGAAGGGGGTCTTCACTGAAGCCCCCCCGTTCCTCCAGGCAGTCGATGAGACCCGTCGCCGGACCGGTGCGTTGCACCTCATCGGCCTCCTATCCGAGAGCAGCTCACACGGCTCAGTGGAGTACGTCCTTCAACTGCTGAAGCTTGCGCATCGTGAGAACGTTCCGGCGTACGTTCACCTGATCACCGACGGACGCAGCACGGTTCCCGGCACAGCACCGGAGCTTCTGCGACGCGTGGGGCAGGAAATGGCCAGCACGGGTTCGGGCCAGGTGGTGACGCTTATCGGTCGTGGATTCGCTCTCGACCGCGGCGGGGACTACGCGGGCAAGACTCAGGTCGCCTACAAGGCGTTGGTGGAGGGGGACGGCAGGCAGGTGCTCACCCGCCCTTAGGGACGGGTCAGCAGTTGAGACCGGCGGGGCACGTGGGTTCCCGCTCCCAGTACAACGACGAGGTCCGGGACTCGATCACCTGACCCTGTGCCACAAGACCAACCCTCACGGGTCTGCAATGCTGTGCGCCGATGATCCGATTCCGAAGCTGGCGTGGGGTAAGGCGTCATCTTCCACGCGTTGTCCTAGCATCGGCCGGCTTCTCGTCCTGGTGGCTACGCGCAGCAGGATAGTGTCCTGAGCATCCCCCCTACTCCTGCCCCGCCAATGGGGCATGCGTGCTCATACAAGGGCAACCGGGTCGGTAAATCCGTACCGATCCTGAAAGCAGACCTCATGGGGGTGAGAGAAAGCGCTACGGGGTATGCTCTCGCACGCGCCAGGGTTCAGGTAACCCAGAGAAGGGGGGGAAAGTTGGCGGGTTTCGTGTTCGCGTGTCTTGCCGAGGATGCTCCTGCCGGACGGCGGGCGCTTCTCCTCGCCCGGAGCATCCGCGCATTCGCGGGGAGGTTCGCAGAGAGCCCGATCTGGACCATGGTTCCATGTGCGACGTCCCTGCCGAAGGACGTCCAGAACGGGCTGAACGCCGCCGGGGCTGAGGTCGTTCCATTCGATGTCAGCGCAGAAGTGGCCGCATTCCCGTTTGGGGTCAAGGCTGTTGTCGCTGGCGCCGCTGAAGCCCGCGTCGCTGGCCGAGGGACGCTCGTGTGGATGGACTCAGGCACCCTCGTCCTCCGGGAACCGAACGAGCTCGCACTCCCGCCCGGGAAGGCGTTCGCTGCCCGCCCCGTGGATCTGGCGCTCATCGGCTCGCGCCTATCCGATCCGGTGACGCCGTTCTGGGATCTCATCTACCGCGCATGTTCAATCGCCGAGGAGAGCTTGTTCCCGATGGAGTCGTCGGTGGACGAGGTCCCAATCCGGCCCTACTTCAACGCCGGGCTCCTCGCGGTGGCTCCTGGTCGTGGGGTACTCGGCCAGTGGGCAACGACATTCCAACGCTTGTACCAAGACCCTCGGCTGGTGGAGCTCTACCGTGCAGATGGCCGCTACGCGGTCTTCGTTCACCAGACCGTGCTCGCGGGGGTGGTCCTCTCCGCGCTCGATCGAGAAGAGATCGGGGAACTCCCGCCCCTGGCGAACTACCCTCTTCACCTCCACGACCGATATCCTCTCGCCCACCGGCCCCGGTCGCTCGCTGAGGCCACGGTGTGCCGCTACGAGGAGTTCTTCGAGAACCCGGCGTGGCAGGACGTGATCCCGGTAGAGGAGCCCCTCCGGGGCTGGCTCAACCGCGAGCTAGGTCGGATCATCGGAACGCAGAGCTAAGGATCTGAAGGAGGTCTCAGTGGGCTACCGGTACGTGGTGATCGGAGCAGGGCGGCAGGGCGTGGCGGCGGCGTACGACCTCGCTCGCCACGGCGAGGCGGAGCGGATCACGCTCGTCGACCGCGACGTCGCGATTGCGCGCGCGGGGGCGGAGCGACTGAACCGGCTCATGGGTCGCCACGTGGCCAACGCAGCAGAGGGCGATGCTTCCCAGCCGGAGACCCTTGCTCCGCTCTTGGCGGATGCCGATGGTCTCCTCTCCGCCGCCTCGTACCGGTTCAACCTCGGCCTCTCCCGGCTCGTGATCGAGACGAAGACGCACATGGTGGACCTCGGGGGCCACACAGGCATCGTCCGCGAGCAGCTCTCCCTCGACCGCGACGCCAAGAGGGCAGGGATCTCCCTCGTTCCCGACTGCGGGATGGGACCGGGGATGAACGTAACCCTCGCACTGGCGGCGATGGACCTCCTCGACGAAGCTGAGGAAGTCCGGATCTACGACGGGGGCCTCCCGCAGGACCCGAAGCCGCCGTGGAACTACGCCCTGTTTTTCAGCGCCGAAGGGCTCGTCAACGAGTACGAGGGCGAGGCGTACTTCCTCCGCGGGGGAGAGGTCACGCCCGTCCCCGCCCTCGCCGACCTCGAAGAGCTGGAGATCCCCCCGCTGGGGAAGCTGGAGGCGTTCGTGACCTCTGGGGGGTTGTCCACCATGCCGTGGACGTTCGCCGGGAAGCTGCGCGTCTTGGAGAACAAGACGCTCCGCTACCCCGGCCACGCCCATCTCCTCCAGAGTCTCCGCACCCTGGGGCTGTTCGGCCGGGAGCCGATCCCCATGGGCGACGCCACGGTCGTCCCTCGGGACCTCTTGATCTCCCTCTTCGACCGCTCCTTCTCAGACCCGGAAGTTCGCGACGTGTGCGTGATGCACGTCCGGGCGCGGGGGAGGCTCGACGGCCGCCCGACCGAGGCCTGGGTGAACCTCGTCGACCGCTACGATCCCGCGACGGGGTTCCGGGCGATGGAAAAGCTCACCGGGTGGCACGCCGCGATCGTGCTGGCCCACGCCGTGCGCGGGGAAATCCCACCCGGGGCGACCCCGATCGAGCGCGCCCTCCCCGGCGCGCGGTTCCTCGCGGAGGCCCCGGCGCGGGGCTGGAAAGTCGAATGGTCCATCGGCCCGGTGGCGTAGCCCTTCCCATCCCGAGAGTACCTGTGGTAGTCTCCTCCTGGACACCGTCCCCGTTGTGCCGCTCCGCCAGGCTGGGTACACTCGCTCCAATCTCGGGGATGGAGTCCCCCGTGAACCGCCCCTAAGGGGCTGATGACTCCTGCCGCGATCTGAGGACGGCAGGAGTCCCGCGATCGCCCTGCCCTGCAGGGTCTTCTCTTGCCTCCCGATCGCACCTAAGGAGTCAGACATGGCACAACGTCATGGTGTGGTGGTGCGCGAAGGTCCTCTTCCTCTCTCGTCGCATTTCCGGGTGCGCTGCTCAGGCGTAGCCCTGGGGCTGGGATCGCGGGGGAGGGCGTGAGCATGATCGAGATCAACAGCCCTGTACTGGCAATGGGCGTGCTCCTGCTCGTAGGGTACGTCGGCGGACGCCTGGCGCGGCTGATCCGGCTCCCCGCCGTTGCCGGCTACGTCTTGGCGGGCGTGCTGCTGGGCCCGTCCGTGTTGCGGGTCGTGCCGGTCTCGCTTCAGGAGAGCATGATGCCCCTGAAGGACTTCGGCGTGGGAATGGTGGCGATGGTCATCGGGGCCGAGCTCGTGTGGCGGAAGATGAAGCGCCTTGGCCTAAGCATCTTCATCATCTCGATCTGCGAGGCCGCGGCGACGTTCGTCCTCGTGTACCTCGCGATGCGTTACCTCCTCGGGCAACCGCTCGTGGTCGCCGCTACCCTGGCCTCGCTCGCCACCGTGACCACGCCCGTCGCCACGTTCGCCGTCATCCGCGAGTACCGCGCTAAGGGGCCGTTCACGAGCACGCTCCTCGGGGCGATCGCCGCGGACGACATCTGGTGCATCACCGCCGTAGGGATGTCCGTCGGCCTTGTCCTGAGCATGGGGGTCGAGACGAACGCGCTTCAGGTCGCGTACCTCTTGCCCCCGCTCCTCGAGGTGGGCGGTTCGATCGGCCTTGGACTCGGGATCGGTCTCCTCTCTGCACTGGCGCTGCGGTTCATTCGCGATGACCTGGAGATCCTGGCGTTCGTGGCGGCGATTGTGTTCCTCAACGCTGGGCTCAGCCGGTACCTCGGGATGTCCGCCCTCCTCATGACGATGACGACCGGCGTGGTGATCTCGAACCTGCTCCACGAGGACATCCTGAAGGTGATCCATCGGATCGACGTGCCCGTGCTGATGGCGTTCTTCACTCTCGCCGGGGCGGGGCTCGACCTGCGCGTGCTCGTCGCGAACTGGTACATCGCCGCGGTGTACATCGTGTTCCGCATCCTCGGGAAGACCGGCGGCTGTTATGTGGGCGCAGTGATCTCGAAGGCTGACCCGAAGGTGCGACGGTACCTCGGACCGGCGATGCTCACCAAGGCCGGACTCAGCCTGGGACTCCTCATCTACATGCAGGAACGGCTCGCCGGGCTGGGGGTCGCGGCCCTGCTCGGATCGGTGGAGCT
>DYGJ01000047.1:10061-13140 GCA_020724765.1 Thermotoga sp. | reverse complement strand
TCGACCTCTGCGGGGTAAACCTCCGGCGCCCCCTCTTCCGCTACATCCTCCACCAGATCCACGAGACACCGGGAACACGTGCGACGGACCCGGCCTCGCACGGCCACCCTGAGAATGAACTCCCCTTCCTGGTAGATCGCGGTGGCCGCCACGTGCACCGGCCCCAATACGCGCAGGGTCTCCCCTTGACCCTCCAGGTCTGGAAGGTCCACGTCCTGGCTCAGGTTGAACGAGCGGCCGGGCTCCGCCCGCAGCGCTTCGAGATCGAACTTCATCGTCACCTCGCTCGGTTCAGCGAGAAGAAGTATAGCGGCGTTTGAACTTCCGACAGCGTGCCTCTACCATTGGCCGGTCAAGGTGAGGCACCTCGTCACCGCCGAGGCGCGGGGGAAGCCGGTTCTGGCGTTCAGTCCAGATCCGAGGCTGGTTCGAACCTCTGCGAACTCCGCGTTGCTGCGGTGGGTTGGGTAGCGAGGGCGCCGTGGCAAGCGATAAGGAGGGATTTCAGGTGAAGGTCTTGTTGACCCGTGAGGTGGCAGGGTTGGGGATTCCCGGCGACGTCGTCGAGGTGAAAGATGGCTACGCCCGCAACTACATCCTGCCTCGAAAACTCGGCGTGGTCCCCACGCCCCACGAGCTGGCCCGGTTCGGGCAGCTTCGCTCCCGCTACGAGGCCGAGCTCGCGGATCGTCACACCCAGGCCCACGCCCTGGCCGACAAGCTGACCGGCGCGGAGTTCGTCTTCACCCGCCGCGTGCACGACGCGGACAAGTTGTACGCCATGGTGCGGCCACAGGACGTAGCCAAGGAAATCGAGGATCGGTTCGGGGTGAAGCTCGATCCCGATCGGATCCGCATGGAGACCGTGGAGACGCTCGGCGAGCACCAGGTAGAACTCCTCCTCTACGAGAACATCACCGCCACCGTCAAGCTGACGGTCACGCCGGCCGCGTAGCCCAGCGTTGGGGGACGCAACGGACTCCCAGCGCCCACCTGAACACGAGACGCCGCCCGGCTCTCCGCCCGGCCCGGAGACAGCTGGCGGAGGGTCGTTCCTTGGAAATGTGTTTCGCGGAGCAGGCGGAACCGTCGTGTCGCGGCTCGTCGGGCTCGTCCGCGACGCGGCGATCGCGTACGCGTTCGGAGCTTCGGCGGGGTACGACGCGTTCCTCGTCGCCCTGTACATCCCCCAAGCCCTCCGTCAGGTCCTCGGAGAGGGGGGGCTCGCTGCGGCGTTCCTCCCCGTGTACGCCCGGGCTCGGGAGAGGGGAGAAGGCGAAGCCCTCGCCCGTTCCGCGCTCGTGTATCTTCTGGCGCTCCTCCCCGTTCTGTGCGTGCTGGGTGCCCTGTTCGCACCAGCGTATCTGCCGGTGCTCGCCGCGGGATTCGACCCGGAGACGATGCAACAGAGCGTGACCCTCGCCCGGTGGCTGTTCCCGCTCATCGGGTTCATCTCGGTCGGCGCGTTGGCGGGAGGGGTCCTCAACGCCCACGGCCGGTTCTTCCTGCCCGCGCTCGCCCCCGCTGTACTGAACGTGGGGATGATTCTCGGGGCGGCGGCGTTGGCCCGGCTCGTACAACCGCCGATCCTCGGCCTCGCCCTGGGCGCGCTCCTCGGGGGAGGAGGCATGACGCTCCTCCTCCTGCCCCCGCTGCGGAGGATCATCCGCGGCCCGTGGCGCATCTGGCCTCCCCACCCCGCGCTCCGCGAGGTGGCGTGGCGGCTTCTCCCCGCGCTCGGCGCGCTCGTGGTGGCCGAACTGAACACGCTCGTGGACAACCGCCTCGCGTCCTACTTGATCCCCGGCTCGATCGCCACCCTTCAGTACGCGATGCGGCTGTTCCAGCTCCCACTAGGAATCCTCGCCGTGTCCGTGACCACGGCGGCCCTGCCCTGGCTGGCCCGCCTCGCCGCCCAGGCGGACGACGACGGCTTTCGACGCGCCTTGGATCGGGGATTCCTCGTCACCGCCGCCCTCGTCCTGCCGGCCCTCGCCGGCCTGCTCATCCTCGGGACGCCGATCTTGACCGTTCTGTTCGAACGCGGCGCGTTCACCGCCGCCGACACGGCACGCACCTACGCATCGCTCGCCGCCTACCTGAGCGGACTGTGGGCGTACGCGCTGGTGTACCTGTTCTCCCGGGCGTGGTTCGCCCTCGGCCGGCCTCTGCTGCCCGTCCTCGCCGGTGCCGTGGCCCTCGCGGTGAACATCGGACTCAACCTGTGGTGGGTGGGGATCTGGGGCACGTTCGGCCTCGCCCTCGCCACCGGCGTGGCGGGTTGGGTGAACGCGCTGCTCCTCGGGGCTCTGCTGTGGCGGCGGTGCCCGGGATGGATCCCGGTTCGAAAGACCCTTCAGCTGTTCCTCGCCGTGGGCGGGATGGCGGGAGGATTGATCCTCGTCCAGCCGCTCCTCATCCCCCACGGGCCGTGGGTCACGGTGGGCACCGGCGTGCCGTTCGGAATCGCCCTCTACGCAGGTCTGGCCTGGGTGTTCGGGGTTACGCGCTCCCTGGCGGACGCACGATGAGCCCTTGCGGCTGTTGGGGCCGTGGCGGGAACAGGCCAAGGAGACCGCGTACGAACCGAAGGGGATCGTCGGACCGGTAGGCCGCAAGCCAATCGGAAAGCGCATGCGCGACCTTCCTCAGCTTCTCGCGGTCGAACTTCCCCTCCTTCACCAGCGGGAGGAACCCCTCCTCCGCGAGGGCGCGCCCCAACGGAGACGGGGGGGTAGAGACGAGGACCACCGGCGACAGGGCCTGATCGAGGTGCCGGAGCGCCCCCTCAACCTCGGGATCGGTGGCCAGACCCCGATGGAGAAGCGTGGCCAGGGCTTCGGCGAGAAGCTCGACGTGAGGCCAGAGGCCCTCGCTCCCCGCGGAAGCGAGGTCGCGGTACCAGAGAGCCCACGCCCGCTGCAGCTCCTGCGCGCGCTTCTCGCGCAGCCGTTCCTCAGCCTGGCGTCCGTACGTGCAATCCGACGGGCACCGGACGAGTTTTCCGCGGTGCGACCCGCAACATGGGCT
Source organism: Thermotoga sp. (assembly GCA_020724765.1). Lineage (GTDB taxonomy): Bacteria > Bipolaricaulota > Bipolaricaulia > Bipolaricaulales > Bipolaricaulaceae > Bipolaricaulis. The sequence continues at coordinate 10,110 of DYGJ01000047.1, read as the reverse complement.
GCACCGTCTTTTGTCGAGGGCTGGGCACCGACGGTCCCCCACCCGCTCG
>DYGJ01000047.1:0-10051 GCA_020724765.1 Thermotoga sp. | reverse complement strand
CGCACAGGGCGCACCGGTCGCGGGTCACTGGGTGCCAAGCCGGCGCCGCACGTCGTCCGCCATCCGCTCCGGCGTCCAGTGAGGCTCCCACACCAGGGTGACTTCCACCTCGTGACCGACGAACCTCTCGAGGAGAGCCGACTCGACCTGCGCATGCAACACAGATGAAAATGGACAGGATGGGGAGGTGAGCGTCATCGTCACGTGGATCCGGCTCCCGTCAGCTTCGATCCCATAGACGAGACCCAGGTCGACGATGTTGATCCCCAACTCGGGATCCGTGACCTCACGGAGAACGGCGCGGATTTCCCCGGCCGTGGGCACGGCTACTTGCGGGCCTTCTTCCGGCCCCGAGGTGCGGCCTTCTTCGCCACCGGCGCGCGCTTCTTGGGTCGCACACGAGACTGGTTCACGACATCGGCGAGCGTGCTCTCGGCGAAAGCCTGGGTGAATCTCGTCTCAAGTCCTTTCCAGAACGGACCCACAGGGCAATCCTGTCCCGTGACGAAGCCGCCACCACGCTGCCGACCGTAGACGAGGTTCGGGGTCTCGGGCTCAAGGGCCTTGATGAGCTGCCCAAGCTTGATCGCCTTCGGGGCATGGGCGAGACGGTAGCCGCCGGTACGTCCTTTCTGCGCAGTAACAAGACCAGATCGCCGCAGATCGAGAAGGATCTTGCGCACAAACGCTTCGGGAACACGATACCCTTCAGCGACGTCGCGCGCTGAGTGGTAGCCATCCTCGCGGATCGCAAGCTCGTACAACACACACACTCCGTACCCCAAACGCTTGCTGGTAATCATGGCGATCTAGTTTATACGTTGCGCGTCCACCGCGCCACAACCTCTCGTGCCTCCTCCCGTGCCCAGTTGTCGGCATCAAGGACGTCAGCCATGTTCTGGACGGGATAACAGCTATGATCGGCAAGCACCGTCGTTATCCCTTCCGCAATCGCTGTGAAGGGGATCTCTCCGCGCAGAAACGCCTCGACGAGCACCTCGTCGGCGGCATTGGCCACCGCCGGGGCGGTCCCCCCTCTCTGCCCCGCTTCAAGAACCGCATCAAACGCGGGGTACCGCCCGGAAACGAGTGTCTCGAACGACACGTCGAGCTTGGGAAGAGAGAGCCGCTCGGTACAGGAAGTGCAGCGGCTGGGATGAGTGAGGGCGGACTGAATGGGAATTCGCATGTCGGGGGGAGCAAGCTGAGCGAGAACCGTACCGTCCAGGAACTCGACGAGGGCATGGACCTGGGCCTGCGGGTGAATCAGCACGCCGATCCTCGCCCAGGAAAGAGAGAACAGGTGACGGGCCTCGATCACCTCGAACGCCTTGTTGGCAAGCGTCGCCGAGTCCACGCTGATCCGCCGACCCATCGGCCACACCGGGTGGGCGAGCGCCTCGGCGGGGGTCACAGCGGACAGGTCAGCGAGCGAGCGACCCCGAAACGGGCCTCCCGAAGCCGTGATCCAGGCACGCTCGATCTCGCCGGGCCGCCTCCCCTCCAGGATCTGGAACAGAGCAGCGTGTTCGGAGTCCACGGGAACGATCTGATCCGGCCGCCGACGCGCCTGGAGGACAAGCTCCCCTCCGATGACAAGCGACTCCTTGTTCGCGAGGGCGAGCGTCTTCCCTGCGTCGAGGGCGGCGAGGGTCGGACCGAGCCCGGCAGCTCCGACGACGGCGTTCAACACCAGGTCCACATCGGGCAGCGAGGCCAGATGGGCCAGGCCCTCCGACCCATGGACGATCTCCGTCATCGGGGGGAGCAACTGCCTCAGCCTGTCCGCCTCCGTCGGCCCCGCAACGCCCACACGCTGCACGCCGAACTCCACAACGCGTGGGGCGAGCGTCTCGACGTTCCTCCCCGCGGCGAGGGCTATAACCTGAAAAGCGTGTCCGGCACGACGAAGATCGCGGAGGACTTGGAGGGCCTGAGTCCCGATGGACCCCGTGGCCCCGAGGATCGCCACCCGCTTCGGGGAGATCATCCTGCGCCTCTCAGCAGCACGCAAACCCCACCGCGAAGACACGTAGGGCGCAGAAAGACGCAGACCAGGGGGAGCGCTGACCTACGGCTGTCGGGGCAGGATCCGGGTTCAACCGCGAACGGTTCGCTCCCCGCCGCGTCTCAGCAGGGCGCCACCCGGTCATCCCGTCGGTTCGAGGGTGAGGTCGGCGAGGAGAGCGTCAATGTCGTGCCCATCGAGCGACTCACGGCGGAGGAGTTCCTGGGCCAGCCGGTCGAGGGCCTCGCGGTTGCGTGCCAGAAGGGCCTTCGCCCGTTCGTACGCTTGGGTCGAGATGACGCGGATCTCGCGGTCCACCGCTGCCGACAGCTCCTCCGAGTGATCTTCGCCGCGCACGATCTCCTCGCCGAGGAACACGTTCACCCGATCTGCCGCCACGTTGACCGGGCCCAGCGCCTCCGACATCCCCCATTCCACAACCATCCGCTTCGCGATTTCCGTCGCTCTCTTCAGGTCATCCGAGGCCCCGGTCGTCTGCTCGCTGAACACGAGTTCGTCCGCCGCCCGCCCCCCATGGATGACCGCGAGGTGATCGAGCAGGAGCGTGCGCGACCACAGCCTCCGATCTTCGGGGAGAGGTTGGGCAAACCCAAGGGCGCCCGTTCCTCGGGGAATGATCGTCACCTTGTGAATCGGACCGGTGTCGGGGAGGAGTTTCATTAGAAGGGCGTGCCCGGCCTCGTGATGCGCGATGCGGAGCTTCTCCTCGTCCCGAATGTACATCCCCTTGCGGGCAAGCCCGGTGAGAACACGGTCCAAAGCCTCGTCGAAGTCGTCGAGTTCGATGCGGTCCTTGTTACGCCGCGCGGCGAGAAGCGCCGCCTCGTTGCACAGGTTCTCGAGATCGGCTCCCACGAATCCCGGCGTGCGCCGGGCGAGGAGCGCGAGGTCCACATCGGTGGAGAGCTTCTTCTCGCGAATGTGAACCTTGAGGATCGCCTCTCGTCCGTGCAGATCCGGCGTAGGCACTGCGATCTTGCGGTCGAACCGCCCCGGACGGAGGAGAGCGAGGTCGAGCACGTCGGGGCGGTTCGTGGCAGCGAGCACGATCACGCCAGCGTTCCCCTCGAACCCGTCCATCTCCGAGAGGAGCTGGTTCAGCGTCTGCTCCCGCTCGTCGTGTCCCCCCCCCAGGCCCGCGCCCCGCTTGCGGCCCACAGCGTCGATTTCGTCGATGAACACGATGCACGGCGCGCTCGCCTTCGCTTTCTGGAACATGTCCCGCACCCGGGCCGCGCCCACGCCGACGAACATCTCCACGAAGTCGGACCCGGAGATGGAGAAGAACGGCACCCCCGCCTCGCCGGCGATCGCCCGGGCAAGCAGCGTCTTGCCCGTTCCCGGCGGGCCGACGAGGAGGATCCCCTTGGGGATCTTCGCCCCCAAACGCACGAACCGGCCGGGGTCCCGCAGGTAATCCACGATCTCCCGCACCTCGTCCAACACCTCGTCGATGCCCGCCACGTCCTTGAACGAGACCTTGGTGAACTCCTTGGCCACGAGCTTGGCGCGCGACTGGCCAAAAGTGAATGCGCTTCCACCCTGCATGCGGCGCATCATGTACATCCAGAACACGACCAGCAGAACCACGGGCAGCGAGTACGCGAGAAGGGGCAGGAGCCACGATGCCCCTCCCGGAGCCTGGAACTGGTACACAACGCCCCGCTCGTCCATCTCCCGGGCGAGCTCGGTGTACAGGGCGGAACCCTCGGGCGGCCCCTGCACCACGAACCCCCGGATCTCTCCGGCCTTGAGGGACCCTTCGATCCGGGAGCCCTGGATCACGACCTCCTCCACGTTCCCAGTTTGGATCTGGAACAACAAGTCGGAGTACGTGAACTCGAGCAGGCGGCGCTGGGTGGGCCAGAACGCCTGGGCAATGAGAAGCCCGATCATCACAAGCATCACGAGGAACGTGATGCTGCGCAGGGTGCGGGGCGGCTGAATCGGACGCCGGTCCATACCAATGCATTGTAGCCCTCCCACATCCGGGATCAACGATCCTGGCTCGATCGAGAACCGGTGGCTACAATGCCATGCTGTGGTTCGTTTCCTGTATGTCTTCGTCTGTTTTCTGTTCTGCGCTGCAGCTCTAGCCAGCCCAGAGAAGCTGGACCCTCTGTTGCGAGCGTTCGTGTACGCGCAGGTCGAGGACGGGCCGACCCAGCTTCTGTCACCGCAGGTGTTGCCCGGCCTCGTCGCGCTCGGCGCAACCGACGTCGCGGGCGAAGAGCGCGTTCGCGTGTTCCTCCTCACGGCTGATGCCAACGGGGCGAGGTCAGTCCCCCTGTTCCGGCCCCACCAGATCGTCGGAACGCTGGCCACGGGCGAGGTGGCGGTCCGCAACCTCCTGGCGCTCGCGGTCGACCCCCAGGTCGTCTACGTCCAGGCCAGCCGGCCTGTGTACCCCTCTCTCGACCTCTCGGTGCCCGAGACCGGGGCAACCGCCCTCTGGTACGGATCTCCTCGGACCACCGGCCAAAACGTGATCGTCGGTGTCGTGGACACGGGAGTCGACATCCTCCATCGCGACTTCCGCGTAGACCGCACGGGGGACGGACTCGAGGAAGGGTCGCGGATCCTGTGGCTGTGGGATCAGACCGGAGTCGGAGCGACGGGGTTTCCGCACTGGTGGGGCGACGCAACGGATGGCTCGGAGGCCCGTTACGGCCGCGCGTTCTCCCGCCAAGAGATCGAGAATGCGATCGCGAGTGGGTTCCCTCCCACCCGCGACACCCAGGGCCATGGAACCCACGTGGCGGGGATCGCCGCGGGGGACGGCTCGTCAGGCACCGCCGGCCTACGTGGCGTAGCGCCCGAGGCCGACCTCGTTATCGTGAAGACGACGTTCTACGAGGACACGGTGGTGGACGGAGTGCGCTTCGTGTTCGAGGCCGCGCAGACGCTGGGCAAGCCGGCTGTGGTCAACCTGTCGCTCGGTGGCCACAGCGGTCCCCACGACGGCAGTTCCCTGTTCGAGCAGATGCTCGACGCCCTGATCGATCGCCCCGGTCGGGTGGTGGTGGTGGCCGCGGGAAACGAGGGGAACCGCAAGATCCACGTCGGGGGCACCGTCGGGTCGGCAACTACGTGGCATCTCGACGTCGAGAAGAGCACGGCCTCGGTCCACCTCTGGCACAGCGGCACGACAAGCTTCTCGGTCCAGGTTCGCGCTCCAAGCGGCGAGTCGGTGACCGTCATCCCCGGGACTCAGCGTTGGGCTTCGACCGCCTCGGGGGGAGTCTGGCTCGATAACTCATCCAGTCCTGATCCCCTCACCGCGGATCGTCGCATCTACCTCGTCCTCACCGATGTTTCGCCGGCATCGACCTGGGCCATCACCCTGACCCCAACCCTTGCCGGCGGGCGCGTTGATGGATGGGTGGAGGACCCCGCTGCAGGTCAGTTCCGAGAAGGAGACACGAACTCCACGATCAGCGAGCCCGGGAACGCCCTCCGCGTGATCACGGTCGGCGCCTACGTCACGAAGAACCGCTGGGTCTCGCAGAACGGAGAACAGACCGGCGAAGGAGACGTGGGGGCGCTTGCCGTGTTTTCTTCCCGTGGTCCGACCCGGGATGGCCGCATCAAGCCCGATCTGGTTGCGCCGGGAGCGTGGATCGCCTCTGCCCGCTCGGCCCAGGCTTCACCGGCAGGACGGCTCACCCTGCCGGGAGGAGACTACACCATGCTCCTCGGCACCAGCATGGCGGCTCCCCACGTGACGGGAGCCGTGGCCCTCCTCCTCTCCCGCCGACCCAACCTGACCTGGTCCGAGATCAGGGATGCTCTGATCTCCGGAGCGCGGGCGGATCACCAGGTCGGAGTCGCGCCCAACCACGCCTGGGGAGCAGGTAAGTTGGATGTGCCCGGTGCTGCCCGTTTGATCGGCGAGCCCTCCTCGGTGGAGAAGCCGACCCTCGCCATCGTCACGAACCCCGTATCCCGTGAGGCGCTGTTCGCCTACCACTGTCCAGTGGGGACCCAGTGGGCAAGCCTCCACCTCTACGACCTCATGGGGCGGCTCCTCTACATCCAGCTTCTGCCCCCCTCGTCGGGAGAGGCGCGGTGGCCCCTCGTCACGTCGAGCGGCCATCGGGTGGGGAGCGGGTTGTACCTCGCCGTTGTCGTGACCGATCGCGCCCAGTCCGAGATCGTGCGGGTGGTGGTTCAGCGATGAGATCTCTCACCGACCTGTTCAGGCGATACGCAGTCCGAATGTGCCGTCTCACCGCCGAGGGCGCAGAGATCGCAGAGAGATTGCGGACGACATGGAGCGGAGACGGCCGGACTTCCGCGGTCGACCTCCGCGGGAACCTGCGCAGCAGAAGTCGGTGGCACGGTTTCGAACGTCGCGAACCGCGCGCCTCGTTCGAGATCGTGCGTCTGCAAGCTGATCATGCCCCTCAGAGAGCCGTCACATCAGAGCCCCGGAGTACCTCGGCGCGCGCTGCGCCCTCTGCTGTGAGCATCTGCTTCACGCTGGTTCTCGCCACAACGGTGGGACTAGGAGCGTTGGGGCAAGAGTTCGTGGGAGGGGATATCCTGTTCGACCTCGCCGTCGGGACGCGCCGCTCGGGGATGGGAGGAGCCGGGGTAGCCCTGCTTTCCGTGGAGGCGCTGTTCACGAACCCCGCCGGGCTCCCTTGGATCGAGGGTGTTCAGATCCGCTCGGCTTATGGGAGCGTGTTCGACGCCGCCCATCTCGGGGTGGTTTCCGTAAGCGTGTCCGGCGTGGGCGCGTCCGGCATCATCCTCGATGCGGGAGACATCTCCCCCGGACTTGCGTTCCGTACCACCGGTGCTGTTCTCGGAGTCGGGGTCCGGCTCGGTCCGGTGGGAGCCGGGGCGAGGATGCGTCTCTTGCACCCCGTCTCTCCTGTCTCCGGGCTCGGGGGAGCGCTCGACCTTGCCCTCCTCTGGCGAGGACCGATCCACGTCGGGGCCGTGTGGCGGAACGTGGCCGCTCAGGCACCCGTCCCGAGCGAGTCCTGGCCCACTGAGCTGCAGGTCGGCCTCGCGCTCCCCGTGCGCGGGCAGGGACTGACCGCAGCGGTAGCCCTCGACCTCACCGGTGTTGGATCGGACCCAGCGTTCGCGATCGGCGCCGAGTTCGGGCTGGACTGGCTGCTCATCCGGGCCGGATACGGCGCCAGCGGCGTCGCGTTCGGAGGCTCTGTGGGTTGGAGCACGTTGGATCTCGACTGGGCGATCTTGCTCCATTCCGTGCTTCCTCCCGCAGTTCACGTGTCGTTTACCGTGAGGTTGTGATGCGAAGATTCCTGCCAGTGTGTGTGTTCCTCCTGTGCTTCACCGGTTGGGCCCAACAGACCCCGAGCTTCAACCTGACGGTGAGCGGGGAGAAGACGTGGACGATCTGGCTGGGATTGGGAGCAGCCGATCTTCTCGCTGGGGAGAACCTCACCCCGGGACAGCCCGCGCTGACCCAGACCCTCCGCGCTGTGATCGAGGGAAAGGCCCTCGACTTCATCACCCTCAAGGCGAGCTTCAACGACCAGCTCGACGTAGGGTTTCAGGACTTCCTCCTCACGGTGGACCGCACGCCGTGGACCGGAGAGCTGGGACGATTCGTGGTGGGGACGGAAGGTGAAGGGCTCGGGGTCTACAACAAACGCGTTCTCGGGGCACGCGTGGTGTACGGTGGCGATGGGGTCAGCTTGAGTGCGCTCGTAACGCGCCTCGAGGGCATCTCCGAATCCCGCACATTCCGCGGAGAACAGGGCCAAGGGGAGGCTCTGTTCACGGTGAACGACCCCGACGAACCGTGGCGAGCCGCTCCGTACCTCCGCTCGGTGGGAGGCTTTGCCTACTGGCCCCTACGGATCCAGTTCGTGGAGGGTCTGTCCAAGGTCTGGCTTCAAGTGGACGGGACCCCGGCCCTGTGGAGTTTCTTGACCGACTGGGGCCTCGGGTACCTGCAACCGGACCTCGCGGCCGCGCTCGTGACCCCCCTTGCGGCAGGGGAGTACCTCGTCCTGCGCGATGGTCACGACGACCTCGCCCTCCGCATTGCGCCCTCAGCAGTGGCGCGGAGACGCATCCAGGAGGCGATCGAAGCCTACAACACCCGTCTCGGACTCGTCGGCAACGAGCGCAAGACTTATCCGTTCGTCGAGGAAAGCGATCTCGAAACCCGTTTTCTCGCCAGCCTCGCCCCGTTTCTGGCCGTACGCGTCGACGAGGATGCCTACCCCCTCCCCAACGCCCAGCGCCAGCGCTACCTCTCCCTCGCCGAGCGGAACGTGATCGAAGGTACCGTCGAAGTCTGGATTCGTCTGCCCGGGGAGACCGAGTTCCGTCCCTCCACCGATCCTGACCTCGCCGACTACGTCTGGACACTGATCCCAACCGACGGAGTGCTCCGGATCTCCTTCCCCTCGGCGTTCTTCGCCGGCGGGGCTGTGCGGGCAACGTTCGCCTACCAGCGCGAAGGAACCGCGTTCGCGCTCGGGCCGTCGCTCGTCCCAGGTTCGGAGCGCGTGTACCTCAACGGCCGGCGCCTCACTCAAGGGAAGGACTACTCGGTGGACTACGTGGTCGGGATCCTCCTCCTGTTCACCTCGCTCGGGCCCGACGACGAGCTCAAGGTGGATTTCGAGCGACAGCGCGGCGGTCTCGGCGTAACGACCGAATACGAGCGGAACCTGTTCGGCCTCACCGTGAACGTGCCCGGCTGGGATGGGTTCAAGCTCGCCTTGTACCGGGCGATGGACTTCGGCACGCCCCAACCGACCACACACACCATGCCCAACACCCACACCGTGGCCGCGTTGGCCTTGGCCGGGAACATCGCCGGCTGGACCTACAGCCTGAGCCTCGCGGGATCGGAGAACATCTTCCCCGCCGACGACAACGCCCGAATCCCATCCCCGAACCAGATCCACGCCATTGCCAGCGCCCAGGCATCGGATGGGCAGTACGTCATCTTCGCGCATCAAAACGGGATCACCGTGTACAAAGACGGTTCGTTCGCCGGGTACGGGTCCGCCCACGGCTTGGCCGGCCGGGCGGCCTACGCCCTTCTCCCCCTCACCGGTCAGCTTCTCGTGGGCACCGACGCCGGCTTGACCGTGGTGAAGCTCACCGAGGCGACCCCGTTCGATCGCGTTCGCAGCTGGACCCGCATCACCCAGAACGAACTCCTCCCCGGCGCCGAAGTCCTCGCCCTCGCGCGCGGCGGGGGGCTCGTGTACGCGGCGACCGACAAGGTTCTGGCCTGGTTCGGCCCCACCGACACCGAGGACCCGAAGCGGTGGGATACGCTGCCCCTGCCGGAGACTGCCCGACCCACCTCCCTCCTCTGGGCCGATGACCTCGTGTACCTCGGCACGACCGCAGGTCTGTACCTGTTGGTCGCCGGAGCGTGGCTCCCCGTTCCCGAGGCAACCGACGAGGTCCACGACCTGCTTGCCCGGGGCGAAGAGGTGTACCTGGCGTCCGATCGCGGAATCCGCATTTTGAAGGGCGGTGTCCCGGTAGGGTGGATTACCTACGGCAAGGCCGTCCACGCGCTGACCCTCCGCGATGGCGCGCTCTGGTACGCAGCCGAGGATGGGCTATGGCAGGAGGGAGAGATCGCGCCTGCCGTGACCGGTCCGCTGACCGCGGTCGGCACCGGTCAGGGCGCGGTCTGGGCTGCCACTCCAACGGACGAGACGTTCCGGCTCGACCTGTGGCGCGTGACCGACCGCGCCGAGCGGTTCCTCCAATCCCGAACCAAGATCGATGGCCGCGACTTGGCTCGGTTCCGTGACATCTCCGCGTCCGACCACACCCGGTACGGCGTCTCCGGAAGCCTGACCCTCAACCAGACCGTAGGCGATTGGCAGTGGGACGTGCGCGTCTCCAGTCGCCTCCCCGGCTACGAGGAGATCGGCCGATCGGGCCGCTCTGACAGCCACGGGCTGGGGTTGACGGCCCGATACACGGGGGGCGGGGCAACGACCCTCGAGCTGCGCGGGAGATGGGACGTGATCAACCTCGCCACCCAACCCCGCGGTC
>DYGJ01000046.1 GCA_020724765.1 Thermotoga sp. | reverse complement strand
CGATGGCGCGGGTGATCGCCTGCCGAATCCACCACGTGGCGTAGGTCGAGAACTTGTACCCCTTGCGCCAATCGAACTTCTCCACCGCCCGCATGAGCCCGATGTTTCCCTCTTGAATGAGGTCGAGGAACGACAAGCCGCGGTGCATGTAGCGCTTGGCAATGGACACCACAAGCCGCAGGTTGGACACGGCGAGCCGCTCCCGCGCCGCGTCGCCCTCGTGCAGGATCCGCTCCAACTCTCTTTTCCGTTCTGCATCGGCAACTCCCTGGGCCAACTCCTCGATCGCCGCAGTACCCGCCTCGATCTTCTGGGCAAGCTCCGCCTCATCTTCTCGGGTGAGAAGCGGCACCCGGCCGATCTCGCGGAGGTATGTACGCACGGGGTCACGGCCCCGCTCGGCGGGTTCCTCGTCGGGTTCCGTCTCCGCCAACTCCGCAATGAGAGGGATCAGATCGCTCAGCTCTTCTTCCTCGGCCGCCGTCCCTGGCTCGCGCGCTTCAGTGGGGACAATCTCGATCTCATCGGGCATCGTCACCTCCTTCGCAGAAGCCGGATCCGCTCCTGGCACAGAGCTTGCAGCTCGGCGTTCAACCGCTGCATCTGTTCCGCGTCTCCGACCGCCTCGGCCTCCGCTAGGCGTTTCTGGGCCCTGTCCAACCGACGGTTCACCCGCGGCAGGTAGAGAAACCGGGTGACCGCATCATCCACGGCCTGAGCTGCGTCCGAAAACGGAACTTCGAGAAGAGCGAGTCGGGTCAGGGGCGATACCTGATCCGGAGTGAGAACACTGGCCAACTCGTCAGCCGCCGGTCGCTTGCCTCCCTGCCAGAGCTCCACCCACTTCGCCACGATAGGACGATATTCGGGGCGGAACTCCGTCAGGTCAAGGTCCTCCAGCACGCGGTCCGGCAACTTCCCTTCGAGGAGGAAGTGAACAAAGTGTTCCTCGGGCCCAATGCGTTCGCGCTCCAGATGGGGCAAGGTAGGCCGGGCTTCGCCGCGGAGGTATCGCCACACCTCCTCCTCACGCAGGGACAGGAGGCCGGCCAGTTCGCGGGCGAGCTCGTGCTGGAGGGGTACGCTGCGGATTTCGGGCCAGAACGCCTTGGCCTCCACGAGGACCTGTTCCTTGCCGTCCACCGACCCCGTATCGTGGCGGCTGGCCAACGCCCCGACGAAGAAGCGGTGGAACGGCAGCGCTGCAGCGAGGACCGCCTGCGCGGCATCGGCCCCCTGTCCGCGGACAAACGAGTCCGGGTCCTCGTCGGGAGGGAGCACGGCCACGCTCACCCTGAGGCCAGCGGCCCGCAGGATGACCAGCCCTCGCAAGGCCGATGCCTCACCTGCCGCATCGCGGTCGTAGGCGATAACGACCAGGTCCGTGTGCCGGGCGAGGAGGCGGGCTTGGGCCTCCGTGAGAGCGGTGCCCATCGAGCCCACCGTCTCCTCAATGCCCGCGACTTGGAAGCTGATCACGTCCGTGTACCCCTCGACGAGCACGGCGCGCCCCCTCTGCCGGATCGCGTCACGAGCGAGGTCGAGTCCATACAGGAGCGTCCCCTTGGTGAACAGAGACGTGTTGGGGATGTTCACGTACTTCGGATCTCCGGCGAAGCTGCGGCCGGCAAACGCCACCGGCCGGCCCTGGTCGTCGCAGAGCGTGAACATCACCCGGTCCCGGAACCGATCGTAGTGGCCCTTCTCGCCCGCGATGGCGAGCCCGAGATTGCCCAGCGTGTCGAGACCGACCCGACCGAGGGCGCGGATGAGGCCGTCCCAGCCCTCGGGCGCGTAGCCGAGCTTATACCGCTCCCACAGCTCCTCTCCGACACCGCGGCCGAGGAGGTAGTCGCGGGCCTTCTTCCCGGAGGGCTTCCGCAGCTCGCGGGCGAAGTACTGAGCCGCCTCCTGGTTGACCTGGAGGAGCTTCGCTTTCCCTTCGCCACCGACGGTGCGCATCTCGATCCCGAGTTCATGGGCCAGTCGGGTCAGCGCCTCGGGGAACGACAGCCGCTCGATCTTCATCAAGAATCCGATCGCGTCGCCGCCGGCATGGCACCCGAAGCAGTGCCACAGCCCCTTGTCCGGTGAGACGAGAAACGACGGGGTGTCGTCCGGATGGAACGGACACCGGCCCTTGAACCTCTGACCCGACGGCTTCAACGCCACGTACCGCCCGACAAGTTCGACGATGTTCAGCCGGGACTTGACCTCTTCGACCTCAGGCCCGGGCATCGCTCAATCCCTGCAGGTAAGGATTCTGTCGACGCTCACGACCGATCTCGGTGGCCGGGCCGTGGCCGGGGAGAATCTGCCACGCGTCGTCCAGACTGAGCAGCCGCTGGAGCGAGCGCACCAGCGCGTCCCACGACCCGCCTGGAAGATCGGACCTCCCAACTGAGCGCGCGAACAGGACGTCGCCGACAACGGCCACTTTCCCCTTCTCCCATAGGTAGGCCACCGATCCCGGGGAATGGCCAGGGAGGTGCCACACCCGAAGCTCTTCTGTTCCGAGCGGGATACGTTCGCCATCGCTCAGCGCGTTGGCCAACGGCGGAGGCTGGCGACCCATGGTCCAGAACGTGCCCTTCTCCTCCGGGTGGTAGAGGATGGGAGCGCCCGTATGGGCGTGGATGACCTCCGCTCCGTCGGCGTGGTCGAAGTGGCCGTGGGTAAGGAGGATGTAGCGCAACGCGTGGCCGTCCCAGGCCGCGGCGAGGCGCGACGATCCGTCGCCCGGGTCCACCACCGCTGCCTCGCCGTCCGCGGTGCGCACGTACGCGTTCGTGTGCAACGGGCCGAGCACGAGTCGCTTGAATTCCACCTAAGCCTCCCTTCCGGACACCGCGCGGGCGCACGCCACAACCCCGATCTCGCCGAACCCCGCGTCTCCGAGGGCCCGTGCCGCTTCGGAAACCGTGGCCCCTGTGGTGATCACGTCGTCCACAACGAGGACCGGTTCCCCTTGGCCGCGGACTCGCGACGTGAACACCCCGTGCATGGCTTGCTTCCGCTCATCGCGGGGCCGACCGACCTGCGGCGGCGTCGTTCTGCGCTTGACCAGAAGGGGCTGGAATTTCACTCCCAGCGCCCTCCCCGCGTGCCGTGCCAACAGCTCGGCAGGATGGTAGCCGCGCTCGCGCACCCGGCGTGGATCCGGCGGAACGCAGGTTGCTATCCCGAAGTCCTCGCTGCCGCCCCGCGCCTGAGAAGCCAGAACCTGACCGACTAGGCGCGCCAGCGCTCGTTCCCCGTCGTACTTCAGCGCCTGGACCAACCGACGCAGCGTTCCCGCGTAGGGTCCAATCGTCCGCGCCCACGCGTAGGGGCGTCCCTCCACCGCACACGCTCGGCACAGGTCGAGACCGGCTCCGATCCCGACACCGCACACCTCGCACACCTCGGCCTCCCAGCGCGGGAGGTCAGCGAGACACGGCCCGCACAGAGGGCTGAGCCCCTCCACCGGCCCTCCGCACAGGAAGCACGTGGGACGGAACAAGATCCCCACTGCGCCCGCTGCGAGTCGGACGGCTCTAGGAGGAGACGAACTCCGCCACATCGACAAGCCTCGCCGAGTACCCCCACTCGTTGTCGTAGAACGCGAGCACCTTCACCACGGACGGTTCCCCAGGAAGCGCCATCGTGTACGCCGTGGCCACCACGCACGAGTGTTCCTCGCCGATCACGTCCGATGACACGATCGGGTCGCCGGTCACGAGCATGACCTTGCCCAGGGGACCGTTGGCGGCCGCGACGAACGCCGCATTCACCGCAGCCACCGCTTCTTCGGCCGTGGCGCCGACCGGCTTCTTCAGTCGAGCGACGAAATCCGACACCGACCCCACCGGAACCGGGACCCGAGTGGCGATCCCGTCCATCTTCCCCTTCAGGTCGGGGAAGATCGTGGGGATGGACCGCGCGGCGCCCGTCGACGTGGGGATGATGTTCGCCGCTGCGGCCCGCGCCCGCGCGAGGTCCTTGTGCGGCGCGTCCACCAAGCGCTGATCGCCGGTGTAGCCATGGACCGTGGTCAGGAACCCGTGCTCGATTCCGAAAGTATCGTGGAGAACCTTCACCACAGGCCCCAGCGAGTTCGTGGTGCACGACGCGGCGGAGACGATGGCCGGCTTCCCCTTCTCGGCAAACTGGTGCTCGTTCACCCGCCACAGGATCTGCAGGACCTCGTTCTTCCGCTGCCCGCTCGGTGGGGCGGAGAGGACGATCCGCTTCGCGCCGGCCTTGAGATGGGCCTCTGCCTTGTCTGGATCCGTGAACACGCCGCTTGACTCGATGACCGCGTCCACCCTGTGCTTCCCCCACGGGAGGTTCCCCGGGTCCTTCTCCGCGAGGAACGGGACCGTCCGCCCGTCGAGGACGAGGGTGCCTTCCTTCACCTGAACTGAGAACGGAGCTCGGCCGTACACCGTGTCGTAGCGCAGGAGGTGCGCTGCCGTGGACGGATCCAGAAACGGGTCGTTGATCGCCACCACGTCCACCGGCCAGCCTCGCTGAGCGATGATGCGGAGCGTGATCCGCCCAATCCGTCCAAAACCGTTGATCGCTACCCGTGCCTTCATCGTTCCCCCTTTTCACATATCTGGACGAACAACTCATGTACCCGAGCGTCACCCGTGAGCTCGGGATGGAAGCTCGCCGCAAACACGTTCCCCTCTCGGACCAGGACAGGTGCATCCCCGAGCAGCGCCAGAACCTTCACCTGAGGGCCCATTCGCCGGACGAGCGGGGCGCGGATGTACACTGCCGGCACCTCCCCCAGGCCGTTCGCCACGACAGATCCCTCGAACGAGTCCACTTGGCGGCCGGTGGCGTTCCGTTCCACCGCGATGTCGAGAACCCCGAAGAACGTCTCGGGCCAGTTCGTAATCTCGCGAGCGAGCAAGATCATCCCGGCGCAGGTCCCGAACGCGGGCAGGCCCGACACGAGCGACTCCCGCAGAGGAGAGGCGAGCCCAGCCCGCGTCATGAGCCGCCACATCGCCGTGGACTCCCCGCCGGGGAGGATGATCCCGTCGAGTCCAGCGAGATGCTCCGGGCGGAGCACGAGATGACCCGCGACCCCGAGGCGGGCCAAGGTGCGCAGGTGTTCTCGCACGTCGCCCTGGACCGCGAGGACGCCGATCGTCATCGGTGCTGCATGAGCTCCTGGTCCGGGATCGTCTCGATGGGGATGCCGGGCATCGCCTCGCCCAGGCCCGCCGAGACCTCGGCCAGAACCTTGGGGTCGTCGTAGTGCGTGCAGGCCATGACGATCGCCTGGGCCCGCTTCTCCGGGTCCGCGCTCTTGAAGATCCCCGACCCGACGAACACCCCATCGCAGCCGAGGAGCCGCATCAGGGCGGCGTCGGCAGGGGTGGCGATTCCACCGGCGGCGAAGTTGACCACCGGGAGTCGGCCCTCAACCTGGATCAGCTCGAGGACCTCCGCTGGCGCGCCGATCTCCTTGCCGTAGGTCACGAGTTCCGCCTTGGACATCCCGGTCAGCCGGCGGATCAGGTCGTTGAGGAGGCGCATGTGGCGGACGGCCTCGATCACGTTTCCCGTGCCGGCCTCGCCCTTGGTGCGGATCATCGCTGCCCCCTCCGCGATCCGCCGCGCTGCCTCGCCGAGGTCCCGGCACCCGCACACAAACGGAATCTTGAACGCCCACTTGTCGATGTGGTAGAACGGGTCGGCCGGGGTGAGGACCTCGCTCTCGTCCACGAAATCCACCCCGAGGGCCTCCAGGATACGGGCCTCGGCAAAGTGGCCGATGCGGGCCTTCGCCATCACAGGGACCGAGACGGCAGCCTGAATCTCCTTGATCCTCACGGGATCGGCCATCCGGGCCACGCCGCCCTGGGCGCGGATGTCCGCCGGGACCCGTTCCAGCGCCATCACCGCCACGGCGCCCGCTTCCTCGGCAATGCAGGCCTGGTCGGCGGTGGTGACGTCCATGATTACCCCGCCCTTGAACATCTCGGCGAATCCGGTCTTGACTCGGTACGTGCCCTTGTCCATCGTTCTCACCCCGGTAGGCCAGTCACAAGTCCCAAGTCGAACGTCCCAAGTCCGGAACCTATAGACTTGCAACTTCCTGACTTGCGACTGTCCTCTTGAGCCGGCGGGAGGAATCGAACCCCCGACCCGCCGCTTACGAAGCGGCTGCTCTGCCTGCTGAGCTACGCCGGCCGGTGAGAGTAGCTTACCGGAAGCCTCACGGGGCGCAAGGAACAGCGGCCCGCGCTACGCCCCACGGGCCACAGGGCGCGGGGGGAGCGGCCTACTCGCTGCCTCAGATCTTCACCACCCGCCACGTGCACGTCGGACAGCCAGTGCCGCCCCACGTCCCCTTCATCTCGTTGCCGGCTGCATTTACAGTGCCTATCAACACCACAGTGCGCGCTGTGTCGTACCAGAAGGGGAACTGGAACATCACTTGGCCACCGATGATCGACCCAGTCCCAATCGAGGCCCGTCCGCCGTGATATGCGTTGCCCTGAAGTGTGTTCCCGCGGTGAAAAAGCTGGAGCCGGACTTCGAACACATCCCCGTCAGGCTCAGCCATCTCCCCTTCCCACACTCCCGTGAGCGCGTCGAAAACATCGTCCGTGACAACGATGTACATCTGAGCTTGCTGTGAACTCCTCCCGCAGCTATCGGTGACCGTCACCCCGACCATCTTCTCTCCGGCAGACTGGAAAGCCGCCGTGCCCATCGGGCCCTGCCCTATCGCCCCCTTCCACACGTAGGCGTACGAGCCGCTGCCACCAGTGGCCTGGGCCACGAACGTTACCGTCTCGCCAACGCGCGCCAACGTGGTGGATGCCATGATCTGCACTGTGGGGTTCCCGCTGAACAGACAGCAACCCGTGAGAAGCCCTGCCCCAACGAGCACGCCGAATGTCGCCGCTAGTCGCTTCCCGCTCACCGTCCCCTCCTCTCTCCTCTCCCTCTCAAGCCGAGGTCCCGACCTCACAGTCCGCATTCATCGCCATCCTGAACAGAGTGCGGCAGCCTCCTGCACGTCGAAAGCGTATGCGTGCGTGAAGCCTGCTGAGAACATCGAGCCCTCTTCGCGGCGAGGCAGTTCTCATACGGGCCGAATGGAAGGAATCCAGCAGCCAACGTGCCATCCGAACACCGGCCCCTCTGCCTGTGGACTGCGCTGGCCGGTGTGAGTAGCTTATCGGAAGCCTCACGGGGCGCAAGGAACAGCGGCCCACCGCGTGCACGACGGGCCGCTCGGTCGACACAGATCGCAGCTTGTCGGAGAACCTAAATCTTCGTCAGCCTCCACGTATGCTGAATCGTGGTGCCTATTCGCCACGTCCCGCTCATCTCGTTCCCCATCACAGTGCCCGTCAGAACTGCGTTGACCGCAGTGTTGAACCAGAATGGGAACTGAAACATGATCTGTGTGCCAATGAACGTACCTGAGCCGGTCGAGGCGCGGCCTGCATGATAGGCGGTACCCTGAAGGGTCTGACCGGCATGGACCAGTGACAGCCGGAGTTCGAACACCCGTCCCGTGAACTCGACGATCTCCCCTTGCCATGTTCCCGTGAGGTTTCCGCCTGGGCTGTCGCCCGTGACGTTGACGTACACCTGGGCCGAAGCGGTCTTCCCGCAGTTGTCGGTGACCGTTACTGAGACCATCTGTGTGCCTGGGGATTGGAAGGTTGCCGTGGCCATCTGACCCTGCCCCATCGCGCCCATCCACACGTAGGTGTACGTCCCGCCGCCGCCGGTGGCGTTGGCCATGAACGTCACCGTCTGGCCGACCGTCGCCGTCGGCGGACCAATGAGGGTGACCGTGGGGTTCCCGCTGAACAGACAGCACCCCGTGAGTAGCCCTGCGCCCACCAACACGCCTATCGCTGCTACGATCCGCTTCCCGCCCATCCGCTCCTCCTTCTCTCTCTTTCAGATCTACTTTCTCGGCACCTGCGCCCCTGCCGAGTTGGCGCAGAGCGCCCATGAACTTCGTGCAGGCAGTATAGCCATCTCACGCGGCAGGGGGAAGGGGACACCTGCGCGCCCGTCTCTCCCCAGCAAGACGGCGGGCCCACGGCCCGCCGTCTCCAAACGTCGAGAGCTTCTACCCCCGTGTCACTGGGGCAACTGTCGTGTCACGCTCCACGTGCCCGTGAGGGCGGTCCCCACTGTCACTGTGCCGTCCAGCTCGTCGGCCGCGGGGTCGTACGTGCCCGTGAGGACGATCGGGCCCGATCCAGGAATCGCGTACTGGAAGGTGAACTGATGCCCCGCATACGAGCCGGCCCCCGGCGAGCTTGTCCCATCCACGATGGCGGTCCCGGTCAACGCTGTCCCGCTGTGAGACAGCACGAGCTGCAACTGGTACGAGCGTCCGCCCATGAGCATCGCGCCCACCCAGGTTCCCGTGAGGTTCACGCCAGCGACGCTGACGATCCCGCTCCGCGTGGCGGTCTTCCCGCAGCTGTCCGTGACCGTGACGGCCACCTCGCGATCGCCTTCCGACGCGAAGATGTGCGTAACCTCGGCACCCATCCCGCCGAAGCTCCACGCGTACGTGTACGGGCCTGTCCCACCTGTGGCATGGGCGAGGAACACCACGGTCTGCCCGGCTACCACGGGCTCAGGGCCGTACGTGAACGTGAGCGAGGGGGTGCCGCTCAGCAGACAACACCCCGCGAGGAACCCCGCTCCCACCAGAACACCGATCGCTGTTCCGATCTTCTTCCCACCCATCCAGTCCTCCTTCTTCCTGAACATGGTCTCCAACGCTACCTGGGTCGCTGCGTACCGACCAGGCACGTCGCCCGAACTTCGCTCTTATCCAGTATAGCGACCTCCATCGGCCGAGGAAGGGGTCTCCCTTACGTTCGACCCATATCGAGGAGGTACACTTACCCCCCGGTGAGCCAGCCAATGGATCCCCGGGAGGTCTCGCGGCGGGAGTACGAGCGGCGCATCGACCGCGTGCTCGATTACATCCGCGACCACCTCGACGAGGACCTGTCCCTGCGCGCCCTGGCGCGGGTGGCCAACTTCTCGCCGTACCACTTCCACCGCGTGTTCCGGGCGATGGTAGGTGAACCGGTGGGGACGTTCGTCCGCAGGCTGCGCATTCTCACCGCGGCCCACCATCTTGAGGCGGACGGGACGCGGCCGATCACATCCATTGCCCGGGAGTGCGGGTTCTCCTCGTCGTCCGCGTTCGCCCGCGAGTTCCGAAACCACTTCGGGATGAGCGCGTCGGCGTACCGCAAGGCATCCACCGAGCGGGAGAGCAAGGACGGGCAACTCGAACGCAAGATTGGTGAAGACGCGGACCTCTTTCCCTCCTACACTGATGCCATGACCAGCCAAGGAAAGGCACGGGACATCAAGATGACGGTGGAAGTGAAGGAGCTTCCAGAGCTGCACGTGGCGTACATCCGCCACGTGGGACCGTACAACACGATCGGGAAGGCGTTCGGAAAGCTGATGGGTTGGGCCGGACCGCGCGGGCTTCTCCGGTTCCCGGAGACGACGGTTCTCGCCGTGTACCACGACAACCCGGACGTCGTCGAGGAGTCGAAGCTCAGCTCGAGCGCCTGCATCACCGTCCCCAAGGAGACGCCGGTTGCGGGAGGGGCCGAGACGATGACCATCCCCGGCGGGCGGTTCGCAGTGGCCCACGTGGAGATCGCGTCGGACCAGTTCGGAGCGGCGTGGAACGCGCTCATGCAGTGGCTCTCCACGAGCGGGTACCAGCCCGACGATCGGATGTGCTACGAGGTTTACCTGAACGACCACGAAAGCCATCCCGAGAAGAAGTTCATCCTCGACATCTGCGAGCCGGTCCGTCCGCTGTGACGGGCGGACTCGCTGTGACGCTGCGACGGCCTTGCCCGTAGCGTCGGACCCAGGGTCCGACGCCGGATCGCCGAGGATGAACCGGCGTCGGGGATGAAGCCCGACGGTACAACAGCAGGGTTCTGTAGCGTCGCACCCTGTGTGCGACGGCCTTTCACGGAACCGTCGAATCGCCAACAGCCAGACCGCCTTTCCGGCCGTCGGGGACAAGCCCCGACGCTACGCAACCCCAAACGCTCGTCGGGCATGAACCCTGACGCTACGGGCGATCGTTGGAAACGGAGTGCGGTTCCTGCTGCGGGAGTCTGAAGTCCGCTGCGTAGTCGAAGGCTCCGTGGGCCGCTCGGCGAGGCGATCGAATGCAAGCGGTCTGCCACCGAGTTCGACCCGCGGAGCCTCCTTGCTTTCCGGTGCCAGCACCCCAAGGGAAAGGAACTGGGTGGTCGCGGCTGACGTGGATCAGCCCTATGTGCTCGGCGCGCGAAGAGCGTCGAGGTGCAGTACGTGAGCCTGAAGACCCTTGTGGCCCAGGTCTCGGCTTCCGGACCACGGTGACTTTCAATCCACGCCCCCGCGTGGGGGGCGACCTCAGCGGAAAGAGTCTGATCCAAGACGTGTTCCTGTTTCAATCCACGCCCCCGCGTGGGGGACGGCCGAGAGTGCAGAAGATAGAACCACCTCTGATCTGTGCAGGATGGAAGGGCGTCTAGAGCGAGGCCCGCGGACTGCAGAGTCGCGGGTCTGCTCGGCGAACTTGCGGTAGGATCACAAGAGGCAGCTGAACCTACACCGAGTGACAAGACTGGTAAGATCTTCGCGTGGAAGGGATCGAGCTGCGGAAGGCGCTGGAGGAGGCGCATCCCTTCGTGGGAGCGCGCCTGTCAAAGGTCCACCAGGTGGGCGAGGTGTTCCTCTTTCGGTTCTACAGCCCGAGCGGGGCACTGGCCCTCGACCCTGGAGGGAAGGCGTTCCACCGCACGGCCCTCCGCCCCCCGACTCCCCCTTCTCCGCCGCCGTTCTGCGTTCTTCTGCGCAGCCTCACTGGGCAGCCTCTGCTCACACTCGATCAGGCCGGGCTGGACCGGGTGATACGCCTCCGGTTCCCGGAGGCCGACGTCGTGCTCGACCTCCGGCCGCGCCAGGGTGACCTGTTCTTCCTCTACCGGGACGACCGAGTGGTCTCGTTCCGCGACGGAGAACTCCGACCCGTGGATTTCGCCGTCCCCGATGACCCGTCCGCCGGTCTGGGACCGAACCTCCGCCAGGCCGCCACTGCCCGCTGGGGGCGCCCTCCCTCCGCAGTGGAGCTGGACTCCTTCGCCGCAGAACTCCTTGCGCGTTCGCCGGCGGGGTATCTCTACGGGACGCGCGACGGAACCACGGCGAGCTTCTTTCCTCGACCGGATCTCGGGGATCCACGGATCACTTTCGCTGCGTTCTGGCAGGTTCTGGATCTTCAGCTCGAGCGGCGCCTGGGCGCGGGAGTCGTTCGCAATCAGATCGCCCAGCTCGGGCGAACCCTCGCCCGGCGCGAGCGGGCGCTCGCCGCGCTAAGCGCAGCAGAGACGGAGGCCAGAGGATGGCCTGAATTCCAAGCTCAGGCGGACCTCATCCTCACCCGGATTGCGGACATCCCGCGGGGCGCCTCAGAGGCCGTCGTGGAGGGGTTCGATGGCGCTCCCACGCGGATCGCGCTGAATCCTGCTCTTCCGCCTGCTGCCCAAGCGAACGCGCTCTACGTGAAGGCCAAGAAGCTGCGGCGACGCCTGGAGGGGGCGCCGGCCCGGCGGCGGAAGCTGGAGGAGGGGATCGAGCGGCTCCGCGAGCTCCGGGATCTCCTCTCTCGCCAGCCGGACGTGGCGCCCTACCTCGAGGGCGAGGCGGAAGTCCTTGCGCCTTCATCCAGGAAGGCTGCGGCTGCAACCCGGCCAAGACCTCGCGAAACGGTGGTCGAGGGGTTCATGATCCTCGTCGGACGATCGGGCTCGGAGAATGACCGCCTCGTCCGCCTCGCCCGCTCCGATGACGTGTGGCTCCACGCCCGCGAGGTGCCGGGGGCGCATGTCGTCATCCGCACCGATGGCCGGCCGGTGCCCAACGGGGTCCTGCAGAGAGCAGCAGAGCTGGCGGCGTGGCACTCGCGGGCGCGGGGTGAGCGCAAGGTCGCCGTCAGCTACACTGAAGCCCGCTATGTGCGAAAACCCAAAGGAGCACCGCCCGGTACGGTGACCCTGCTTCGAGAGCAGGTCATCGTCGTTCCGGGAAACATAGGCCTGTGACTGAACTCATCTACGGGCTGATGGCGGTGGGGGCGCTCTTCGTGTGCGTGATTCCGCACGAGGTCGCCCACGGTTACGTGGCGTGGCGGCTCGGAGATCCCACGGCCAAGGCTGCCGGCCGCCTCACGTTGAACCCGATCAAGCACCTTGACCCGATCGGTTCGATCGTCCTGCCGCTCGGGCTGCTACTCCTGCGGCGGTTCACCGGGTTTCCGATCGTGTTCGGGTGGGCGAAGCCGATCCCCGTGAACCCGTACTACTTCCGCGACACGTGGAGTGGGATGCTCTACGTGAGCCTCGCCGGACCCGCAACGAACATCCTGATGGCCCTCTTCGCCACGGCCATCGGTCACGGGCTGGTGTTCCTCGGGGTGACGAACGCCTACGTGCTGGCGTTCGTGGCGCTGATCGTGCTCCTTTCCCTGTTGCTGGCCCTGTTCAACCTCCTTCCCGTTCCTCCCCTCGACGGGTCGAAGATCCTCGCCTATTTCCTCCCCGTGCGGTGGCGGATCGCCCTTCTGCGCTGGGAGCAATTCGGGTTCGTGATCATCTTCGCTCTCCTCCTGCTGGGGGGGCTGCAGATGGTGTTCCAGGGCGCAGAGGCGATCGCGTTCCGCCTGGTGGGCATTCGCTGGGCCCTCCTGTCTCGACTGTGGGGTTAGGCGGCTATAATCCCCGCACTGTGAACGAGAACGCATTCCATATCGAGCGTGACGGATGTGAGGTCACGCTCCAGATCGAAGTACCGACCGCGGCGATCCAGAAGAAGGAGGAGGAACTCCTCGTCATGGCCCGGGCCAAGCTCAAGGTGCCCGGGTTCCGCTCGGGGAAGGCCCCCGAGCACCTCGTCCTGCGCTACTACGGCGAGGACGAGTTCGCCCAAGATCTCAGGGACGACCTGGTGCGAGATTGGCTCTCTCGGGCTCTGGACGAGCTGGATCTCCACCCTGTGACCACCCCTACCGTGGAAACGACGGCGTTCGCCCGAGGCGACCGCCTCGCCTTTCAGGCCAAGTTCGCGGTGCTCCCCTAAGTGACGATCCCCGACGTGATCGCGGTGGACGTCCCGGAGCCACCGCCGGCCGAGG
>DYGJ01000045.1:12892-14126 GCA_020724765.1 Thermotoga sp. | reverse complement strand
CCCACGTCGTCTTCACGGGAGCCCATCTTGGCTATGACGCGCGAACAATTCCGCGGGGAGGCGGTGCGGCGGTGGGGATCGCCCTCGCCCGCCGCTGGGCGGAGGCAGAGCCGTTCCCGTTTCTCGTGCTAGGATCGGGAGACAGACCACCGCTCCCGGGGATCCCCTACCGCCAGGTCGCGTGGGATCCGAGCGGCGACGGCCATCCCGCTGGCCTGTCTGTCCGCCAGTACGCCCGCCTGTCGCGCGAGTTCGAGCGGGGCGTCGTCCAGTTTCTGCGGGAGTTGGCCCGTGACGTGGACCCGACCGAGGTTTGCGTCCTTCACAACGACATCGCGGAGGCGGGCGACTTCGCGGAGATCGCCTCCCTGGGCTACCGCCAGGTTGCGATCTTCCATGTGGACGTGGTGGACTACGTGGCCCAGATCTACCTCCGCGGGCTCGTGTCCGCCCGGAGCCTCGCCCGCGCGTACCGAGCCCTCGGGCGGGCCCGGATCGCACCCCTCCTCCCCGACGTGGTGCAGATCGCGTTCGGGAAACAAGAGGCGTGTGCTCGCCACTGCGACTTGCTGGTTGTCCCGTCTCGACGGATGGCGGAGATCCTCCGCCTTGCCTACCCCTGGCGAACCGAGGAGAACGTCCTCGCCCTGCCGTGGGGGACGAATGCCGAGCCGGAGCCCCCCGAGACCGAGGAGATCCGGGCAGAGCTGGAGCGGGAGTACAGCCCCGAGGGAAGGCCGGTGCTCCTCGCCCTGTCCCGCATCTCGCCGGAGAAAGGACAGGACCTGTTCCTTCGCGCGCTGCGACTCTGGGAGCAACGCGGGGGCAGTGAGCTCCTGGTGTTCATCTGCGGGGCGGCGGCGTACATGCACGGCGGAAGCTACCTGCGCGCCCTGCACCGGCTCGCTCGGGGCCTGCGTAAGGTGGAGGTCCACTTTCCCGGCTACGTGGCCGGAGCGGAGAAGCATGCGTTCTTCCGCCTGAGCGACCTCTACGTGTTCCCGTCCCGCCACGAGAGCTACGGGCTGACACTCATGGAGGCCCTCGCCGCCGGATTGCCCGCCCTCACCACGGATCACCGCTCGGCCCGCGACCTCGTCCGACCCGAGTTCGGACGGGTCGTCTCCGCACGACCCGTGGCCCTGTGCGGAGGCTTGACCGAGCTTCTGGATCGGCGGGAAGAACTCCCGGGGATGGGCAAGGCGGCGCGGGCGTTCGCCCAAGGTCGACCGTT
>DYGJ01000045.1:0-12882 GCA_020724765.1 Thermotoga sp. | reverse complement strand
GCCGCCGACGCGCTCGCCGCGCGCCTCGCCGACCTCATCTCCCACGAATCCCTGGTCAGCGCCCCAAGAGCGGCGTAGTACCTCTGAGAGACGAAGGCACCGAGGCCTCTCTCCGCGTGCGGGTTGATGGTCCCCGCCGCTGCGGTAGTCTGCTCACATGACGGGTTTCCCCCTCGTCGACGCCGCGGACGGGTTCCTCCGTGTGCTACGGTCCCTGCCCGACCCCACTCCCGTGGAGATCCTCGCCGCGTGGGACCGGTTCTACCGCCAGGGCTTCCCCGATCTCCACCGCAAGCAGATTCGGGACTACACCGCTGCGGGAGAGGACTGGCGCGAGGTGGCATTATCCCGAGTGTTCCCCCCACTCCGGGACCGGCTGGAGATGATGGAGGAAGCCCGTACGAGGCTCGCGCGGCTGTGGAGCGAAGTGACAGCGCGGGCTCGGCAAACCATTGGGCTGGAACAGGACCTCCTGGCGATCGTCCACGTGGGGATCGGCTGCGGGGCCGGGTGGGCCACGATGTACAGGGGCAGGCCCGCGGTTCTGTTCGGGCTGGAGAACATCGCCGAGCTCGGCTGGCGCACCGTGGAGCGATTGGAGGGGCTCATCGCCCACGAGCTCGGGCACCTCGCCCACGCCGCGTGGCGGGGCGAGCCCCTGGAGCCGGTAGAGGAGGATCCGCTCGGACTGCTCTACGCAGAGGGGCTCGCCCAACGGTTGGAGGGCGTCATCGTCGGGCGGGAGAGCTGGCACCTCGCGCCAGACGAGGGGTGGCTCCCCTGGTGCCGCACGCACCTCCAGGAGATCGCCCGCGCCTACCGTGACCGGGCAACCAGGGACGAAACGGTGAACCTCTTCTTCGGGTCTTGGCTGAGCTTCCAGGGGATCCCGTTCACCGGCCACTTCCTCGGCCACACCGTCATCGATGCCTTGGACCAAGACCGGACCCTCGTGGAGCTCGCCCGGCTCCCCCTGGCAGAGGTGCGAGTATCCGTGGACGGGCTCCTCCGCGCGCTCGAGGCAGGCAGAACAGCGGTCTTGGAGTCCTGAAACCACGCGTCGCATCAGCTAAACCACCAAGCCGACGCGACGCCAAGGACCCGGTCTCACCGCAGAGACCACGCCTTCCCCGTCCCATCGTCCCATCTGCGATCTGGTTTGATTCCGGCAAGGACGACCGCTCCGCGGGAGTAAGGTCTGTCTCGGCGATTCCAGCTCTGCGACCACGGCGCCGCTGGCGGCAAGATACAGTACCCGGGGTGAACGATCAGCCGTCTTCTCTACCTCCGCCGAACAGCGCGGCGATCCCCCCGAGCCCGGTCTCCTTGTACTTGGGGCTCATGTCGCGCCCGATCTCCCGCAGAGCGGCCACCGCCGTGTCGAACGAGATCCGGTCCTCTCCCCGGCACAGGACAGCCAGGCTCGCCGCGTGGAGCGCCGCCACCGCGGCCGCCGCGTTGCGCTCGATGCACGGGATCTGGACCAGGCCGTACACGGGATCGCAGGTGAGGCCGAGGTAGTGCTCGAGCGCGGTCTCCGCCGCCCGATCCACCTGGGCCTCGACATCCCCGCCCAGAAGGTAACACGCTGCCGCGGCGGCCATCGCGCTCGCCGTCCCCACCTCGCCCTGGCAGCCAACCTCGGCCCCGGCGATCGAGGCGTTCGTCGCCACAGCGAGGCCGATCAACCCCGCCACGAGGAGAGCATCGTGGATGCGCTCATCGCGCAGCCCGAGCACCTCCTGGAAGGTCCGCAGCACGGCCGGCACCACCCCGGCGGCCCCGCAGGTGGGGGCGGTGACGACCTGCATTCCCGCCGCGTTCTCCTCGGCGACCGCAATCGCGTACGCGGAGGCGAGGTCCATCTCCTGCGTCAGCGGCTTTCTCGCCCCTTCTCGCTTCTGCAGCGCCTCGTATAGCCCAGGAGCGCGGCGGGCGAGCCGCAGCGGGCCGGGGAGGACGCCCGGGGTGGAAAGCCCGCGGGCGATGGAATCCCGCATCGCTGCCCACAGAACCGAAAGCCGCATCTCGGTCTCCGCGTCGGTGCGCCCAAGCCGCCGCTCGTTCTCACGAACGAACCCAACGAGGTCGGTTCCCCGCTCCCAGCACGAGGCCAGGATCTCGGTCATCGTGAATCGGCCCTTCCCAGCCGATTCCGCGCCGAACGTCCCTCCAGCCACGGCCCCGCCGCCGAGGGACCGGTACTCCTCCGCGAGCACGACACGCCCCTCGTCACCGAGGAGTTCGAACCGCAGGGTGTTCGGGTGGAGAAGCTGGTACTCAGAGACGTCGAACACGATGTCCTCATCCGAGCGAAACACGAACCGGCCGCCCGCGATCCGCACGTCCCCAGCCGCCCGCACCGCGGCCAGCACGTCGGGGAGAGGCTTTGTCGCATCTCGGTAGGGAACGTGGCCCGTAAGCCCGGCGGCCACTGCGGCGTCGCTGAGGTGCCCCCGGCCGGTGCGGGCGAGGCTGCCCAAGAGCACCACCCGCAGCCGACCGCCCGCAGTCCCTGCCTCGGCCACCAAGCCTCGGAAGTCGCGGGCAGCGAGGTAGGGGCCCATCGTGTGGGACGAGCTGGGGCCGAACCCCACCTTGAGGAGGGTGAACACGCTTGGGACGTCCATTTGACTGAGCCCCCTCATCCTGTTCCCGCCAAGGCGGTCGTCCGTCCGATACCCCAACGGCCTAACTGACAGGTGGTTCAGGTTCCTTGGGTTGCGTTGCCTGGCGGAACAGGCTCCGAAAGAGCCCCGACAACGATCCGCCCGTGAACATCCCGAGCACGTACACGAGGACCACCAGGACCGAAAGCGGGAGCGTGAACCGCATCGTCACATACGACACGGTCACGGATCCGATGTTCTGGCCGATGAACACGAGCACAGCCGCCGTCAGCAAGATAACGAGCATCGCGTAGAGATATCGCACGGTTCCCCCTTTGCCCTTCGGGCCCCTGATTGTAGAGCGACGCCCCGCGGGCGGCGAAACGACGGCCTTCTACGCGCCGGTGGGGAGGTGGAACCCTGCGTGGTCGGGGCAGCGGTGGTAGGCATCGACCATGGCGGGGATCCCGTCCACCTCGTCCACCACCCGGAACAGGTCCAGATCCTCGGGGCTGTTCGTTCCCTGGGCAGCGAGCGTGTCCCGGATCCAGTCCACGAGCCCACTCCAGAACGCGCTCCCCACGAGGAACACCGGGAACGGGTGGATCTTCAGGGTCTGAATGAGGGTCAGAGACTCGAACAGCTCGTCGAGGGTCCCGTAGCCGCCGGGGAAGACGACGAACGCCTGGGCGTACTTGACGAGCATCACCTTGCGCACAAAGAAGTACCGGAAGCTGAGCGAGTCGGTCTGATAAGGGTTCGGTTCTTGCTCGTGGGGGAGTTCGATGTTGAGGCCGATGCTCCGACCGCCGGCCTCGAACGCCCCCTTGTTCGCGGCCCGCATCACCCCCGGTCCACCACCGGTGAGCACAACGTACCCCGCCTGAGCGAGCGCCCTCCCCAAGGCCTCGGCCTGAGCGTAGGTGCAAGGATCGAGGACATCCCGCGCTGAGCCGAATACGGTGACCGCCTTGCCGACGCCCCGCAGGGCTTCGAACCCCTCGGCGAATTCGCCGAGGATGCGGAACATCCGCCACGCGTTCTCTGCCATCGCGTCTACCACGTACGGCCGGTGGTCGTCTCTCTCCTTTACCATGGCGCCTCCATCGTACCCGTGAACCTCTACCCCTGCTTCCCGTGGACGCCCAGCACCTTGAGGACCTCGTCGAGGAGAAGGATCGAGGCGGCTACAGGTAGGATGAGCAGCCACTCCCGTCCGCCCAAGGGGACGGTCCCAAACAGCGTCCATCCCAGCGGCGTGTAGATCACGAGAAGCTGGAGGACTACCGCGACCCCAATTCCCGCCCACAGCCACCGATTGGAGAACAGGCCGACCCGCAACACCGACCCACGGCTCGTGCGGGCATTCAAAGCCTGGAACCACTGGAACGCGGCGAGAACCGTAAACGCCACGGTCATCGCCCGGGCGGTGTCCCCCCACTGGAGGGTGAGGGCGAACAGACCCAGCGTCCCCGCGGCCATCACCGGAGCGAGCAGGGCGATTCGCCTCACCACACGGTCCGTAAGCACGCCTTCCTTCGGCGGCCGCGGCGGGTCTCGCAAGACGTCGCGGTGCCGGGGCTCGATCCCGAGCGGGATCGTGCACGCGCCGTCGGTGACCAGGTTCACCCACAGGATCATGATCGCCGTGAGCGGAAGGGGGAGCCCGAGGACGAGGGCCGCGGCGAGGGTGAGGATCTCCCCAAGGTTGGTGGTGAGGAGGAAGAACACCACCCGCCGTAGGTTGGCGAAGATCGTGCGCCCCTCTTCCACGGCGTGGACGATGGTCGCAAAGTCGTCGTCGGTGAGGATCATGTCCGACGCCTCCTTGGCCACCTCGGTCCCGGCAATCCCCATCGCCACCCCGATGTCCGCCCCCTTCAGGGCGGGAGCATCGTTCACCCCGTCCCCGGTCATGGCCACGAGCTGTCCACCGGACTGAAGGGCGCGGAGGATGCGGAGCTTATGGGCAGGAGTCACCCGGGCGAACACGTGGGCCTTCTTCACCCGTTGGGCGAGCTCTTCATCGCTCATGTTGTCAAGCTCGGCGCCGGTGATCGCCTCGTCGGCGGGAATTCCGAGCTCCTGAGCGATGGCCGCGGCGGTGCCCTTGTGGTCGCCGGTGATCATCACCACCCGAACCCCCGCTCCCTGGGCGGCGGCCACGGCCTCGACCGCCTCCGCTCGCGGCGGGTCCACCATTCCCCACAGGCCCACGAGGGTGAGCCCTCCCTCGGCGTCCTCAGGGGAGACCTCCCGGCGCCCATTCTCGAATCGGCGCACCGCCCCAGCCACCACGCGCAGGGCCCGGTCGGCGAACGCCGCGATCGCCCGCCCCACCTCCGCCCGGTCCTCGGCGGTGAGCTCCCGCGCCCCGCCACCCTCCAGGATGTGTGTGCAGAAGGAGAGAATCCGGTCCGGCGCTCCCTTCACCAGGGCCTCCGTCTCTTCCCCCTCGCGTACGCGATGGAGGGTGGCCATGTACTTCCGGTCGCTGGAGAACGGAACCTCGGCCAAGCGGGGCCGCTCCCGCGCCAAGCTCTCAAGGCCAATCCCGCCCTTGCGGGCGGCCACCAGAAGCGAGCCTTCGGTGGGAGATCCTCGAACGTGCCACGCGCCTTCCTCCTCAACCAGGCGGGCGTTGTTGCACAGGGCGCCAATACCGAGGAGAAGCTTGGCCTCGGGGCATAGCTCCTCCTCTCCGCCCTCCCGCCGCACCTCTCCCTCCGGGGAGAAACCGGACCCGGTCACGTGGTAGAGGTGACCACGGGTCCACAGCGTCGTGACCGTCATCTCGTTCCGGGTGAGAGTCCCTGTCTTGTCGGAGCAGATCACGGTCACCGAGCCCAAGGTCTCCACGGCGGGGAGCTTGCGGACGATGGCGTTGCGGCGGGCCATGCGCTGGACTCCGAGGGCAAGGGTCACGCTCACCACCGCGGGAAGTCCCTCGGGGATTGCAGAAACGGCCACAGCCACGGAAAACAGCGCCATCTCCAGGACGGCGTAGCCCCGGAGAAGGCCCAACAGGAACACGAGAACGGCCAGTCCGATACCGGCCAGACCGATGACCGTCCCCAACCGCGCCAGCCGACGCTGAAGCGGGGTCGTCTCCGTGCCCGCCTCGCGGACCTCGCCCGCGATCTCCCCGAGCACGGTGCGCATCCCCGTGGCCATCACCACCGCCCGTCCGCGCCCGGCGGTGATGGCGGTGGAGGACCAGACCATGTTCGTCCGGTCGGCAAGGGGCGTCTCCGCAGGGAGGACGCCGGGGGACTTGGACACAGGCTCGCTCTCCCCGGTGAGGGCAGATTCGTCCACGGCGAGGTCAACGCTCTCAAGCACCCGGGCGTCGGCGGCCACCCGGTCCCCGGTCTCCAGGATGAGAATGTCGCCGGGGACCACTTCGTCGGCTGCGATCTCCTGGACCTGGCCGCCCCGGAGGACCCGAGCGTGGGGGGCAGCCATGCGGCCCAACGCCTCCAGGGCCCGGTCGGCCCGCCACTCCTGGAGGGCGCCAATCAGGGTGTTGAGGACCACCACCCCACCGATCACCGCCGCGTCCACGAGCTTCCCCACCGCCGCGGCCAGGGCCGCTGCACCCAGCAAGAGGTAGATGAGGGGATGATGGAGTTGGGCGGCCACCACCGCCCACGGAGTGGACTTGGCCTCCCCCTCCAAGGCGTTGCGGCCGTGGATCTCCAGACGACGAGGAATCTGAGCCGATTGCAGCCCCATCTCCCCAGAGGAAGCCTCCTTGAAGAGATCAGCCTCCTCCAAAGCGTGCCACGCGACCTGTGCCCGGTGCTCCATGCTCACAGAGACCTCTTCATGGCCGGCTAGACTCCTGCGTCCGCGGGCACAGCCGCCGGAAGGCGCTTCCGGCCGGTGACGAGGTACCCCGTGAACGCAGTCATCCGCTCGCTGGGGCGCACGCCCTCCCTCTGCCGAACGAGGATTGGGCGTTCCATCAACTCCACCGTCTCGATCAGCACGAACCCCGTTTCCGCAAGCGTCCGCACGGATTCCTTGAGCTGCTCCGCGGTGGGAACGATGAGCGTCAGCGGCCTCCCGGGGGCGAGGGAAGCGTGAGCGGCGGGGATCGCCTCCCACGGTGAAGGGAGGTCGAGGAAAGCGGCGTCCACGTCGTTCACCGGGAACGGCTCGCCGGCGGTGAGGATCCCCGCTTCCACCCGGTCAGCGTACCCAGCCCGGGAGATGTTCACGAGGGCGTTCTGAAGGAACTCCTCGCGGCGATCAAACGTGTGGACGCGCCCCGCAGGGCCCACGAGATGGGCAAGCAGGATCGTGAACGCGCCCGAGCCTGTGCCCATCTCGAGCACCCGCGCACCCGGACGCACGTCGAGGGTCAACACGATCCAGCCTGCATCCTTGGGGTACACGATCTGGGTGCGGCGCTTGACCTTGAACATCCGATCCCCAATCAAGGGCCGGAAGGCAAGAAACGGTCGCCCGCTGTGGGAGAAGACCGTTGACCCTTCCGGCTGCCCAACGACCCCGTCGTGGGCGATCGTTCCCCGGTGGCTGTGGAATTCCTTCCCCGGTTCGAGGCGGACAAGGAACGTCCGGCCCTTCTCCTCCTCCACAAGGAGGACATCGTCTCCGTAGTTCAGCGGCTGCGCCATGCGACGAGGCTACCCGGACCATCCCCCACGGTCCAACAGCATCGTCGTTCCGCTGCGACGCCCTCCCCAGTTCTTTCCCCTATACTCGGGGGGCGAGGAGACGACGAGATGTCCAACGTCACGTTCGCGTTCTTGCTTACACTCTTTGCGGGCCTGTCCACGGGAGTGGGGAGCGTCGTCGCGTTCTTCGTCCGGCGGACGAACTACCGCTTTCTGTCCATTTCCACAGGGTTCTCGGCCGGGGTGATGCTCTACGTGTCGTTCGTGGAGATCCTGGCCAAGGGCGGGGATGCCCTCGCCTCCGCCTACGGCCCAAGTACCGGGCAGTGGATCAACGTGGCGTCGTTCTTCGGCGGCATCGCCCTTATCGCGCTCGTGGATGTGCTGGTTCCCAGCCCCCAGAATCCCCACCACCTTCCGTCCGCTGAATCCACAGCAGGACTGAGAATCCATGCTCAGACCGCCTCAGCCCAGCCTGACGCGAACGGGGGGACCCACACCCGGCTGATGCGGATGGGTCTGTTCACCGCCTTCGCGATTGCGTTGCACAACTTCCCCGAGGGACTGGCCACGTTTCTGGCCGCCCTGCACGATCCCACGCTGGGGATCGCGATCGCCCTCGCCCTCGCCCTCCACAACATCCCGGAGGGGATCAGCGTCGCCGTGCCCATCTACTACGCCACAGGGAGCCGCGGGAAAGCTTTCCTGTACTCGTTCCTGAGCGGGCTAGCCGAACCCATCGGCGCGGGGATCGCATTCCTTGGCCTCCACCTCGCCTACGGGGGAAGCAGCGGCAGTCTCCCCACAGAGGTGATGGGCATCCTGTTCGCTGGCGTGGCCGGGATCATGGTGTACATCAGCCTCGATGAGCTTCTGCCCACCAGCCGCGCCTACGGCAAGGGACATGACAGCCTGCTCGGGCTCCTCGGGGGGATGGCGGTGATGGCCCTCAGCCTGTTGCTGATGTGATCGCGTGCGCATGCGCTTGCCCGGCACCGGCAAGCTGGACAGGCTCTGCCCACTACCGCGCGCGCCGACCAACTCCACCCAGGCGTGCCGGGGTTCTCCTCCTCTCGCCGCGGACCGATGGATGCGTGAGGTCGTGCCAGCCATACCGCAGGGAACTCGCCGCCACAAGCCACGGCGTCCAGAGCTGGGATCGCCCGCCCCGCACATCTACTGCCGCACGTCGCTCTATCAACTCCTTGTACACCTGGCGGTTCCGATCAACCACCGCATTCCAGTCGAACGAGCGCACCCGGTCCCGAGATGCGCTGCAGATCGCCGCGTACTCCTCCGGGGACATCCGGCAGATCGCCGCCACATGCCGCGCGAATTCGGCGGGGCTGGCATCTGCGGGCAGGCGCTTTCCCACCCTGTCATCCACCAGTTCGTCAACCGTTTCGTTGGAAAGCCCTACCACCGGCGTCCCGGACGCGAGCGCCTCGATCACAGCCAGGCTTTGCACCTCGAGCCGCGATGCCGAGACGAAGACATGGGCCGCTTGAAGGTACCGCGGGACCTCCGCGTACGGCACCGCACCGATGACATCCACATTGTCAAGTCCCTGTTCGCGAATCGCACGCCGGAGATCATCGAGGTAACCCGGTTCGAGCGTTTCGCCGATGAGCGTCAGCCGAGCGGGCACGTCGAGGTGCCCCATCATCTCCAAGAGATAACGTTGATTCTTGCGTCGGGCGAACGAACCCACAAACAGAAGTCCTCTCTCCGGCTGACCGATGTCGGCAGGGAGCAGAGTCTGGTAAGCGC
The DNA here is from genome assembly GCA_020724765.1 of Thermotoga sp. GTDB lineage: Bacteria > Bipolaricaulota > Bipolaricaulia > Bipolaricaulales > Bipolaricaulaceae > Bipolaricaulis. The sequence goes on along the minus strand of DYGJ01000045.1, from coordinate 3,860 downwards.
GCAGGTCACGCCCGTTCGGCACCCTGTACACCGGACCGAGATACCCGAATCGGCGCAGGTCCTCCTCCATCGCCCTGTTCAACGCGATCACCCCATCGCACCGTCGCAGGAAGAGGCTGATGAAGGTGCGGAAGAACGGGCTGTTCCCCATCCATCGGGTGAACGTGGGTTTCTCCAGCGAGCCGAACGCCTGGGCCTGCGAGGGCAGGCAGTGAAGCGTCATCACGAACGGCTTCCCGTTGAGCCGAGCCCAGTCCTGAAAGCACAACGCGAGTGGGCTGAAGTCCTGCGCATGCACGACGTCGGGCCTGAAATCGGACAGGAGGGCGCGTAGCCAGTGCCGCTGACGGAGGTCGGGCAGACGCAAGTCCCGCTCGCTTCGCGTCGGCAGCCGCACCACCGTCGGGTACCTAGGTCGAGGAGGGGAAACCGAAGCCTTCTCGCCCGAACAGACGAGGATCACCTCGTGAGCCTGGGCGCTCGCAGCCGCCAGTTCATGAGCCACACGCCCCATTCCGCCGCCCGTGTCGGCGGTGGGAAAGGTGGTGACAAAGACGATCCTCACGCCCTCCACCCACAGCTCTGCATATCCGCACCGAGGATGATACACGACCGCGCCGCCAGTTGGAGCTGGCGCAGGCCTTGCCTCTCTGTTGCCAGACGAAGAGCCGCCAGAGTGAAACGCGCGCCCCTTCCTCGGTGTACACTTCGGCGGAGGTGTCGAACATGCGCACAATCATGGTAGCGACGCTGTTGGCAGGTCTGGTCCTCGTGGGCGTGGGACAGACCCAGGTCCAGGTGACGACCGGGACGTTCGTCTTCGAGATGGGACAGAAACTGGCGCTCGAACTCGCGGGCGATGACCCGTGCCCCTGTACGTGCGAGGCGATCACCGTGGCCGGTTTCCTCATCCTCGATGCCCATGGGTTCGTGATCTACGACGAGACAAGCCCGTACCCAATACCCTCCGACCAGTGGATGGGCCTGTGGAACCTCGTGGCCGCGGATGGCATGCCGGTCGCGGCCGGGGAGTACACCGCCCTCGTTGTGACCTCCCTCGGCGACTTCCGAGCCGAGCTTCAGGTGACCGACCCCGGTCAGGCACTCCGCATCGGAAAGGCCAAGGCTAAGGCCACCGTGTGCGGAATCGGCCTGACGGTCTACCGCCTGCTGGACGAAAGCGACGCGGATGCGTCGATCTCCCTGCGCGAGGGGGAACACCTTCTGATCGCCCTGGAGGGGAACCCGACCACGGGGTTTGGGTGGGAGGTCAAGGAGCAGCCGGACTTCCTCACGCGGATCGAGGGACCTGCCTACCGTTCTGGTTCAGATCTCCCCGGTGCCGGAGGCACGTTCTACTTCCGGTACGAGACCACCGCGACCGGCGTGGGAACGCTCTTGTTCGCGTACCGCCGCCCGTGGGAGGTTGTGCCGCCCGAACGTAGCTTCACTCTCCAGTTGATCATCCCGTAGCGAGCGACCGTCGTTCCGCTCTTCGGGTTGTCTGGGTGAGGACATTGAACCATACTGCGTCATGACGCGCATCACCCGGCTGGTGACTGTAGGGTTCATCGTTCTCGTCTCCGGGTCTGCTGCAGCCGGGCCGTTCGAGGAGGTTCTGAGGCTCATCCCCGTCCAGTTCCAGAGCCCGGTCATCAGCTTCACGCACTGGGCCAAGATCCGCGCCGACGAGGGTCTGGAGCACCTCACGAGCCAGAGTCCAGTTGAAGAACGCCAGGAGCTCCTCCTATCCACCCTCACCCGCCAGGCAGCCCCCTCGGCGTTCGGGGCATCTCGGTTTCCGCTACCCGCCGAGGTCTGGGGGTGGGACATTGGAGACCATCTCTGGGAGGCCAACTTGGCCCTCGACACTCTCTCCCCGCTGTGGGTAATCCACCTCGCGGAGGGAGTGGATCTCGATGCCCTTGCAGCGCGGTTCCGCGACCGCGGGTTCAGCGAGGGAACCTTGTTCGGGGCGGTCGTGTTCCGCCACCCCCTCGACCTAACGGCCGACTGGCTGCGGGTCACCGAACTCGCGATCCTCAACACGGCGATCCTGTTTGAGGAAAGGCTTCTCGTGATGTGCTCGGCCCCGGGCGGGGTGGAGGCGGTCCTCGCGGCCCGGGCAGGCGAAGTGAGCACGTGGGCCGACGTCCCGTGGGCCGTCTCGCTAGCTCAGCTCCTCGAACACGTGCCGGGCGCCGTGGTTCTCCTTGGCCCGAGCGTCTGCCTGGGCTTCTCGGGGAGTGCGGGGCTGACCACACTCCTCGCTTCCCCGCCCAGCGAGGCGGCCCGCCGCCTGAAGACGCTGCTGGAGGAGGGCCCTCCGCTTCAGCCCTACGTCGCGCTCGCTGTCGGCTACGAGACGCACGATGGAGAGCCCGTGGGGCTGTTCGTCCTCCACTACCTCACCGAGGAGATGGCCCACGCCGACCTCCCCGCGCGCACGGTGCTCGCCGAGGAGGGCGTGTCCGTGGTCATGCGCGCCCCGTACCGGGAGGACGTGTTCACCCTGCGCGAGGCAACGGTGGAGGGAACCAGCGTAGTGCTGCGCGTGGATCCGACCAGCGGCCAACCCCGCCGTCTGCTGAACATGGTGTTCATGCGCGACCTGGTCTTCGCCATCTGTCCGTAGGACATCGGCATGAAGGTTCAGCTGCTCGCGATCACGCCGGAGCCCGAGGCCCTGATCGCCCGCTGCGCGCGGGTGAGCCACCGCAGCGAGGGCACGGGACCGGAGAGCGACCGCAAGCTCCGGCACATCCTCCGCCTCCGCTTGACCCGGAGTGCGCAGTGGGAGATCCACGAGCTGGCGCGACAAATGCTCAGAATCCTCCTTGAGCACGCCCCGAGCGTGTTCGGGGACCTGGGAGGGACCCCATGAAGGGAGCACCTCTGTCCGACCGCGAGATCACGATGCTGTGCGCAGGCCCGCGCCCGATGCTTTCTCCGTTTGTCCCACGCCAAGAGGGCAAGCCCTCCTACGGCCTGTCCTCGTTTGGCTACGACCTGCGGTTGGGGGCGCGGTTCCTCGCTCCCCTGGGCGGGATAAACACGATCCTCGACCCAGTGAACTTCCCCCAGAACCACTTCCGTGAGGTGGTGGCGGAGGGGACGTTCGACCTTGCCCCCCACTCCCAGGTCCTCGCCGAGAGTGTAGAGGTCTTCGACATGCCCGACGACATGATGGGGTTGGCGTTCGGGAAGTCAAGCTACGCCCGGTGCGGGCTCGTTGTGAACGTGACCCCGCTCGAACCGGACTGGCGGGGCAGGCTCACCATCGCCCTCATCAACACGTCCCCGCTCCCGATCCGGCTCCACGTCGGACAGGGGATCGCCCAGGTCGTGTTCTTCCGCGGGGAGCGGCCGACACGCACCTACAGCGAGAAGGAGTCCGGTGGGGCCTACCAGGATCAGACCGGGGTGACCTTACCGCAGTGAGGGAGGCAGGATGAAGACGGTTGTCGTGTACTACAGCAGGTTCGGGACCACGCGCACCATCGCCACGGCCCTCGCCGAGGAGCTGGGGGCCGAGGCCCGGGAGATCCAGGCCGCGCGCGAGTGCGGGTTCATGGGGATGGGCTTTCGGTCGGCCTTCGGGATCCGGATGCCGATCCAGCCCATGAACCTCGACTTCACGGGCGTAGACCGGATCGTCCTCTGCGCGCCGATCTGGGCGGGGAAGCCGGCCAACCCAGCGCGAACGTTCCTCCAGGAGGCGAAGATCGAGGGGAAGGTGCTCGCCGTCGTGTTCACCACCGGAGGTGGGGAGAGCGGGCCGGCCCTGGAGGCGATCCGGAAGCTGGTAGCGGAGAAGCGCGTCGAGGTTACGTTCCTTGGCGCGATCGTCACGCGGAAGA
>DYGJ01000044.1 GCA_020724765.1 Thermotoga sp. | reverse complement strand
CTGGGCATCTTCCCCGAAGGGACGACCCGACCGGGAGCACAGCCCAAACCAGGAGCCGTCCGGTTCGCCGAGCGACTGGATCGTCCCCTGATTCCAGTGAACATCCTCGCCCGCGGCCCGTACCCGCCTCAGCGGTTCCTGCGGATCCCGGTCAGGTTCCCCCGGATCGAAGTCCGGGTTGGCCTTCCCGTCACGGTGGCCGAACTGAACCGCGGTTTCCCGCCAGATGTTCCCCGTTCCGAACGTCACCGCGTTCTCACCGAGCGGCTGATGGACCTCATCCACGCGGCATGATTTGAGCCTCCCTTAGGGGAGGGATATGATCGCCGTGTTTGCCCACGCGGGGTTCGCCGTGTGTCTTGCATGGTACGGGCCCGAAAACGGGGAAACCAACAGAGGTGGTTTCGGATGGTGGAGTGGATCGAGATGGAAGAGGCGCTCGACGAGAGCGACGTGCGGCTGTTCAGCCGCGGGGACACGGTGCGAGGCCGTGTGGTTCAAGAGGCTGGTCAGGACATCCTTGTGGACATCGGGTACAAGTCCGAGGCCGTCCTCCCCAAACGCGAGCTTGCCCCCCACCGTGAGGTTGCTCAGCCGGGAGAAGAGATCGACGTTCTCATCACCTACATCGATGAGGAGAACGGTACAGTGTTCATCTCCGAACGGCAGGCCTACTTCGCGAAGCGCTACGGCGAACTGGAACGGGCCTACAAGATGGGCGCCTCTGTCCCGGGCGTGATCCTCGACGAGGTCGGGGAGGCGGGGTACAACGTCAGCCTGGGTGGCATCCGCGCCTTCCTCCCTGCCTCCCATCTCGGGAAGGGCATCTCCACCAAGATCGATCGATTGAAGGGCAAGGACCTCGAGTTCCGGATTATCGAGTTCTCCCGCCGCAACCGAAACATCGTCGTTTCGCGCCGCGAGTTCCTGAAGGAGCTGGAGGAGAAAGAGCGTGACGCGTTGTTCGCCACCCTCACTCCGGGAACCGTGGTCGAGGGGACGGTAAAAAGCGTGGTGGACTTCGGGGTGTTCGTGGACGTGGGGGGGCACGACGGCCTTGTCCATCGTACCGAGATCTGTTGGAAAGACGTCCCCGTACCGCCTCCTGAGAAGTTCGAACCGGGTCAGAAGGTCCAGGTGATGGTGCTCGAGGCGGATCGCGAGGAGGGGCGGATCTCCCTGTCCATGAAGCGGTTGCGCCCCGATCCGTGGCAGGGGATCGTCGAGCGCTATCCCTCGAAAGCGCGGATCAAGGGCAAGGTCGTCTCGGTGACCGACTTCGGCGCGTTTGTCGAGCTCGAAGAGGACGTGGAGGGGCTCATCCACATCTCGGAGCTCTCCTGGACCACCCCGAAACACCCCAAGGACGTGGTGAGCGAGGGTGACGAGGTGGAAGTGGTGATCCTCACCGTGGACGCTGACCGGAAGCGGATCAGCCTGTCCCTGCGCCGGGCTCTGCCCGATCCGTGGGACGACGTCGGGCACCGCTACCCGCGGGGCGCGCTCGTGGAGGGCAAAGTCACGAACATCACCGACTTCGGGGCGTTCGTGGAGCTCGAGCAGGGCGTGGAGGGCCTCATCCATATTTCGGAGATCTCCTGGCAACGGGTGGGACACCCCAAGGAGGTCCTCGAACCCGGGCAGAGCGTTCGTGCGATCGTGCTCAAGGTGGATGAAGAGGAACGACGGATCAGTCTCTCGCTGCGTGCGCTGCAGCAGGATCCGTGGGAGGAGTTCCTCGAGCAGTACTCCGTGGGTTCGGTCGTGTCTGGTCCCATCACCCAGATCAAGGACTTCGGGGCGTTCGTCCGTATCACCCCGGCGGTGGAGGGACTGATCCACGTGTCGGAGATCTCGCCCGACCGCATCGCCAGCCCGTCCGAGGCACTCCGACTGGGAGAAGAGGTATCGGCGAAGATCATCGGAATCAACGAGTCCAAGCGCCAGGTGCGCCTCTCGATCAAGAAGATCTCCGAGGACGTCGAGGACGTGGAGAAGGATCGATTCCTCACCCCTCAGGCCGGGCGCGAGACGTTCACGCTGCGGGAGCGGCTGAAGGGTCTGACCGAAGAGGAGACGGAGTAGGTTCGAGCGCCACGACCGCTGCCGCGTAGCGCGCGGTGTGGGTCAGAGATACGGGGTAGAAACGGCCCTGCCAGACGAGGCAGGGCCGTTTCTCTTTCGTGACGAGCTCGATCTCGCGGAACGGAACAGCGCGGCCGATCGCTTTGCAGAACGCCTCTTTCGCCGCGAACCGGGCCGCCAACCGCTGGGCGGCGAGCGGAGGAGCGGAGCGTGCGTAGGAGAGCTCGGCCTCGGTGAACAGACGCCTCAATCGCTCCATACCTTTGCGCTCGACGAGGGCGGAGATGCGGGCGACCTCGACGAGGTCCACTCCTAGAGCGAGCATCGCCGGAGGCGAGATCTCTCTGCGGCGAGGATTGCCTCCACCCTCGTTACCGCCCGATCGAGCGCGTCGTTCACCACGAGGTAGTCGAACTCCGGGATGTGGCGTACCTCCTCGTCAGCGATTGCCAACCGGGCGGCGAGCGTCGCGTCTGTTTCCGTGCCGCGGCCGCGGATGCGGCGCACCAGTTCGTCGCGGCTCGGGGGGACGAGGAACACGAGGACCACCGGGTGAAGGAGATCAGCGCGACGGAGGGCGAGCGCGCCCTGAACCTCGACGTTGATGACCACGTCCCGACCTGCGATAAGCCGCGCTGTGACCTCCCTGCGGGGCGTCCCGTACCTGTGCCCGCCGTACGTGGTCCACTCGAGGAGATCCCCGACCTCGACCATCCGGTCGAACTCCGTGTCGGATACGAAGTGGTAGTCGTGGCCATCCTTCTCGTCGGGGCGGCGGGGACGGGTGGTGGCGGACACGGAGAACGCGAGGCCGGGATCCCGACGAAGGATCTCCGCGATGACCGACGACTTCCCGGCACCGGACGGGCCCGCGATCACGAGAGCGATTCCGTGCCCTTCCTGCACCGTCCAGCTTTTCGGAAGGAAGTCCTTCATTCGACGTTCCGGGCCTGTTCCCGGATCCGATCCACCGTAAGTCGGATCATCCCTGCCACCTGAGCCAGGTCCGCCGATCGGGCCTTGGCAGACAGCGTTCCCGCCTCGCGCCCCATCTCCTGGGCGAGGAAATCCAGCTCTCGCCCCACTGGGACCACAGCGCCGAGGAGTTCCGTGAACCGGCCGAGGTGACTGGTCAGCCTGTCCAACTCCTCCTGGACATCACTCCGCTCCGCCCACAGGACGAGTTCGGTCGCGATCCGTACCGGATCAGCTTCGACCTTCAGCTCTTCAATCCGCGAGGCGATCCGGGCTCGTGCGTCGTCGAGGGCGTGCGAGGCTAGGCGCTCGGCCTCCGCGACCGCCGCGCTGAGCTGATCGGCCTCACGGGCAAGGGCCATCCGCAGCGATTCCCCCTCCCTCGCCCGGGCAGCGACCACGGCCCCCATCGCCTCGGTGAGGGCCTGTTCAAGGATTGGCCACACATCCTCCTCTTCTGGGGCTGCTTCAGCGAACACGCCAAGGGTGAGAAGGTGGGCCAGCGACGGCGGGTCGGGAAGGCCCAGTTCCTTCTGAAGCTGGGTCAGGTCGCGGAGGTACTGCTGGGCGGAGTCGAGCCCGAGCCGCTTGGGTCGGCTGCCGGCTTCCCAACGTACGTAGAGGTCAAGGGATCCACGCACGAATGCCTCTCGCAGCCGCTCCTCGCAGCGCTGAGCAAGGAGGGGAAACTCGGCAAGCCCCCGCACCCGGGCTTCAAGGAACCGGTGGTTGAGGCTGCGCAGGTCCACCTGGACAGCGTGCTGTCCAAGCGCAGCCCGTGCTCGGCCGAACCCCGTCATGCTACGCAACGTCGTCCACTCGCCTGAACAGGACCGCGGCATACCCCACCACCTGCTCAAGGTGCCCTGCTACCTCACCCGAGGTGCGGTAGTCGAGCAGCTCGGCCCCAAACAGCCCCGCCTCCCGTGCCGCAGCGAGGAGAAGCGCGATCGCTCCCACACCGCAGATCGAGATCTGGTATCGGATCACAGTCGCGTAGAACCCGTCCACATCCAGGTTCAAGATCGCGGCGAGGGCGCGGCGGTCCTTCTCTCGAGCCGTCTCGTCCGGTTCGTAATGGGTGAGGTCGCTCGACGCGAGGAGCGCCACCGGCCGGCTGGCGACGAACCTCCCGAGCGCGGCGCCGGCGACCCCGGCATGCTCAGGGTTCAGGTGCTGAACCACGACCGGGACGATGGGCACCGGTCCGAACAGGTGGCGCAGGAACGGCAGCTGAACCTCGACTGAGTGCTCGTCAGCAAACGGGAGGTCCGACAGATCGGCGGATAGGGCTTCGGCGACGTGACGTCCGAGGTCGACGGGGACCGAAAGCTCGCCGAGCGGTGTGTCCCAGGTGCCGGGTTCCCCCACCGTGATCGGTCCGCCGAGGCCGGTGTGGTTGGTACCGAGGACGATCACGGCCTCGGGCCGTCCCAGTGCGGCGAGCGCCCGGTACCCCGCTCCCGCTGCCCTTCCTGAGTAGCGGTACCCAGCATGGGGGAGGAGGGCTCCCACCGGGCCTGTGAGATCCCGAGCGGGGACGAGGTCCCGATGGTCCCCGCCCAAGGCCACCTTGATCTCGTCATGAAGCCTCTGCGAATCGGCGGGGTAGAACGTACCTGCTGCGCACGGCCAACGTCTGCCCATCGGCCCATTGTACCGAGGATGGAATCCGGACCGCAACGCTTGCCCCTCGCACTGGCGAAGGCTAGAATGCCCGCGTCCTGGGAGATCGGCTAACGGTAGGCCGACGGGCTCTGGACCCGTTAGTGGGGGTTCGAATCCCTCTCTCCCAGCCATGGGATCAGACGATGGCCTTCGGCAACGAGGTCGATAGGGTCTTCTGTAGGTGAGCTCTATGGTATCGTCAGTCAGTCCGCAGTCCCCAACTGGCGTCCTGAGGAAACTCGCCGCTTCAAAGGCGTCTTGGCGCACATGCAGTTCAGGAGAGCGTTAAAGGAGTTCCAGAAACGTCCCAACGCCATCTGTGGACGGCCCATGATCTGCGACCGCCGCGCCGTCTCGGACCTTCACCGCGGGGCGCGGTTCTTTCGAAACCGTTGAATCAGGGCAGGCACTTTCCGTGGTGCCAGCATCGCGCCTCGTGCCTCGTTCGCGCGATTCGCTGTCTGTAGCCGGCGGGCGGCCACTCGGTAAACGGGGGCGTGGCAGCCTGGGGTGCCCGAGTTGTGTTCAACAGCTTGACTTCGCTTGCGCGCGGGTCGGGAGTTCCCGCTTCTGTTGTCGGGGAGAGCCCTCCCGGATCATCAGCCGGTCCTCTCGATCTCCACTCCGTCTTGATCGAGGGCCCCCGCCTCAAGGCGTCCCCACCACTCCAGGGTTGACCTGAAGAGCAGTTTTCCGCCGTTTTCGAACTCCTTCCTTGACTGTCCTCCCTCATTCGCTATCATGGCAACGATTTCGGAGACCGATTTCCCATGATCCGGCAGCCGACTATACGGCAAGTCGCAGCGCTGGCAGGTGTCTCCCCCAGCACCGTCTCACGGGTGCTCAACGGGAACGATGGGCAGCATATGAGACCGGCGACGCGAGATCGGGTGCTGGCAGCGATTCACGAACTGGACTATACGCCTCAACGGGCAGCGCGATCCTTGCGTCGCCAACACTCCCAGGTGCTCGCCATCCTCCTCCCCGACATCTCCAACCCGTTCTTTGCTCTGCTCGCTCGTGGCGTGGAGGCTGTGGCCTTCGACGCAGGATGCTCAACACTGATCTGCGACAGCGACAATCTGGTCCCTAAGGAAACGCGCTATCTCTCGCTCCTCCTCGCAGAAAGGGTTCAGGGCGTCGTGCTTGTCCCTGTTGCACAACCGGATCGGGATGCGATCGACCGATTGGCCCGTTGTGGTGTGCGTGTGGTGGTCGCGGACCGAGAGGTTCGTGGGCTGCCCACGATCAGCGCGGACAACAGGGCGGGCAGCCGGATGCTCACAGAGCATCTGTTGGAGCTTGGCTACCGTCAGATCGCCTACATCGCGGGGCCCTCGGATGTGAGCACGGCGAATGATCGCCTTGCGGGGTTTCTCGATGCTCTGAGGGCCAGGAACATGTCCCCCGTCTGTGTGAGTCACAGTCCGTATACGTATGAGTCCGCCTACGCTACCGCCAAGGCGATCCTGGCGCGCAGTGTCCTCGACGCCATCGTTGCCGCGAACGACTTGATGGCTGTCGGGGTCATGCGCGCTGCCGAGGAACTGGGGAGGGCTGTGCCTGACGATCTTGGTGTCGCGGGATTTGACCATGTGCCGTGGGCAGCGTTCGTCCGTCCTCGGTTGACCACAGTGGAAGTGCCCGCCCGACACATGGGCACAGAGGCGGCGCGGATGCTGCTGGAAGGGAGCGTCGAATCGCTGCTGCTCCCGGTGCGGATCATCCCAGGGGAAACCTGTTCCCGAAGGAGCATGCGATGAGTGGATGGCATATTCGGATGAGGCGGCTGTTTGCTGCTGACGGGCGCGCTGTGATTGTCGCCCTCGATCATGGGCAGCACAAAGGGAACCTGCCCGGGCTTTCGCCGTTTCGGGAGACGCTCCGTCAGGTCGTTGAGGCGGGAGCGGATGGTCTCATCCTGAACCCTGGAGCCATGCGTGTGGGGGTGGAAGTCTGCGATCGCAACGTCTCGCTGATCCTGAGAGTCACAGGTGCGAGCACCGATCGAGATCCTTGCTTCGATTACCACAGGTTGATTCTGCCTGTGGAGGATGCTGTCGCCGCCGGAGCGGACGCGGTGATTGCCATGGCCTTTGTGGGAGGCAAGGGTGAAGCGCCATCCTTGGCACAGCTGGCCCGTGTGGCTTCAGCCTGCCGACGCTGGGGGATGCCGCTCATCGCGGAGATGCTCATGTCGGTGCCGGAGCGGTTTCATGACCTGGAGTGGATCGAACCTGCGACCCGGGTTGCGTACGAACTGGGAGCCGATGTGGTCAAGGTCTACGGAGCGAGCGAAGAGGGGTTCGACAAGTTGGTACGGGAGTGCCCTGTGCCAGTTCTGGCTGCAGGTGGACCGGGCGGCGACGATCCCATCGCGCTCGCCCGGAAGGTGATCGCCTCAGGAGCGGCGGGCGTGGCCTTCGGACGATCGGTATTCGGATCGCACGATCCGGGAACCGTTGTGCGGAGGTTGGTCGAAGTTGTGCACGGTGCGAAAGGAGGAGCGCATGTGGACCGTTAAGCGGTGGACGGGACCAGGTCTGGCGGTGGTCTCCTGCTTGCTGGTGTGCTGGGCAGCGCAGGCGCAGCTCATCGAGGGGACTGTGCAAGTCCTGAACGGCACTGGGACACAGGCAGGTGCAACGGGTCTTGCCGGTGTTGTGGTGAGCGACGGACACACGGTAACGCTGACAGATGCCGATGGCCGGTTCGCACTGGCTTTCGCTGATGGGGCACGGTTCGTCTGGATCTCTGTACCCAGCGGGTTTCGCCCCGAGAACGGCTGGTATCGATCCCGTTCCGGGGACGAGGTGTACGACTTCACCCTTGTGGAGGTGGACGACAGCGGGCCGTTGGTGTTCGCTCTGTTGGCGGACGTCCATTACGCACCTGATCCAGAGCAGTTCAAGGAAGCTCTCATCGATCGACGGATGGTTGTACACCCTGACGGGGTTCTCGATGAACTGGTCCGTGAGCTGAACGACCTGTGCCCGGATTTTGTGATCCTCGTCGGCGACCTGGTGGCTGATGCACAACGGCCCAGTCCGGATCGCGTGGCGGAATGGATGACCATTGTGGGCGACCTGTTGCCGGCCCGGCTTGGCGTTCCCTTCTATGCCGCCGTCGGGAATCACGATGTCGTTAGGGATGAGGCGATCGGGACCCGATCGTACGAACAGGTTTTTGGTCCGACGTATTACTCGTTTGGTATGAAGGGAGTGCACTGCGTTGTCCTGAATACGAACTACCTTTCGGGAGGCAGACTCGTCTACGGCATCGACGCGGCGCAGCTGGCGTGGGTGCGCGCCGACTTGGCACAGGTTCCTGAGCATACCCCTGTCCTGGTCTTCGCGCATCAACCGTCGTGGGATTGCGCTGCCACGCCCGAGAACGCGGCGCTGTTCGATCTGCTGGCCGAGATGGAGATCACCGCTCTCCTGACAGGACATTGGCACACCAACGCCATGCTGCGGGAGGCTCCGTTCACCGAATGGACTTCGGGGGCCGTGTCCGGCGCTTGGTGGGAAGGGCCCGGGCCAGATGGATTGTCGTTCGGCTATCGCGTCCATCGCCTCCAACGGGGGCGACTGGATTCGATCTGGCGAGAGATCGGGATGGGCGAGCGGGTCTACATACCATCCCCCGATTCCTCCGTCTTGGTGTGGGCGGACCGGGCGATCGCCCAAGTATGGGGGCGCGCCGTGAGCGCCGTTCACTGGTGGGATGACGGGCCGGAGCTCCGGCTTGATGTCCATAGCAACGGGTTGTGGAGCACAGCGTCGGGATTCCTCAACGTGTCCGTCCTCGAACCCGGCTACCGGACCCTCAATGTGCGGTTCTCTCTGGAGGACGGCAGTACAGCTGCCGGGATACGTTCATTCTATGTGCTGAGCCCAGGGTTGACGCTGGAGGATATCTTCACCCACCCGGAGACGTTCCAGGGACGTTTCGTGGCTGCGCCGAACCTTCAGGTTCGGGCTGTGATGGGATCCGATGTCTCGGCAACCGACGGCACGAAGACGATGATCATTGGGAAAGTGCCATTTCCGCTCAGTCGCGGCGACAGGATCGGCATCCTTGGTTTCTATCATCCGACCAGCACGACGCCGTTCAAGGCGTTCGTCGCGTACTTCTACACCAAGGATGAGGGCAAGTGATCCCGTTCTTCAAAGGAGGGCCGATGAGAGGCAGGTGTACGTGGCTGGCTGCGTTGTTCTGTGTCTTGCTGCTGGCGGGGACTGGGGCAGCCCGGGTCTCGCTGAAGTTCGTGACGCCGGCATGGCAACCGGAGATGGTGGACGAGATCGAGGACGTCGTTGCGGAGTGGAATGCCGCGAATCCAGGAATCTACATTGAGCTGGTGTGGGTGCCGTGGGAGAACATCAACGACTATCTGCTGACCAGCTTCCAGGCAGGGCAAGCGCCTGATCTGTTCCACCAGGACGCTGTCATGTGTTACGAGTACGGGCTGCTGGGGTATGCGGAGCCGCTGAACGCGTACATCGACGCGGCAACGTGGGATGACATCACAGAACGCAGCTGGGAAGAGGTAGCCGATCCCCAAGGTCTGATCTACGGGATCCCCTTCCTCCAGGAGACGCAGGTGATCTTCTACAACCGCGCCATGTTCCGCGAAGCGGGGCTGGAAGTCCCCGAAGACGGGATGCTCACATGGCAACAGCTACGGGAGTATGCGCAGACCCTTACCCGACGGGACGCGCGCGGCAATGTGACGACCTGGGGTCTCATGGCTCCATTGGAACAACGGCTGTGGTGGTGTCTTGTTGCGCAGAACGGCGGGCGGGTGCTCCGCGAGGGCGATGACGGACGGTGGTTTGTGGACATCGACGATGCAGCCAAGGAAGCGATCCGTTTCTACATCGATCTCGTCATTGTCGACCAGGTGATGTCGCGCGAGATCTTGAGCTACGACTTCATGAGCTTGCTTGCCGGGTTCCGTGATGGCCGGTACGCGATGTTCAGCTTCGGGTGTTGGGTACGGCAGTGGCTGGAGATGGTGGGACGCAAACAGCTGGATTGGGGAATGCTTTGGGTGAAGGGGCCGGTGCGCAATGTGACCGAGGCGAATCCTCAAGCGGTGGGCATCTACGCGGGATCAAAGCATAAGGACGAGGCGGCCCAGTTCTTGAGGTTCTTCACCAACACGGAAAACCAGGTACGACTTGCCAAGGCAGATTGGCTGTTCCCGACACGTTCCTCAGCCCTGGAGCGTCCGGAGTTTCGCAGCGCGGAGTTCCAATGGGATGTGGCGTACCAGTGGCTACCGTACGCCGAAGACGTGAAACCACAGATGTTCGGCATTCTGGCCTGGGAATGGCAGTCGTTCATCCCGCAGATCGAGCTGGTCATCTTGGGGAGACAGACTCTTGAGAGCGCGCTGCAGGCAGCGACGGTTCAGGGCAACCAGTTCCTCAGAAGGATGGGGCTGCAATGAGGGAGGGAGGTGATTGAAGGGGGGCACACGGTGGTGGGGATTGGACAACGGACATGTACCTGATGAACGAACAAGGAGGTAGGCTGTGAAGCGAGTTCTGAGCATGGGAGTGGTGGCAGCAGTGGTGGCCGGGGTGTTCGCGATGGGGCAAGTTCCGACGCCGGCTGGCGATGTTGTGCTGACCCTGTCGGGTTCAATCGCGTTGCGCAATGCCGATGAGGTATTCCAGTTCGATCTGGACATGCTGAAGGCGTTGCCCTTCGTCGCGTATGAGGTGGAAGATCCTTGGCTGGGCACGCAGGTGTATGGAGGAGTGGAGCTCCGCGCCCTTCTGCACTACGTGGGCATTCCCGCAGCGGCGAAGCGGGCCGTTATTGTCGCTTCGGATGCGAAGGAGTTCTCGGTAGAGATCAAGGACGCGCTCTACTATCCGATCCTGATTGCATACTCCTCCGGCGGGGAGAGGATCCGTGCGAGCCGTGGCGGACCGCTCAAGCTGGTGTTCCCGTACCAGATCGAGGGCGTAGAGGATCTCTACGCGCCTGAGATGTGGTCGTGGTACGTAGTTGAAATCCGGATCGAGTATTAAACCCTGCCTATAGGCGAGGGGGGAGCCTCCGTTCCCCCCTCGCCAACGGCATTGCACGACCTTCAACGGTCGACTCCAAGGGGCGCTCACGGACATGAAGCCCGAGCGAATGAAAGCAGCGGAGCTTGCAGCTCTGGGACGGATCGCGATTCGCGAGGTGCCCGTCCCCGACGTCGAAGCTGGCGACGTCCTCCTCAAGACGCTGGCCGTCGGGCTCTGCGGCACAGATGTCAAGGCTTATCGCCGCGGACATCCGTTCTTCCAGCCCCCGTGTGTCCTCGGACATGAGGTGATAGGGGCGGTCGTGTCCGTGGCTTCCCAGGTGGTGGGGATGGTACCGGGTATGCGACTGGCTTGTGCGCCGTATGCCGAGTGTGGTGTCTGTGCGATCTGTCGGCGGGACCTTGGCGAGCTCTGCAACAACAAGGACTTCATCTCAGGAGCGCTGCAGGAGTACATCCGGGTGCCAGGGAACATGGTGGACAGAGCGATCGTTCCCGTGCCGGCTGCTCTTGATGATGCGACCGCCACGCTCTTCGAGCCGCTTGCATGCGCGATGAACGGGATCGAGCGGGCGCGTGTGACGCGTGGCGAAACAGTGCTGGTGATCGGTGGAGGACCGATGGGGGCCCTGTTGGCCTTGCTGGCCCGCGCGCGTGAGAACCGGGTGTTGGTGAGCGAGATCAACGGAATCCGGAGGCGGCGTCTGGAGCAGCTGGGCCTAGCCGCGATCGACCCTACGAATGTTCCGCTCTCAGAGGCGTTGGAGACGGCTTTCGGGGCTCCCAACGCCGAGAAGGTGTTGGTCGCAGTGGGCCATCGCCACGTTGCCGAGACAGCGGTGGGCCTGACCGCCCCTGGCGGGAGCGTGCTCCTGTTCGGTGGCCTTCCCAAGGGGGAGGTCATGTCTGTGGACCCGTACGACATCCACTACCGCGAGGTCTCGGTGGTGGGGAGCTTCGGATACCGGCTCGCCCACTTCCGGAGCGCCGCAGCGTGGGCAGCTGAGCACGCCGGCGAGCTGAACCAGCTCGTCACTGCGATCGTGCCGTTTTCACGCGTTGACGATGCGTTCGCCGCGGCGGAGCGAGGAGACCAAATGAAGATCGTTGTCGGGTTTTCCGATGCCGAGTAGTTCAACGATCTCACGTTGGCCGGGGGGCGAGGGGCGTCGTGCGCTTCCTTTCCTGTTGCCGGCGCTCGTTGTGCTGTGTATGGTCAGCCTGTACCCCTTGGTCCAGGGCGTCTCGCGGGTGTTCTACTCGTATCGCGCCCTCGCGCGTCAGGATGTGTTCAGTGGGTGGGAGAACTTCACGCTGCTGCTTTCTGACCCCACGTTCAGCGCCGCTTTTCTGAACAGCATTGTCTGGACAGCGACCAGCGTGGCGGGGATGTTCCTCTTTGGGTACGCGCTCGCCACCATGCTCAACTCGAAGCACCTGCGGTTCCGCAGGTTCTTCCGAACCGCCTCGCTCGTCCCATGGGCGCTTCCGGGAGTCGTCATCTCGCTCATCTGGAGGTACATCTTCCTCCCCAACGGCCCCCTCAACGCGGTGCTGGGTTCGCTCGGGCTCAGGGGTCCGGAGTGGTTGACGAACCCCAGCCTTGCCCTGTGGACCTGCGTGATTGCCACCGTTTGGATGGGGACGCCGTTTGTCACGGTCATGTTGCTGGCCGGGCTGCAGTCGCTGGAGCCGGAGCTTCTGGAGGCGGCTGCTATCGACGGGGCCAGTTACATTCAGTCGCAGGTTCACGTCATCATGCCGAGCATGCGCAAGATGATTCTCATTGTGCTCACGCTTGAGACGATCTGGACGTTCAACTCCTTCGACATCGTGTTCGTGCTCACCAAAGGAGGGCCAGGCAGCGCATCCATGACGCTCCCGTTGTATGCGTACCAGAACGCCTTCATGTACTACCAGGCCGGCTATGGCGCGGCTATCGGCGTGGTGATTCTGTCCGTGTTGCTCCTGGCTGTGGTCTTCTACATCCGGGAGGTACTGCGATGAGCCTCCGTCCGTGGCGTGTAGCGCTGCTCCATGTCTGCGTTGTGGTGATGATCGGGGTGCTCACATTCCCGTTGATACTGCTGGGTTTCAACTCCCTGAAGTCTGAGGTGGAGATCTTCGATGCGCCGTTGGGGATTCCCAAAGCACCCACGCTGGCGAACTTCCGCTCCGTGATGCTTGGGACGACGTTCTCCGTCAACATGCGCAACAGCTTCATCGTTGCCGTCAGTACGGTGTTGTTGGCGGTGGTGGTGACTGCTCCTGCCGGGTATGCGATGTCCCGGTTCAGGTTTCGGGGGCGCACGCTGTTTTCCATGTGGTTGCTGGCCACCCAATCGTTCCCGGGCATCATCATGGTGCTCGGTCTGTTCACCGTGCTCACGGTGTACGGGTTGGTGGATCGTCTGCCTGGCTTGATCATGATGCACACGAGTTTCAGCATGCCGTTTTCGATCTGGCTGCTGAAAGGGTATTTCGACAAAATCCCCGTGGAACTTGAGGAGGCTGCGCGCATCGACGGGTGCAGTCGTCTGGGATCGCTCGTGAGGGTCGTCTTCCCTCTTTCCGTCCCCGGGCTCCTGGCGGTGGCGACCTTCTCGCTTCTTCTGTCTTGGAACGAGTTTTTCTTCGCGCTTGTCGTCATGCGCAGCAATGTGAACTACACGCTTCCCGTGTACTTGGCGCGCTTCG
The DNA here is from genome assembly GCA_020724765.1 of Thermotoga sp. Classification (GTDB taxonomy): domain Bacteria; phylum Bipolaricaulota; class Bipolaricaulia; order Bipolaricaulales; family Bipolaricaulaceae; genus Bipolaricaulis. The sequence continues at coordinate 654 of DYGJ01000044.1, read as the reverse complement.
TCGGGTCCGGCGGGGTCGTGCAGTGGGGACCTCTCAGTGCTGCGGCGCTGCTCGCGACGTTGCCCGTGCTGCTTCTGTTCCTGTTGGGTCAACGGTATCTGGTTTCCGGGTTGACGGGGGGAGCGATCAAGTGAAGCGCCGTCTGCCATCTGCAGTTCGGCGGGTTGCCGTCGTGGCGCACCCTGGGGCGGGACTGGGCAGTTCGCGGGCCGAAAGCGCTGTACAGGCGCTGATTCGCTCTTTGGGCACGGTAGAGGTCGTTGCCCCCCGGGGAACCGCAGAGGCGGAGGCGGCCTTGCAGGCAGGCCTCCGAGTTCAGGAAGTGGAGTGCCCGGAGGTGCCTGGGCCAGTGTACGCGGCTCAGGCTGCTCTGCGCCTGATGGCTTCCAGCAGCGCGGATCTGGTGGTGGCCATGGGGGGGGATGGCACGCTGGCTGCTGTGGCCAATGCGTTGGCCTCTGCGGGAGGCGGCGCACCTCCGCTGGCGGGGATCGGCATCGGATCGGCCAACGTCGGGCCCCTGGTCACGGTGTTGGGCCGGGACGTGGCGGGGCTGCGATGGGAAAACCTTGTTCAGGTCGCTGTTGATGGGCTCGCCTGTGCTGTGAATGGGAGAGACCTCGGGATTGCGTTCAACGACCTCGCGTTTGCCAA
>DYGJ01000043.1:5863-14272 GCA_020724765.1 Thermotoga sp. | reverse complement strand
CGCTGTGCCCTGTGGATGGGGCAAGGCAGCCTTGACGGAGAGGCCACCGGAGGGTTCCTTTGGTGCTATCTCGACGTGAAAGGAGGAACCCAACCGATGGTCGATGTGAGGATCGCCCTCGCGGAGCTTCTGCGCAAGTACAGGGACGACACGCAGGTGGACGCCCTCAAGGAGGGTCTGGTGCTCCTCGTCCAGAGCTGATCGAGGCGGAGGTGAAGGAGAAGACCGGGGCCGGGCGGTACGAGCGAACGAAGAGCCGGCGAACGTACCGCAACGGGTACCTCCCGAGGCGGTGGGACACTCGGGTGGGCTCCCTGAGGCTGCGGATCCCGAAGGTCCGGCAAGGGAGCTACTTCCCGGCGTTGCTTGAGCCCCGGCGAAGGGTGGAGAAGGCGGTGCTCTCGGTGGTCCAGGAGGCGTACGTCCACGGGGTGAGCACGCGGAAGGTGGACGACCTCGTGCGGGCCCTCGGGATCGAGGGGATCTCCCGGAGCGTGGTGTCCAGGATCTGTGCTGCCCTCGACGAGCGGATGGAGGCGTTCCGCAACCGTCCCTTGACGGGGAGTACCCATACGTGTGGCTCGATGCGACGGTGGCCAAGGTTCGGGAAGGGGGCCGGGAGGTGAACATGGCGGCGGTGGTCGCCGTGGGGGTGACCCAGACGGGAGAGAGGGAGGTCGTGGGGTTCGACGTGGGGCCTGCGGAGAGCCACGGGTTCTGGCTGTCGTTCCTGCGGGGACTTCGCCAGCCGGGGGCTGACGGCGGGGGTGAAGCTCGTGATCTCCGATGCGCATGTCGGCCTCAGGCAGGCCTTGTACGAGGTCCTGGCTGGGGCCTCTTGGCAGCGGTGCCGGGTGCACTTCATGCGGAACCTGTTGGGGCTGGTTCCGCGGGGAGCGCAGCCGCTTGTCGGGACATGGGTGCGAACGCTCTTCGCTCAGTCGGACCAAGAGGCAGCGCGGGAGCAGCTGGAGCTGGTGGCCGGGAGCCTCAAGGGGAAGTGCCTGGCAGGATTTGAACCTCCGGCTCCGATCGCGCGGATCGGGGTCGGTCGCACGTGGTCTGGTTGGCATCGCCGTGTGACACCAGACAGTGGCCATTGGTGGCCGGTGCGCCCGAGTGGATCGACACCACACCGCGGTCTTCCCTGCGACTGAATCGTCTGGCCTCGTGAGGGGCACACAGCCTCACCGTCTCGGACCCCGGCATCTCTTGCACAAGTCATGGCGGAAGGCCATCCGGAAGGTTCTACCCTCGCTGGCTTCATCTCCACCACTCACTAGGGGCGGAGCAACTCCTCTGTCAGTGCCGCCATGAGCGTGTCGAGGTCGTGCGCTGTGTTGTACCCCTGCACGGAGACGCGGAGGAGCGAGTGGCCGTTCCAGGAGATCACCGGGACCTCAATCCGCCAGCGATCGAACAGGCGTTGCTGGAGAGCCCGCCCGTCGCAGCGAGGCAACGCGAACGCCCGCATCTGAAGCGGCCACGGTTGCGGCCCGGAGCTTAGCGGTTGCAGACCGAGCTCCCGTTCCACCCGCTCGCTGAACCCGTCCAGGAACTCCCGGCACCGGGCGCGGACGACATTCCAGTCGTGCTCCTCCATGAACCGGATCGCCGCGGGCACGGCGAGGAACGCGGCGATGTCCCGCGTCCCCTGCCACTGGTGCTCGTCGAGGAACGGCGAAGGCCCAGGCCCCTTGCCGCCTTCCCCGCCCCAGGAGATGACGAGGGGTTTCAGGAGGTGCTGGCGCTCTCGGCGCGCGTGGAGGAACCCGGCCCCCTTGGGGGCGAGCATCCACTTGTGGCAGTTCCCGGCGTAGAAATCCGCCCCCAGGGCTTCCAGGTCGAGGGGGATCTGACCGGGGGCGTGGGCGCCGTCCACTACGGTGAGGATTCCCTCCTCTCGCGCGCGACGGACGAGTTCCGCGACGGGGAACGGGAGCGCGGTCGGCGACGTGATGTGGGAGAGGGACAGCACCCGCGTCCTCGGGGTTCGACGGGCCCACACGGTCTCGGCCACGTCTTCGCCGGACCCCACCGGGACTTCGACCGGAGCCCGCACGTACCGCGCCCCGCGCTCGGCGCACACGAGCCTCCACATCCGGTCCACCGCCCCGTACTCGTGGTCGGTCGACAGGACCTCGTCTCCCGGGCTAAGGGACAGGGACCTGGCGACGATGTTCATCGTCGTGGTCGCGTTGGGGACGAAGACGAGGTCGGACGGATCGGCAGAGACGAACGCTCCCAACGCGGTTCGGGCCTCGGCCAGCAGGGTGTCGAACCTGCGGTCGAGGAACTCCACCGGCTCCTCCTCAAGCTTGCGCTGCCAGCGCTGATAGGTCTCGAACACGGGCTTGGGACAGGCCCCGAATGAGCCGTGGTTGAGGAACACGACGTCCTTCCGGAGGAGGAACAGGTCTCTCAGATCGCGCGGTGCGCGCATCGGCTCAGGCGCGGATCTCCAGCCGGCGGAGGACCTCGTCTGTGTGCTCGCCGAGCCGCGGCGGGGGGAGCGGGTTTGGCGGCCAGGCAGCGGACATCGGGCAGCCCACGCTCGTGTACCGCCCCACGGTGGGATGGTCCACCTGGACGCGGAGCCGGCCGACGAGCCCGGGGTCGCCGAACAGCTCGCCCAATGTGTTCACCGGCCCGGCGGGGACGCCGGCCTCCTTCAGGGCAGCCGTCCACTCCGCGCGCGGGCGGGCCTGGAAGACCTCCGTCAGGAGCCCCACCAGGGTCTCGCGGTTCTTCACCCGGTCGGGGTTTGCGGCGAACCGTGGGTCAGATGCGAGATCGGGTCGGCCCACCGCGGCGCAGAGGGCCCGGTACTGAGCGTCCGTGCCCACGGCGACCATCAGGAGGCCGTCCGCGGTCGGGAACGCCTGGTAGGGGACGATGTGGGGATGGGCGGTTCCGAGACGGGTTGGCTCGTTCCTCGTCAAGAGGTGGGCCTGGCTCACGTTGGCCAGCGCCGCTGCCGAGCACTCGACGAGCGTCGCCTCCACGGCCTGGCCGAGCCCGGTCCTTGTCCGTACGAGGAGGGCGGCCAGTGTTCCGGACAGGGCTGCCCAGGCAGTGAGGACGTCCACGATGGCGACGCCGACCTTGACGGGCCGATCCTCTTCCCCGGTGATCGCCATCAGCCCGCCCAGGGCCTGGATGAGGGCGTCGAACCCCGGCTCGTCCCGGTACGGACCGGGCGGGAAGCCCGCCACAGCTGTGTACACGAGGCGCGGGTTCAGCTCCCGCAGGCTCTCGTAGCCGAGGCCGAGCTTGGCCGCGGTCTCGGGGAGGAAGTTGTGGACCACGACGTCGCTCGTCTGCACCAGGCTTCGAAGGACCCCTCGGCCGGCGTCGGTTGCGAAGTCGAGGGCGATCCCGAGCTTGCCCCGGTTCACACACAGGAAGTACGCGGACTCGCCACCGACGAACGGCGGGCCCCACCGCCGGGTCTCGTCGCCGTTCCCCGGCCGCTCGACCTTGATCACCTCGGCCCCGAGGTCGGCCATCCACATCGCGGCCAACGGGCCGGCGAGGATTCGGGACAGATCGAGGACGCGGAGCCCGTGGAGGGGCTTGGCGTTAGGAGAACAGGGACGACTCACGGTGTTCCTCCTTGAGCGGGATGCGGATCTCGCCGTACTGGCCGTCGTACCCGGGCCGGATCGCGAGGTCTCCGGCCCGCACCTTGGCGATCGCCTCCACCACCCGCGGCGATGCCCCGGCCGACAGGTCCTCTAAGGGCAGGTCGAGGAGGATCATCAGCTCGCCTCCAAACCTCTCTACGAGCCGGCTGTACTCGGCCTGCACTCCCTTGGTCTCGGGACCTCTTCCGAGGACTTGGGCGAGGATCTCCGGGAGCGGGACCAGCGATCGATACGGGATCGCCCCCTCGGGCCGAATCCCGGGGGGGCGGTCGGCCAGCTCCTCCACCCGGTGCAGCACACCCACCGTGACCGGCCGGTTACAGACCGGGCACGTTCCGCGATGAGCGGCCGTTTCCGTCGGGGCTAGGGCCACCCCGCACGCGCGGTGGCCATCGTAGTGGTACTTCCCCTCCTCGGGATAGAACTCGACCGTGTAGAGGAACCTCCTCGGATCCCGCTCCCGCAGGGCACTGACGAGAGCGGAGTAGGACGGCTCGGGGAGGTCGAACACGCACGCTTCCCGACCGAGACGGGACGGGGAATGGGCGTCCGAGAACGAGACGAGGGCGAGGCGGTCGAGGCCCGACACCCGCCAGTTCATGGCCGGATCCGAGGAGAGCCCGGTTTCGAGCGTGAACACGTGCACGGCAGCCGCGCCGAGGGCCTCCTCCAGGGAGTCGAACCCGGATTGGGATCCGAACACCGAGTACCAGGGGGTCCAGGCGTGAGCCGGGATCAGCACAGCCTCGGGAGACGCGCCGAGCACGGCGTCCACGAGCTTCTCCCCGCTGATCCCGAGCATTGGCCGCCCGTCGGCATCGAGGCTGCCGATCCTGCTCAGCTCGCGGTTGACCTTCGCGGCTCCCTCGGCGTCGGGGGCGAGGAGGAGGAAGTGGACCCGTCGTGTCCGGCTCTCGTGCGACCAGATCGCGGCGACCTCGGCGGTGTAGAGGAACCGAACCCCGTCGTAGGCGTACAGGCCATCTCCCACGGGAAGGAGGTGCGCGGAGAGCTCGGCGAACCACCGGGGGTGGGTGAAGTCGCCTGTCCCAACGAGGTCGATTCCCTTCCGCTTCGCCCAGTGGGCGAGGCCGAGGAGGTCCATGTCGGGGCTTGTGGCCCGCGAGTAGCGGGAGTGGAGGTGCAGGTCGGCGATGAGCCGCATGGCCTCAGTATAACCGCCCTGTGACGTACGGCGGGCGGCCTCTGGCAGCCGGTGGGGGAAAGCTTGGATCCGCGGATCTGCGGCGCACGAATCGCCGCTGCACACAACACGGGATCTCGAGGAGCTTGTTCACGCCAGGATGCGGGGAGATCCTCACCCGAACTGCCTCCCCGATGACCGTCGAACCCAACTGCCGTCGGTCATGAAGCCCGACGCAACAATCGAGGAGCGAAGGCTGCACGTGGTGCTGCCCTTCGTGATGATGAGCGACCGCGAGTGGACCAGGGCAGGTTCCTCCGCGTGACCGAAGGCGCGGCGGGCCATTCCGACACGGGCTGCGGGGCGGGGCTCCTGGCCCAGGAGAGATCTAAGCAGTACGCTTCGGGCTGGCCCTGGCGCCGAGGGAGGTTTGCGATGAAGAAACTGATCACCGCGGAGTCCGTGACCGAGGGGCACCCCGACAAGCTGGCGGATCGCATCTCGGATGCGGTTCTCGACGCCGTGCTCGCCCAGGACCCCCACGGGCGGGTGGCGTGCGAGACCCTGATCACAGGGGGCCTCGTCATCATCGGCGGCGAGATCGCGGCCGCAGCCCAGATTGACGCGGCAACACTCGCGCGGCGCGTCGTCCGCGACGCGGGGTACGTCAAGCCGGAGTACGGTCTGTCGTTCGACTCGTGCGCCGTGGCTACCCTCCTCCGCCAGCAGTCGCCAGATATCGCCCAGGCCGTCCTCCGAACGGAGGCCGACGATCCCTACGACCGGATCGGGGCCGGCGATCAGGGGATCATGTTCGGCTACGCCACCACCGAGACCCCGGAGCGGATGCCCCTCCCCATCACGCTCGCCCACAAGCTGGCCCGCCGGCTGGCCGAGGTGCGCAAGGACGGGTCCCTGCTCTACCTCCGCCCGGACGGGAAGACCCAAGTCACGGTGGCGTACGAGGACGATCGCCCGACCCACGTGCACACCGTGCTCCTCGCCGCCCAGCACGCCCCCGAAGCATCGCTCGACGAGATGGAAGCTGACCTGCGCAAGCTCGTGGTCGAACCGGTGCTCGACGGGTGGATGGACGAGACGACCCAGGTGCTCGTGAACACGTCGGGGCGGTTCGTGGTCGGCGGGCCGGCGTCGGACACGGGGATGACGGGCCGGAAGATCATTGTGGACACGTACGGTGGGTACGGATCGCACGGCGGGGGCGCGTTCTCGGGCAAAGACCCGACGAAGGCCGACCGCTCCGGGTGGTACATGGCCCGCTATGCAGCGCTGAACGTGGTCGCAGCCGGGCTCGCGTCAGCGTGCGCGGTGCAGGTGGCGTACGCGATCGGCCGGGCCCAGCCCCTCGCCCTGAACGTCACAACCCGCGACCCCCAGGTCCCCGCCGCGGCTCTCGACCGGGCGGTGCGGGAGGTTTTCGACTTCCGACCGGCGGCGATCATCGAGACCCTCGATCTGCGCCGGCCGATCTACGAGCCTCTCGCGTCGTACGGTCACTTCGGCCGCCTCGATCTCGACCTCTCCTGGGAGCGAACCGACCGAACAGAAACCCTCCGCGCCGCGGCCCGCCGGGACTAGCGCTTGGGATGAGACCGGCTTCGATTGGGTAGCGGCCGCCCCTTCACCACACAGCCGCGAAGGGCAGCACCACGTGCAGCCTTCGCTCCTCGATTGTTGCGTCGGGCTTCATGACCGACGGCAGTTGGGTTCGACGGTCATCGGGGAGGCAGTTCGGGTGAGGATCTCCCCGCATCCTGGCGTGAACAAGCTCTTCAAGATCCCGTGTTGTGTGCAGCAAGACTCCGCGTGCCATCGGTCTGCGGATCAGCGGGTTCTCACCCAAGATGCTCGGCAGGCGCGGGATTTGCGCGTGCAGTACACTTGGGACGTTGAACGCAGCAGTGAACTCCGAGGAGGGACGATGGAACGGACGCTTGTGCTCTTGAAACCGGATGCGCTCCAACGGCGCTTGGTGGGCTCGATTCTCGCCCGGTTCGAGGCGAAGGGCCTCAAGATCGTGGGGATGAAGCTCCTCCAGGTGTCCCGCGACCTCGCCGAGCGCCACTACGCCGAACACGTGGGCAAGCCGTTCTACGGGGAGCTTGTCTCGTTCATCACCTCCACCCCGGTGATCGCCCTCGTCATCGAGGGACCGCGAGTGATCGAGGCCGTGCGCGGCCTGATGGGGAAGACGAACCCGTTCGATGCCGCCCCGGGCACGATCCGCGGCGACTTCGGGCTCTCGGTGGGGATGAACCTCGTTCACGGGTCGGACTCGCCTGCGTCGGCGGCGCGGGAGATCCCTCTCTTCTTCTCCCCAGCCGAGATCGCCCGCTACCCCCTGGCCGACGCCGCCTGGCTCGGAGGCTAGGATGCTTCCTTCTCGGTACGACCCGACCGAGGTCGAGGCCCGCATTCTCGCCTCGTGGAAGGGGGCGGACTTCTGGCACTGCGACCCCCGGAGCGGGAAGCCCCCGTTCTCGATCGTGATCCCGCCGCCGAACATCACGGGCCGGTTGCACCTCGGCCACAACCTCGTGTACACGCTGCAGGACCTCATCATCCGCTACAAGCGGATGGCGGGGTTCGAGGCGTGCTGGTTCCCTGGGACCGACCACGCCGGGATTGCCACCCAGAACGTGGTCGAGAAGGCCCTCGCCCAGGACGGGATCACCCGCCAGGACTTCGGTCGGGAGGGGTTCGAGCGGCGGGTGTGGGAGTGGAAGGAACGCTACGGGAACGAGATCGTAGACCAGCTGAAGGTCCTCGGCTGCTCGTGCGATTGGTCTCGCCAGAGGTTCACTCTCGACGAAGGTCTGTCCAAGGCGGTGGCGTTGGCGTTCGTCCGCCTCCACCGCGAGGGGCTCATCTACCGTGGGGACTACATGGTCCACTGGTGCCCGCGCTGCGGGACGGCCCTCTCTGACATCGAGGTCGAGCACGAGGAACTGGACGGCCACCTCTACCACGTACGCTACCCGCTGGACGGCGGCGGTCACGTCACCGTGGCCACGACGCGGCCGGAGACGATGCTCGGCGACACGGGCGTCGCCGTGAACCCGCACGACGAGCGGTACCGCCACTTCATTGGCCAGATCGCGGTCCTTCCCCTCCTCGGTCGAAAGCTCCTCATCGTGGGGGCCGACGAGGTAGATCCCACGTTCGGCACCGGCGTCCTCAAGATCACGCCCGGTCACGATCCGGTGGACCGGGAGATCGGGAAGCGGCACGGGCTGCCCGCGATCGACATCCTCAACCCCGACGGGACGATCAACGAGCACGGCGGACCGTTCGCCGGGCTCGACCGGTTCGCGGCGCGGGAGGGGATCGTCGCGCGACTGAAGGAGGAAAGGCTCTTGGAAAAGGTTGTCCCGCACCGCCACGCCGTCGGGCATTGCCAGCGCTGTCGGACGCGGGTCGAACCGAAGATTTCCACCCAATGGTTCGTCCGGATGACACCCCTCGCCGAGCCGGCGATCGAGGCCGTGCGCGCGGGGCGGATCCGGTTCGTCCCCGAGCGGTGGGCGAAGGTGTACTTCGAGTGGCTGGAGGGGATCCGCGATTGGTGCATCTCCCGCCAGCTGTGGTGGGGGCACC
>DYGJ01000043.1:0-5853 GCA_020724765.1 Thermotoga sp. | reverse complement strand
GCATTCCCGCCTGGTACGGGCCGGACGGGGAGACGTTCATCGCGCAGGACGAGGCCGAGGCGCGAAAGATGGCGGCGATGCACTACGGCCGCGACGTGTCCCTCCGCCAGGACGAAGACGTGCTCGATACCTGGTTCTCGTCCGCCCTGTGGCCGTTCTCGGTGATGGGCTGGCCGGAAGAGACGGTCGAGCTCCGGACTTTCTACCCGACCTCGGTCCTCGTGACGGCGTTCGACATCCTGTTCTTCTGGGTGGCGCGGATGGCGATGATGGGTCTCCACTTCATGGGCGAGGTCCCGTTCCGTGAGGTGCTCATTACCCCGTTCATCGTGGACGAGCACGGCCAGAAGATGAGCCGGTCGCGGGGGAACATGATCGACGCCCTCGAGGTCAAGGAGAGCCACGGCATGGACGCCCTGCGGTTCACGATGGCCGGGAGCTCGACCAAGGGGCGCGACATGGGCTTCTCGATGCGCCAAATGGACGAGGCCCGCAACTTCCAGAACAAGCTGTGGAACATAGCGCGGTTCATCCTGACCAACACCGAGGACCTCTCCCCCCATGCGACGCTCGACGGGCAGCCACTCGCTCCCGAGGACCGCTGGCTCCGCTCCCGGCTGAGCTGGCTCGTGGAGAAGGTCCGGACGGAGCTCGATCGCTACAACTTCCACCTCGCGAGCGACGCCCTGTACCACTTCATCTGGCACGAGCTGTGCGACTGGTACCTGGAACTGGCCAAGCTTCGGCTCCAAGGTGAGGACGTCGAGGCCCGGACCACGTGCCAGCTCGTCCTCCGCGAGGTGCTGGACACCGTGGTGCGGCTCCTCCACCCGTTCATGCCGTTCCTCACCGAGGAGATGTGGGGCCACATGGGGGGGACGGGAAGCCTCGCCTGGGCAGACTACTCGGTGCCCCATCCCGAGTGGCGGGACCCGGAGGCCGAGGGACAGCTTGGGAGGCTGATGGAGCTCGTCCGCGAGGTTCGGGCGGTGCGCGCCGAGGTCGGTGTCCCGGCCGGGGCCGAGGTGGCTCTGGTCCTCGTCTCCGGGACCGGCGCCGCCGAGATGTCCACGATGTTTGAGCCTGCAGTCCGTCGTCTGGCCCGCGCGGCAGGGGTCCGCCATGAGCCAGGAGTGCGGCCGCCGGCCGGTGCGGCCCGCGGTGTAGCCGGCGAGATCGCGTTCTTCCTCTCTGTCGGCGATCTCGTGGACTGGGAGGCAGTGCGGACGCGGATCCAGCGCGACTTGGAAAAGGCGACCGTTGAACGTGGGAAGCTGGAGGGGCGATTGGCGAACCCCCACTTCCGGGAGCGGGCCGCTCCGGACGTGGTGGCGAAGGCGCAGGCCGAAGCGGAGGCCCTGCGGGTCCGTCAGTCCCGGTTGGAGCGCTACCTCGCGGACTGACCAACGGTCGCGCGATTTGGCGCCGGGAATGCCCACGTGGAAGATGGAGGGGTGATGGGGCGGGGGAGGACCGCGACGTTGGCAGACCGCCTGGCGGTGGTACGGGGACGGGTGTTGCCCCGTCACGTGGCCCTGATCATGGACGGAAACGGCCGTTGGGCCCAGGCCCGGGGTCTGCCGCGGATGGAGGGTCACCGTCAGGGGGTGAAGGCCGCCGAGCATCTGGTCCGGTTCGTGGGAGAGGAGCATCTGTGCCCTCACCTCAGTCTGTTCGCCTTCTCCACCGAGAACTGGAACCGCCCGCCCGACGAGGTGGCTTTCTTGTTCGCTCTGCTGGAGCGGTTCATCCGCGAGCGGGAGGAGGAATTCGTTGAACGTGGAGTATGTCTGCGGGTGCTGGGGGCGGTAGAAGCTCTCCCTCCGCCGTTGCGTCGCGCCATCGCTGAGGTCGAAGAGCGAACACAAGATGGGGATGCCCTACACCTCGCGGTGGGGATCAACTTTGGGGGCCGGTGGAGCATTCTCCAAGGAGCGCGGCGGGCGGTGTCCCTCGCCCGTGAGGGGAAGCTCGACCAGCTCGACGAGGAGGCGTTTGCGCGCCTGCTGCCCACCGCCGACCTCCCCGAGCCTGACCTTATCGTGCGCACCGGGGAAGAGCGACGGATCTCCAACTTCTACCTTTGGGAGGCGGCCTATGCGGAGCTCTACTTCACCGCGACCCTGTGGCCCGATTTCGACGAGGAGGCGTTCCTCGTTGCGCTCGAGGACTTCCAGGGCCGGAGACGGCGGTTCGGGGGGGTGGCCGCGTGACCCCGCTCGCCAAACGGCTGCTCACCGCAGTGGTGGCCATCCCGTCCGTGCTCCTCGTGTTCTGGCTCTGCGATCGGTACCGAGTGGACTGGGGGGTGTGTCTGTTCCTGTCGGCCGTGACGATGACCGCGGGCTGGGAGTACTTGGGTCTGGTGGCCAACCTCGGGATCCCTCTGCCGAAGGAGTTGTTCATGTTCGCGATCCCGGCGTACCTGATGCTTCTTGTCCCGTGGCGTGGGGAGTACGCGATCGTCCTCGCGGCGGGGGTCATCTACCTGATCGTGTTCTACAGCTTCTCCCGCCGCGGGGCGCGGGAGGGGTTCTTCTCGTCGCTGGCAGGGATCTTCGGGTTCTTCTACCTTCCCGTCACGATCGGCTTCGTGTACCTTCTGTACAAGGCGGGGTTTCCGTACATCGCCCACTTTCTGCTTATCGTGTGGGGGTACGACTCGGGAGCGTACTTCGTGGGGAGCCTCCTGGGTCGGCATCAGCTTCTGCCCCGGATCTCGCTCGCCAAGACGTGGGAGGGGGTGGCCGGCGGGCTGGTTCTGGCCACCGTCGGCGCCGCCCTCTTGCCGGCGTTCTGGGGTGAATTCTTCCGCTGGGCCCCCCACATCGTGGCCCTCGGCGTGTTCGTGGGGGCGTTCTGCCAGCTGGGGGACCTGTTCGAGTCGCTCCTCAAGCGGGCGGCGGGGGTGAAGGACACCGGCCACCTCTTCCCCGGGCACGGGGGGATGCTCGACCGGGTGGACGGCCTGCTGGCCGCGGCGCCGGTGTACTTCTTCTACCTGCGCTACATCCTGGGGCTCATCTGAACCGTGATCCGTAGCCCGTCATCCGTAGCCTGGGCCCGTAGCCCGTTGTAGTCCGGTCTTGGCCGAGCCGACGGGTGTACCTACCCCACGAGCCATGCAGCATCGGACCTGTGTCCGACGGTCTAGGCATACCCTTCCTGTTCGTAGCGCTGTCCTTCGTGGCTGTGGGGTGAGGGTGGTCACCGTCCAGTTGAGGCAGATCTTCCCACGGGGCCGAAGGACGCCGCGGGCCATTCGGACACGGGCTGCTAGCCGCCGAGCTTCTCTTCTACAGAGCGGATCTTGGCCTCCAGTCGGCCGGCCGGGCCCTCGCGGTCGTCGATCCGGATCAGGGTGGACACGCGGCGGTTGTCGGCCCGCACCGCCATATGGCAGGCACGGACTACTGTCAACACCTCGTCCCACTCCCCTTCGATCACGGTCCCCATGGGGGTGAGCTTGTGGGGGAGCCCGCTCGCGCGCACGATCTTCTCGCACCGTGCGACGTAGGTCGAAACGGACTCCCCAGCGCCGATCGGGGTGATCGAGAACTCGCCGACGATCATCCCGCGCCGCGCACCTGAACCTTGGCAAACTTCGCGGGTGAGGTCCCGTGCCCAACCTGCATTACCTGGCTCGGCTCGCCCTTCCCGCAGTTGGGAACGCCCCACATGTGCCACGCCTCCGGTCCGGCGATCGCGACACACGAACCCCAGAATTGGGGGGTGATCCCGGTGTAGAGAGGATTCTTCAGAACGCGGATCTTGCGTCCGTTCTGGATCTCCCACGCGATCTCGGTCCCGAACTGGAAGTTCACCCGCCGGTCGTCAATCGACCACGACTTGTTCGTCTCGAAGTAGATCCCGTGCTCGGTTCCCGCGATGAGGTCGTCCAGCGAGCCCGTTCCGGGGAGGAGGTTGATGTTCGTCATCCGAACGAGGGGGATCCTGGCCCAGCTCGACGCCCGGGCCGCGCCGCCGCTGCGTCGGCCCCCGACTGCCCGAACCGTGTCTCGCGATGAGAGGTACCCCATGAACGTCCCGTTCTTCACGAGGTCCACCCGCTGAGCTGGGACGCCCTCGTCGTCGTACCCGAACGTCCCGAGGCCGCCGGGGACAGTGGCGTCGGCCACGAGGTTCACGATGTCGGCCCCGTAGCGGAACGCCCCCTTCTTGTCCAGGGAGAGGAAGCTCCCTCCGGCGTAGGACAACTCTGTGCCCAGCACCCGATCCAGCTCTGTGGGGTGGCCGACCGATTCGTGAATCTGAAGGGCCATCTGCGATCCGCCGATCACGATGTCGAACACGCCGGTAGGGCACACCGGTGCCGTGAGCAGGGACACCGCCTCTTCCCCTACCTGCGTCGCGTGTCCCAGAAGGTCGAGCTTTTCGATGAACTCGTAGCCCGCGCTGGCGTAGTTGCCGCCGAACGCGCACGGGTAGGAGCGACGTTGGAACTCGCCCGCGCCGGCGGCGTAGGCCTCGATTCCGGCCCCACAGCTGGTGAGCGTCTGGTGGATCAGGCTTCCCGTCGTGTTGCCGAACACCTTTTCCACGCGCCACGTCGCGATCCCACCCTTGGCCATCGCGACCCCTTGCACGGCGAGAATCCGTTCAGCACAGGAAAACATGAGTTCAAGCTTCTCCTCGAGCGGTACCGCAAGCGGGTCGCGCGTGTACGGGGTGGCGAACGTGGCCTGGTGGGCTGGCTCGGGAGCGAGATCCACCCGTTGACGCTGCACGGTGGCGGTCGCTTGAGCGATGGCGAAGGCGGATCGGGCGGCCCGCGCGATGCCATCCTTGCTCGTATCTGCCGTGGCGGTGAATCCCCATGCCCCAGCATGGAGAACGCGGATCCCGATTCCCTGGGACTCCCGGCGGGACAGACCGTCGACCTCGCGGTTTTTGATGCTTACGTTCTCTTCGGTGCGGCGCTCCACACGGACCTCGCCATAGTCTGCTCCCAGCGCTTCGAGCGCGTTCAGCCCATCTTGGACGACTCTCTCCATCGAATCCCCCTTATCAGACCCAACCAGCCCTTACGCCGCCTCAACTGCCGTGACCTCGGGCACCTCTTCCTTCAGCATTCGCTCAATCGTGTTTTGGAGCGTCATCGCTGCCATCGGGCATCCGTGGCAGGCTCCGACGAGCCTCACCCGCACCACGCCCCCCTCCGTGACCTCGATGAGCTCGACGTCCCCCCCATCGGCCTGGAGGTAGGTCCGGATTCCATCCAGCGCGTCTCGCACCTTGTCTTCCATCGGATTAGCCTCCTTTGCGTACCGCCGTTCTCGACTCCACAGCGAAGGATACCCGCTGGGGGGTGTGCCGTCGGCCGCCTCTCCCGGTAGACTGGGTTCAGCAGCGTGGGTTCGCCTGAGGTGCAACCTCTGTGGCCGGAGTTCCGAGGGGGGGGCGTGTCCCATATTGAGGCCCGTGAGCTGGAGGGCAGGATCGCGGGGGAGGTTCTGACGGTGGTGGGGTGGTCGGCCGACGGGTGGTTCGGCCGCGCTCTGGCGGGGCTCATCTCCCGATCCGTGCGGCGGTTTGCCGAGGTGGCGGCGACGTGCGACCGACTCGTCGCGGAGGAAGGGTTCGTGGCAGCAGGGCGCTGGACCCTCCTTCAGCTCGCCTCATGCCTCCGGGTTGAGCAAGCGGAGCACGTCCCGGTTGCAGGACCGGTGCTCATCGTGTGCAACCACCCCGGGTCGGTGGACGCGCTGGCCCTCGTGGCGAGCTCGGGACGGGATGACCTGAAGATCGTGGCCTGGCCGATGCCGTTCCTCCAATACCTTCCGAATGTTAGCCGTCATCTCATCTTCGCATCGGAAGGCAAGGCCCGGCGGG
>DYGJ01000042.1 GCA_020724765.1 Thermotoga sp. | reverse complement strand
TCGTCCCGCACGCGGCGTCGCTGGGTCAGGCTTTCGCCCATTGCCCAAGATTCCCCACTGCTGCCTCCCGTAGGAGTCGGAGCCGTGTCTCAGTCCCCATGTGGGGGGCCACCCTCTCAGGTCCCCTACCCGTCGTCGCCTTGGTGGGCCATTACCTCACCAACTAGCTGATGGGCCGCAGCCCCCTCACCGCGCGGCACCGAAGTGCCTTTACTTCCCAGAGCTTGAGCCCCAAGAAGGCCATCGGGTATTAGCCCTCCTTTCGGAGGGTTATGCCCGTCGCGGAGGCAGGTTGGCCACGTGTTACTCACCCGTTTGCCGCTCCGTACTTGCCTCGGCCTTGCGGCTTTGGCAAGCCGATCGCTCGACTTGCATGTGTTAGGCGCGCCGCTAGCGTTCACCCTGAGCCGGGATCATACCCTCTCAATTTAGCTTCAAGGGTTTCCGATAGGCTTCCCGTCTCTCCCTGTCCACTTGTCAAAGACCAGGCTTCCCGCAGATGTGCCCTTGCGGGCAGGCGAAGTATAGCGGAGGGGGGGAGACCGGTCAAGGCGCTCGATCTGTGGAAAACTCTGGGCCACATGTCCGAGGAGCTGGGGACAGATGTCCGAGACATGGGGCAGCGAACCCGTTTCGCGGGGCCTCATGGGACGCGCTTCTATCCACACGTTTTTCCCCAGTGGAATGTGGTGCAACACACCGAGGAGACCTCCCCCTTGAGCGGTTCCTGGATGACGCCGCGGCCCGAACGCAGCAGAATAGCAGGCGATGCGGGCACTGGTAACCGGCGGGACGGGGTTCATCGGAGCGAACGTCGTGCGCGCCCTTCTGGAGAGGAAGTACAGGGTGAGGGTTCTGGCCCGTCCAGGCACAGATCGGAGGAATCTGGATGGCCACGGCGTCGAGTGGGCAGAAGGCGACGTGCGGGACCTCGCGTCGGTGCGAAACGCGGTCTCCGGCTGCAGCCAAGTGTTTCACGTCGCCGCTCTGTACGCGTTGTGGACCCGCCCCCGGCGGCGGGTCTACGAGGTCAACGTGGAGGGAACCCGCCACGTCCTCCAGGCGGCGTGGGAGATGGGGGTGGAGCGCGTGGTGGTCACGAGCTCGGTGGCCGCCCTCGGCCTGCATGAAGATGGCCGTCCTGCAGACGAGATGGTCCCAGCCACCTCGGCCACCCTCATCGGGGATTACAAGAGGAGCAAGTTCCTCGCCCAGAGACTCGCCCTGGCGTTCGCCCAGCGGGGATTGCCCGTGGTCATCGTGAACCCGAGCTTCCCGGTCGGCCCGTACGACCACAAGCCGACCCCCACCGGCCAGGTCATCGTGGACTTCCTCAACCGAAGGCTACCAGCCTACGTAGACACGGGGATGAACGTGGTGGCGGTGGAGGACGTGGCGCTGGGCCACATCCTCGCCGCAGAGAAAGGGCGACCGGGGGAGATCTACATCCTCGGCGGGGAGAACCTCTCGATGCGCGAGTTCTTGGGCCTTCTCAGCGAGGTGGGCGGTCGCCCGGCCCCACGGGTCCGCCTCCCCGCGGCTCCCCTCATCCCTCTCGCCCACCTCAACGCGGCATGGAGCACGGTGACGGGGACCGTTCCCCGGTTGACCCCGGATACAGCACGGATGGCCTACCACCGGATGTTCTACGATCCCAGCAAGGCCGTGCGCGATCTCGGGCTGCCTCAGACCTCGGCAAGGGAGGCCCTGCGCCGAGCGGTGGCGTGGTTCGAGGAGAACGGGTACGTCAACCGACGTCCGTCCCGACGCGGAGGAGAGCGAGCGCCTGATCAAGATTGACCTCCGTGTCCACGCACCCATCGCGCGACAGGGGGACGACCGTGATGAGAGGGTGCGACGGGCCGAGACCAGCGACCGCCTCCTCCCCTTCCTGAAGCTCCTTGGCGCAGGCGACGGCGATCACGGCTCGGGGCTCTACCTCACGAACGAAACGCAACGCGAGCGCCCCACCAGGGGCGATGCAGATCCCTTTGTACCCCAGCCGCACCGCCTCCTCGCGGAGGGTGCGAATCGGGCACGCCTCTTCGCAGCCGACAGGGCATTGAAACCCCTCCCGCGACGGGCGTCCGGGGCAGGTCTGGCTCGGACGGAGGCAATGCGGGAGGAGAAGCGCGCGCTCCCCCGGCGGGATCGCAGCAAACGGGCGCAGCGCGTCCTCACCCATGACCGAACGCCTGAACCGTGATCTCCCGCTCCCGAGGACGGTCCAGTTCGACCAAGAACAACCGCTGCCAGCGCCCGAGCACGAGCCGCCCGTCCTCGATCGGGATCGCCTCGCTCGACCCCAAGAGAAGGTTCTGGCAATGGGCGTGGGCGTTGGGGCACTCGTCGGGCGTCATGTTGTGGGTGCGGATGGCGAAGTCGTTGTGGCGGTAGTAGAGGTCGCGCGGGGCAACCCGCTTCAGGAACTCTTCCATGTCCGCAATGAGAAGCGGTTCGTTCTCGTTCACCCGGATCGCAGCCGTGGTATGACAGCAGAACACAACGGCGATCCCATCCCGAACGCCGCTCTCGCGGACGAGCCGCTGTACTTGGTCGGTGATGTCGATGAACTGAGGTGCCCGTTCCGTGGGCACGGTGCACGTCATCCGCCGCAAAACCGGGCCAGCGTAGGTCGGGTTCATCGGTCCCCTCCCAACTCGCGCAGGCGCCTGATCACGGCCTGGACCGCCTCATCGGGGGTGGAGGCCCCGGCGGTGACCCCGACCCGAGACATTTCTGCAAGCCAGTCCGGAACGATCTCATCCTCCGATTCAATGAAGTGGGTTCGCACGCCTGTGGCGCGGACGACTTCCGCCAGACGGCGGGTGTTGGCCGAGTTCCGGGAACCGACCACGAAGATCGCCTCCACCCGCCGCGCCAGCTCCTGGGCCGCTCGGTAACGGCGCCCCGTCTCCGGACACGTCGTGTCCACGACCTGCAGCTCCCGGAGCACGCCCTGGCCCTGGCCCACCACGGCCTGGACGAACTCCCAGAACGCATCACGCTCCTTCGTCGTCTGGGAGACGACCGCCAGGCATCCACCCTTCGGTAGGGGGGCGTCCGTCGGAACGAGGGTGGCGTGCCCCTTTCCCCCTGTCCACGCCAGGAGCCCCTGGACCTCGGGGTGCGCCGCCTCGCCGTAAATAAGGACGGTGAACCCAGCCTCGCTCAGCCGGTGAGCCGCCTCTTGGGCCCGCTTCACGATCGGACAGGTCGTGTCCACGAGGCCCAGACCCCGCCGGCGGATCTCCTCGACCACCTCCAGCCCCGCCCCGTGGGCGGTGATGGCCACAGCTGGGGCGTTCACCTCGTCCAACGCCCGCACACCCTGAGCACCGCAGGAGGCGAGGCGGTCCACGACCCGCGCGTTGTGAACGATCGCCCCCAGAGTGGCGAGTGGCCCCCGCTCCCGGAGGTGCTCCTCCACCATCTCCACCGCCCGCCGCACCCCAGGGCAGAACCCGTACACGCGGGCGAGCTCGATTGCGATCATCGGGCCGCCTCCCGGGCCCGGCCGAGGGCCATGAGCGGGAACACGTGTCGGTAGAGGTGGTAGCGAATCATGAAGTCCGTGGGGAAGCCTGTTCCCGTGAAGTGGGGCTCGTCCCACGTCCCGTCCTCGCGCTGCATCCGAACCAGGAACGCGATCCCCCGCTGGACAGCCTCGCCCTCCCCCTCGCCCGCGGCGAGGAGGGCCAACAGGGCCCACGCCGTTTGGGAAGGGGTGGACGGTCCCCGTCCCCGCAGCTCGCCCCGGTGGTAGGACGCGGTGTGCTCCCCCCACCCCCCGTCCTCGTTCTGGCGGGTGACGAGGAACTGCACCGCCTTTCGCACCCGCGGGTCGGCCATGTCCCACCCGCAGGCGGCGAGGGCGGGGAGCACGGCTCCGGTCCCATAGACGTGGTTCACCCCCCACCGGCCGTACCACGACCCGTCCCCCTCCTGTTCCTGCCACAGATAGCGAAGGGCCCGATCCAGAGGGCGAAAGCCGGTACGGTAGCCGAGGCGCCCCAGGAACTCCACGATGTGCGCGGTCACATCGGCCGACGGGGGATCGAGGAGTTCCCCGAAGTCAGCGAACGGGATCTGGCGGAGGAAGGTCTTCGTGTTGTTCCGATCGAACGCGCCCCACCCGCCGTTCCGGGATTGCATGCCGAGGAGCCACTCCACCCCTCGCCGGAGGGCGAACTCCTTGTCCCCCTCCGGAAGCGCGGTCCCGTGGAGGGCCATCAGCACCACCGACGTGTCGTCCGTGTCCGGGTACACGTCGTTATCGAACTCGAACGCCCATCCCCCGGGACGGGCTCGGCAGCGCGCCTGCCAGTCTCCGCCCACGAAGATCTGCTCCCCAAGGAGCCAAGACCCCGCCCGGACCCGGGCAGGGTGGTCCGCAGGCAATCCTGCATCTTGCAGGGCCATCATCGCCAACCCCGTGTCCCACACCGGGGAGATGCACGACTGCAGCCGGAACGTGCCCTCGTCCTCGATCGCGTAGCGGGAGAAACCGGCGATCCCCCGCGCGACGGGCGGGCTGGCCAGGGCGTGACCGAGGGCGCGGAGGGCGATCAAGGAGTACACCCACGGCGGCTGGATCCCGCCCCAGCACCCGTCGGCCTCCTGTCGCTCGAGGATCCACTCCTCTGCCACCTTCAGGCCCCGGCGGCGCAGGAAACGGAGGGGTCTGCGCTCGTAGATCCTGAGGGCTTGGTCGACGGTGAAGAAGACCCCCCCCCAGAACCCCGTCTTGCGGGGGAGGCGGGGGGCGGTGTTCTCCCGTCCTCGGGGGAACAGATCATCGTTCCTCGCCCGTTCGGAAATGGGGTGGATGGGCTTCAAAGCCCGGAGGATGGTGAGGGGGACGATCGTCCCGCGCGCCCAGGAGCCGAAGGCGTAGAGGTTCACCGGAAACCACTTGGGAAGGAGGACGAGCTCGGGCGGGAGCACCGGAGTGGCCTTCCACGGCCATTCGCCGAGGAGCGCCAGCCAGATCTTCGTGAACACGCGGCCCTTCTCCACGCCTCCACGCGCGAGGATCCACTCCCGTGCCTGGGCCATCGGCTGGGAATCGAGGTCCACCCCGGCCATCTTCAGGGCGAGGTAGGCCTCGATCGTCGTGGAGAGGTCTCCTGGCGCTCCGTACCCGTTTCCCCACGTCCCGTCCTCTCTCTGCTGGGATAGGAGGTAGCGGGCGACCTTCTCCCACAGCTCCTGAGACCCGATCCCGAGGATGTGGGTGAGGAACACGTGTTCGGCGGTGATCGTCGCGTTGCTCTCCAGCTCGCCCCACCAGTAGCCGTCGGGGTACTGGTGCCGGAAGAGCCAGTTCACCGCGCGATCGATCGCCCGGTCGAGGTCGGTGAAAGGTGACGGGTGACGGGTGACGGGTGGGGTTGCGCATGAAGCGGCCTGCACAACGTCTCGGTCACGCATGCTCTCCCACCTCCTGGCGCACGAGGGCGGCGAACTCCGCCACGACCTGTTCTTCCGCCACCTTGGGACGGACGACCTTCCCATGGGCGTAGAGCGTCCCGAACCCCTTCCCGCCTACCACAGCGAAGTCGGCCCGCTCCGCCTCGCCAAGCCCGTTCACCGGGCAACCCATGATCGCGATCGAGAGCGGCTGCACGATCGGGGAGAGGCGACGCTTCACCTCTGCCGCGATTCCCGGGACGTCGATCCCCGTTCGACCACAGGTCGGGCAGACCACATAGGAAGGTCCGCGCTGCCGGAGCCCGAGCGCGGCGAGGATCTCCCACGCCGCCTCCACCTCCCGCACCGGATCCCCGGCGAGCGACACGCGGAGCGTGTCCCCGATCCCCGCGGCGAGGAGGATCCCGATCCCCACCGCGGAGCGGATTGCCCCCTCCCACTCCGTCCCCGCCTCGGTGACCCCGAGGTGGATCGGCCAGTTCCCCTCCTGGCAGAGGAGGCGGTTCGCCTCCACGGTGAGGGGAACGTCGTGGGCCTTGATCGCGACTACGACGTCGCGGAACCCCGCCGTCTCGAGGAGATCCACCTCCCACAGGACCGCGTCCACGAGTCCGTCGGGCGTGATCTCGCCTTGTGAGCCACGGAACCGCCCGTCCACGGAACCGGCGTTGACCCCGACCCGAATCGGCACGCCCCTGTCCCCGGCTGCGCGGGCGACCTCTTGGATGTGCTTCGGGTCGCGGATGTTCCCCGGGTTGAGGCGGAGTTTGTCCGCGCCCGCTTCGAGGGCAGCGAGGGCCAGCCGGTGGTCGTAGTGGATGTCGGCGACGAGGGGAACCATCACTTCGCCCTTGATCTCCCGGATTGCCTGAGCTGCCGCCAGGTCCGGAACCGCTACCCGCACCAGCTCGCACCCCGCGGCCTGCAGCCGGCGGATCTGGTCCACCGTCGCCCGCACGTCAGCGGTATCGGTGTTGGTCATGGATTGAACGACAACCGGGCTCCCGCCCCCGATCACGGCGTCGCCAACACGAACAACGCGGGTCATCGTTCCTCCAAGACCGGCCGCAGCGCGGCCGCCGCCCGGCCCAACTCGCGGGCGCAGGCGAGCGCCCGTCCCGCCCAGCGGGCGCGGGGAGAGGCGAGGACGTCCTCCCACAGCTCGTCGAGGACGACCCTCACCACGAGGAACGGGATCCCTCGATCGGCGAGTTCCCGGGCGAGGTGGGCCGATTCCATGTCCACGGCGAGGGCATCCAGCCCGAGGCGGGCCTTTTCCGCCGGGTCGGCGATCCGCGCCACGGTGGCCACGGTTCCCACCACCGCGCCCGGCAACCTCTCCCCTGCGCGCGCGACCAGCGCGCGACCCAGCGAGACCGGTCCAGACGCGTCGCACAGGATCTCCTCCGCAAGGACGACCGACCCCGCAGCGAGGTTGGCCCGCGTCGATCCTGAGAACCCGACGACGAGCGCCCCCTGAGGCCGATGACCGTTCAGCCGGTTCCGAAGCCATCCCCCTGCTCCCGTGCCTAGCCCCACCCGCAGTCGCGGGCGTGGGGCGAAGAGGAGTTCCGTCCTCAGCGCGGCCACAGTGACGATCACTGTCTCCTCCGGAGGAGCTTCCACGGGTGATTGAGAACATCGAGCACGCTCGCCGGCTCGAACCCGGCGTGGAGCATGCACCCCGCGCAGCGAGGGTCGTTCCCCGGCCCGTACCGCCCCCACAGCTCCGGATCGAGGATCTCCCCGAGGTCGGTCGTGTGCCGATCGGCGATGAGGTAGCAGGGGACCCGCCACCCGAGGACCGTGTAGGTGGGGATCGCCCACGCCGAGCAGGGGTAGGTCACGTTCCCCCGCAGGAAGTCGAGGAAGAGGGGATTGTCGTAGAGCGGGAACTTCCCGCCGTCGAGAATCTCCCGGAACGCACGTACCGCCTCCTCCCGTTTCAGGAAGAGCTCCCGCTCCGGCACCTGCTCGTAGGCGTAACCGGGGGAAAGCATGATCCCCTCCACCCCCAGGCCGGCCAAGGTGCGAAACAGCTCGTGAAGGTCCGCGGGATCGGAGCCGTGGAACGCTGTCGTGTTCGTCGCCACGCGGAATCCGCCCGCGCGAGCAGCGGCGATCGCCGCGACCGCCTCGGCGTGCGCGCCGGGCAAGCCCGTCACGTCATCGTGGACGCGGGCCGTGCCGTCGAGGTGG
Source organism: Thermotoga sp. (assembly GCA_020724765.1). Classification (GTDB taxonomy): domain Bacteria; phylum Bipolaricaulota; class Bipolaricaulia; order Bipolaricaulales; family Bipolaricaulaceae; genus Bipolaricaulis. The sequence continues at coordinate 6,825 of DYGJ01000042.1, read as the reverse complement.
ACGACGAAGCACAACCGCTTGTGGGGCCGGAATCGGAGGAGGGATTCCCGGAGGAGGAGGCCGTTCGTGCACAGGAAGACCCACCGGCCCTGCGCGACGAGTCCCTCGACGATGGCCTCGATCTGGGGGTGGAGGAGCGGCTCCCCGCCGGAAACGGACACGACCGGGGCGCCGGCGAGTTGGGTCGCATTCAAGGCCTCCTCGACCGGCATCCGGCGGTCCATCACGCCGGCGTACTCCCGCACCCGACCGCAGCCCGCGCAGCGGAGGTTGCACGCCTCGAGGGGCTCGAGCATGAGGACCATCGGAAACAGGCGACCTCTCCGCGGCCAACTCCGGCGGGGGAGGAGGTACCGCGCCAGTTCCACCGTCATCGCCAGGGGGCGGCCCATCTCATCTCACCCGGGTCGCGAGCCCGCGGCACAGATCCCCGAACGCCGCCCTCGCCCCGTTCGGCCAGGGTAGTTCTCTCGCCCGCTCCTCGGCCTCGGCCAACAGCCGGTCTGACTGCTCGGCGGTCGCCTCGTCCGCCCCCAGCCTTGCCAGCCGCGCCCGGGCCTCGTCCAGGCTCCCTTCCTTGAGCAGCGTGGAGAAGGACGGATCCCGCTCCAACGCCCAGGCGATCGGGAACGAGCGCTTCCCCCGCACGAGGTCCGCCCCCACCTCCTTCCCAAACTCGCTTGGCTCGCCCCATAGGCCCAGCCAGTCGTCCCGCACCTGGAATGCCACCCCAAGAAGCTCTCCCACGCCGCGGTGCGCACGGGCGAGGTCGGGGCGGCGGGCGGCGATCGCCCCCAGCTCGAGGGCGGAGCCGAGGAGCGCCCCCGTCTTCCCGCGGGCCATCTCCAGGTACAGCTCGGTCCCCGCGTGCCTCCCCTCCAGCTCGAGGTCGCGGGCCTGTCCCTCCACCATCGCCACCGTGGCCGCAGCAAGGGAGGCGACAGCGCACGCAGCACCACCCCCGAGGATCTCAGCCTGGGCCGCGGTGTGGAACGCGAGGGCAAGGAGTCCGTCCCCGGCGTGAATCGCCTGGTGGTCGCCCAGCACCACCCATGCCGTGGGCCGGCCGCGGCGGACCCGGTCACCGTCCACGATGTCGTCGTGAACGAGGGAGAAGGTGTGAACAAGCTCGATCGCCGCGGCGAGGGGAAGGGCCTCCTGCAGATCTCCGGCCAACGCCTCGCAGGCGAAACACACCAGAGACGGGCGGAGGAGTTTTCCGCCGATCCCCGGTCCCAACACACCGCCCGCCTCCACCAGCCCAAGGGGGTAGCCGGTGAGCTGTCTCAGGATCCCCGCCTCGGGCACGATCGCCTCAAGCGCGGAGACGATCTCGGTTCGGTACCGTTCAAGAATTTCCATGAAACCCCTCGTAGCTCGGGACGCGTACGAGCCCCTGTTCTAGAGCTGTCCGGACAAGGGCGGCGGTGGTATGCACACCGAGCTTGCGCATCGCGGACGCTTTGTGGGCCCGAACCGTGGCCACGGACCGCGAGAGAAGATGCGCAATCTCCGACGTCTTCTTCCCCTCCGCCACGAGCTGCACCACCTCTCGCTCGCGAGCCGTGAGAAGAGACGTGTTCGGCGGAGGAGGGGGCAGCAGGACCTCGCCCCGGGCCGCGCGGCGGACGGCGTCCACGAGGACCGTGGGAGAATCGCCCTTCAGCACGTAGGCCGCTGCTCCGGCGCGCGTCGCCTCGGCTCTCCACTCCGGGTCGTCGAACATCGAGATCATCACCACCGCCACTTCGCGCCGCCGCAGCCGCCGGCACAGCTCGACCCCGGACAGCTCGGGCAGGGCCGCGTCGAGGATCGCCACGTCGGGAGAGATCTCCCGAACAACGCGCCACCCCTCTCGGCCTGACGTCGCCTGGCCCACCACCTCGAACCCGGCCTCGGTCAGAATCCGAGCGATCCCCTCTCGAACGAGAGCGTGGTCGTCCACAATGACCGTCCTCACGGAACCCATCGTACGGGAGGTGGCCCTGCGGGGGCGATCGGGGGAGCGCACTATCCTCTCCGCTGCAGGGCACGGGCCCGAAGCTCGGCTGTGGTCTGGCAACCCAGCTTGGCCTTCAGCCCCTCGAGATGCGACTCCACCGTTTTCACCGAGATCCCGAGCTCACAGGCGATCGAACGGTTGGGGAGCCCCGTCGCGAGCAGGCGGAACACCTCTTCCTCGCGCGGGGAGAGGCGCGCGGGGGGAGGAAACGGCCCGCGGCCGCGGAGGCAGTCCTCGATCGCCACCCGTAGCTCATCCGGAGATGACGCCTTCGACAGGAACCCGTCAGCTCCGGCGCGAGCCGCCTCTGCCCCCAGCCACGGGTCGTCGAGGGCGGTGACGGCGAGGACGCGCGCGCTGGGCACAGCCTCCTTCACCCGGGCCAGGCCGTCCAGCCCCCCGCCCGGCATGGCAAGGTCCCACAGGACAAGGTCCGGCTTCTCGTCCTGGGCAAGGAGGATCCCCTGCTCTCCATCGGCGGCCAGGCCGACGACTGAGATCCCCTGCCCGACGAGGAGCCGGGCGAGGCCCTCGCGAACGAGAGGGTGGTCATCAACGATCAGGGCGCGAATCACGGCACGGGATCGAAAAAGTGACATGCGTCCCCCTCCCCGGCTTGGAACGCACGCGGAGGTCCCCACCGAGGAAGCCCACCCACTCCTTCATCCCGGATAAGCCCAACCCCTCCCGAGCCCACTCCGGTTCGAACCCCTGTCCGTTGTCGGCCACTTCACCAACGATGCCGCCCCTCCTTCGTTCGATGCGAATCGCAACCTGCTCCGCCGCGGCGTGGCGCTGCACGTTGGCCAGCGCCTCCTGGATCACGCGGAACGCGGCCGTCTCCACCTCTGGGGGAAGCCTCCCCGACGGACCCTCGACCTCAGCGGCAACCCCCGAGGATGTGGAAAACCGGTCGGCCAGTGCCCGGAGGGCGGGAGTGAGGCCCAGCTCGTCTAGAAGAGGTGGGCGAAGCTCCCGTGCCAGCGACCTCGTCCCGTCCACCGCGTCGCCGAGGAGCCGCTCCGCCTCTTTCGGGTCGCCGCCCGCCACCGCCCACCGGGCGGCGGCCAGGGTCTGCCCCAGCTCGTCGTGCAGCTTGCGGGCAATCCTCGTCCGCTCCTCTTCCTGGGCCGTGAGCAGCCGCGAGGAGAGCTCGGCCAGGGCCCTCCTCCGCCGTTCGTACATCCCGGCGAACGCCCGCACCGTGAACGCCAGCACCGCGTAGAACCCGACCCCACCCACGAGGACGGTGGCCACAACCCGCACCGGATCCCGGTGGGGCAGGAGATCGCCGCGGAACGGGAGGAAGTGCGGGAGAGTCCCCGCCAGCTCCAGGACCGCGACGAGGGCGAACCCGAGGAGGGCAATCCCCGTCACCACGTACCCCGCCAGGGGCGGGAGGAAGAAGTTCGCGTACACCACGGTGAACAAATAGAACAGCACCCCCACCCAGGCCACGCCTCCCAGTCGGTGCACGAGATAACTCACGAGCACGCTCTCCAGGGCCAGGAACGCGGCGTGCACGTTCTGGAGAGACCGAAGCGTCCGCTGGCGCCGGAGGAGCCACTGAAAGGGAATGGTCAGGAGGAACCACGCGAACGGGACCGCGAACACGGGGTTGAACGGGAAGCCCGGCACGCCCAACACGATCAGCGTGACCGCGCAGAACACACCCAGAGTGACTCGCCGGACGCGGAACGTCCGGTCCACGATCACCCGCATCTCCCCAAGCTCGCGGCCCTCGACCGCCACGTTCATCACCCAGGGATTCTAGTCCATCGCCAGCCACCGGCTCGCAATGGTATGATCTCCCCATGAGGGAAGCACAGGTAATCGCCCTCGTCGAGGTCCCGAAAGGGAGCCGGAACAAGTACGAGCACGACGAGACATCGGGCCAGCTACGGCTCGATCGCGTGCTCTACTCTCCGCTCCACTACCCGGCCGACTACGGGTTCATCGTCGGCACCCTCGCCGAGGATGGGGATCACCTCGATGCCCTCATCGTCACCTACGAGCCCACGTTCCCCGGCTGTCTCGTCCCCGTGCGTCCCGTGGGGGTCCTCGACATGCGGGACGAGAAGGGCCGCGACCAGAAGATCCTCGCCGTGCCCACGGTCGATCCGCGGTTCGACGAGGTGGCCGATCTTCCCCACCTTCCGCCGCACTTCCTCGCTGAGATCGAGCACTTCTTCCAGGTCTACAAGACGCTCGAGGCGAAGGACACCGAGATCTACGGGTGGGAGGGGGCGGCGGAGGCGCAACGGATCCTCGTCGAGGCCCGCCGCCGCGCGCGGTGAGGGGAACAACGTGTTCGGCGCAGATAGGGCACTGAACCTCGTGCGCCTCCTCGACTTCCCGCGGCCGTGCGGGTCGGAGGGAGAGGCCCGAGCGCAGGAGATCCTCTCTGACGAGATCCGCAGGCTGGGGCTCGATCCCATCCACCTGGAGTTCTCGGGCTGGTGGATCGAGCCCGAACACCCCATCCTGGAGTTCGCCGATGGAAGGATCGAGGTTGAACCAGCGGTTCCGCTTCCCTTCCAGGCTGCCTGCCCATGGATGGGTGGTGTGGGGATCGAGGTGGAGATCACTGGTGTTCTTACCGAGGAGGACCCCGGCGGGACATCCTCCGGCATCCCTCTCATCGCCCTTCACGATCGCTTCCAGCCCGAAGCCGCGGTTGCGCCGTGGTCGGCCCCACAGCTCCTACTCTACCCTCCAGCTCCCGAGCTCATCCCCTACGCCATGCTCGCGGACCCGTTCGTACCGTCAGCCTATGTGCCCCCGGAACACGCCAGGGCGTTACGTCAGGCGGCGCGCCCTCGGGCAACGCTCTCGTGGCGGGCGAAGCGCGGCACGCGGCTCTTCCGCAACGTGGTGGCAAAGATCCTAGGTAGTGCCCTTCCCCACGAGGTCGTGGTTCTCGGGGCTCACCTCGACTCGTTCCCCGGAACGGTGGGGGCGTCCGACAACGCTGCCGGGTGCGCGGTGATCCTCGAGGCACTACGCTGGTTCAGGAGCAACCCTCCCGAGCGCACCGTCCGCTTCGTGTGGTTCACCGGAGAGGAGCTCGACCGGCGGGGCAGCAAGGAGTTCGTGCGGAGGACCGCTCAGTCCGAGACGATCTGCCTCTTCATCAACAGCGACGGTGGATTCGAGAGCGAGACCGGTCCGGCGTGGATACGTGTTCCCACAGAACCGATGAAGGCGTGGGTCGAGACGTGGTTGCAGGGCGCGATCACCATCGAGGTTCGCAGCAGCGACGGGGACGAGGAGTCCTTTCAAGAACGACAGATCCCCACCTTCCGTGTCGTCGGCCGCTCTCGCCAGTCGGCCCATCTACCCACCGATCTTCCGGAGGGGATTGACCCAGACAAACTTGCGTTCATGAGAAGGCTCATCGTAGAAGCCGCGTGGCAGACGAGTCGAGCCGTGGCTCGCAATCGGGGGGGCCAATGACTGCCGGCCAACGCCGCGCCGTCGTGCTCGACGGGATCGCAACCGCGGGCGAAGACAGGTTCAGAGACTCCCTGATCGAGGCAATGGGCGAGGCTGATCTCAACGCAGAGATCATCGCTTTGCGCGACCTGAGGATCGCCCCATGCCAGGGGTGCTTCGGCTGCTGGATCCAGACCCCAGGAGAGTGCGTCATCCCCGACGCGGGGCGCGACGTCGCCTGCACCGTCATCCAAAGCGACCTTGCGGTCTTCCTGACTCCGGTGACATTCGGAGGGTACTCCTCCACGCTGAAGAAGGCGGTGGATCGGCTTATCCCTCTCTTCTCCCCCTACTTCCGGCGGGGCCGCGGCGAGGTCCATCACCAGCCCCGTTACCGGCGCCATCCCCGCCTGATCGGTGTCGGCCTCCTCGACCGATCCGATCCTGAGGCAGAGACGGTGTTCGCTCAGCTCGTGGAGCGGAACGCGATCAACCTGCGGGCACCGGCCCACGCTGCGGTGGTCGTCCGAACCGATGAGGAACCCGCCGTGCTGCGCCAGCGCGTGCGCGGTGCCCTGAAAGAGGTGGGAATCCAGCCATGAACGAAGCCACGACGGCGGTCCTCCTCGTGGGGAGCCCGAAAGGCCTCGCCCGGAGCGCGGGAAGCCGCCGGGGTTCGGTGCTCCTCGACGCCCTCCAAGACCGCGGGTGGGCCCAGGAGAAGGTCCACTTCCTCTCGGCCCTCCGGTCAGAGGAGGGTCGGGCCGGTCTTCTGAAGGTGGTGGCGAGCACGGACCTCGTCATCCTCGCGACGCCCCTGTACGTGGACAGCCTACCCGCCCCGGTCGTCGAGGCGCTGGAGCACCTCCACGGCCACCGCAGATCCCTGGGGGAGCCGAAGCGGTTCGTGACCCTTCCTCAACTGTGGGTTCCCCGAGGCATCGCACAACGAGACGGCCCTTCGGATCTGCCGCCTGTTCGCCGCGGCCATGGGATGGATCTGGGCGGGCGGTCTCTCGATGGGCGGAACGGGAATGACGGGCGAAATCCTGCAACGGGTGATGACCCAGGCCGCCGAGGCCCTCGCCCGGGGAGATCCGGTGCCCGACGGAGCGGTGTCCCTGGCCGCGAAGCCGAGGGTGAAGACCTGGCTCTACATCCTCGGGGGCAACGTCATGTGGCGCCGGCTCGCGCGGAGGCAGAGGGCCCAGCGGAACCTCTCCGCCCGGCCGTACGCCCGCTGAACCGGCGGACCCACCTCATCTCGTCCGGTCTCCCGATACCCAAGCCACTGCCCGTCCAGTAGCGTCCCTCCATGCCCCACGTCGTCTTCACGGGAGCCCATCTTGGCTATGACGCGCGAACAATTCCGCTGGGAGGCGGTGCGG
>DYGJ01000041.1 GCA_020724765.1 Thermotoga sp. | reverse complement strand
GGAGTCTGCCTCGTCGGATCGGCGAGTCGGCCGTTCCGGGACCGGATCTCCGACTATGACATCGAGGTCGTGCTCGACGACGCGGCCTACGAGCGGACCCCGCTTGAGGAGCGGCACGTGTTCGTCATTGAGGAGGGCCCGCCGCGGCGGGTGGACCACGAGTTCTACCTCCGGCCGTGGAGCGAGTTCGTGGCGATGGAGGGCTCCACCCTCGACCTCGACCACTACCCGTTCCAGCATGCAACGATCCTCCACGACCCCCACCGAAAGCTCGCCGAGCTGTTTCCCTGTCTGGCAGCGTTGCCGTCTGAGGTGCGGGAGACGCGGCTCAAGGTCCACTACCTGGAGGCGGTGTTCTCCCTCGGTCGGGCGGCGAAGTGCCTCGACCGCGGCAACGATCTCGCCACGCGACTCATCCTCGGGGAGGGAGGGGTGGCGCTGACGAAGCTCCTCGCCGTAGCGTGCGGGTCGTGGGCCCCGACCCGCCACTGGGCCGCGGAAGAGCTGCGACTCCTCGGCGTCCCGGAGGAGATCCTCGTCCAGACCGCGGGTCTCCTCGCCGCTCCGTCATCGGAGGGGATCAAGGGACTGCGGGATGCTCTCCACGCCTGGCTGGACGCTCAAGACATGACGCTCCACCACGATCGGATGGCGCTCATCCGATGGGCGTTCCTCACTCCGGAGGGCAAGGCGGCGTTCCGCACCTGGGGTGCCCGCTGAGGGCTCCTGGGGCAACTGGCCCGCGGAGCCTACGGCCACGCGGAGAGGATCAGATTCCCACGGCAAGAACCGTGAACCGCCTGTTCTTCGTGGACTGGCCGCGCCGTTACGGACAACGGGTCACGGAGGGCGGGTCACGGGCCCGCGCGGTCCATGTCCAAGACGCGGGCTACTAGAACTGGGACAGGAAGCGAACGTCGTTCTGGAAGAACAGGCGGATGTCCTCGACCCCCCAGCGGAGCATCGCCATCCGCTCTACCCCGAGCCCGAACGCGAACCCGGTGACCTCCTCCGGGTTGTAGCCGACCTCGGTGAGCACTGCGGGGGCCACCATCCCCGCCCCCATGATCTCCAACCACCCTCCGGCATGGTGCGTCGCGCGGGCTTGTCCCTGGCGGCGGATGTGGACCTGGGCCGACGGCTCGGTGAACGGGAAGAAATCCGCTGAGATCCGCATCTCGTACCCCGGACCGAAGAACGCGCGGACGAACTCGCCCAGAATCCACTTCAGGTGGGCCATGGTGAGGCCCTTCTCCACCCACAGGAGCTCGATCTGGTGGAACACCGGGGAGTGGGTGGCGTCGGGATTGTCCCGGCGGTAGCAGCGGCCCGGGCAGACGATGCGCACCGGGGGCGGCTGCGACTTCATCACCCGGATCTGGACCGGCGAGGTGTGGGTGCGCAGGAGGCGACCCTCTTCGATGTAGAAAGAGTCCCAGTCGTCACGGGCCGGGTGATCGGCGGGGATGGCGAGGGCCTCGAAGTTATAGTAGTCGGTCTCCATCTCCGGGCCGCTCGCCACGTCGAACCCGAGCTTCATGAAGATGTCCTCGATCTCCCGCCGCACCTGGGTCAGCGGGTGGAGCCGCCCCAGGGGCCGCCACTTCCCGGGCAGGGTGAAGTCGTGCCGCTCGGCGGCGAGGCGTGAACCCACGGCCTCGCGCTCCACCTCGGCTTGGAGCCCTTCGAGCGCGGAGGTGATCTCCCCCTTGAGCGCGTTGAGGAGCTTCCCGGCCCCGGCCCGGGCCTCAGGCGGCAGGGTGCGCAGGGCATCGAACACGGCCGTGACCGATCCCTTGCGGCCGAGGAAGCTGACGCGCAGGGCCTCCACCGCTGCCGGATCGTGGGCCGATGTGCTCGCCTCTGCCCACTCCTTCCGCACTTCCTCGCACCGCGCCTGCAGCTCTTCCGGGGTCATTGCAGGGTCGATTATACGTGCCGGAGCTGAACTTGGACATCGGACTTCGCTCCTCTAGAATGGCATGGTCGTTGGGCAGATGGAAGGACAAGCCCGGGTTCTTGAGGAGGGGACATGGATCACGCGCGGCGACGGGAGCAACTGTGGCAGAGGGCGCGGGAACAGAGGTTGGACGCGTTTCTCGTCATCAGTGTGGAGCGGTCGGACCGGCCGAATCTGCGGTACCTCACCGGGTTCACCGGTTCATTTGGGATCCTGGTGGTGCGGGAGAAACCGCTCTTCATCACCGACTCCCGGTACACGGAACAGGCGGGGAAGGAAGTCCCGGAGCTCCCGATTGAGGAAGTGAAGGGCCGCTGGTTCTCTTGGCTTGCCGAGAAGCTGACTGCGCTCGGCGTGAAACGCGTGGGACTGGGAGCCCACCGGACGAGCCTCCACGTCTACCAGGAGCTCACCCGGCTTGCCCCCGGGATCGAGTTCGTCCCTCAAGCGGGGCTGATCGAAGACCTGCGACGGGTCAAGTCTGCCGACGAGATCGCACGCATTGCCGCCGCAGCCCAGCTCACCGACGCTGGGCTGAAATGGGTCCTCGGCCAGCTGGCCTCGGGGAGGAGGGAGCGCGACGTGGCGCTCGACCTCGAGATCTGGTACCGCCGGCACGGCGCAGAGGCCGTGGCGTTCGACCTCATCGTGGCGAGCGGCCCGGGAAGCGCGATGCCGCACTATCGGCCAGGGGAGAGGACCATCGCCCGGGGGGACGTTGTCCTGTTCGACATCGGTGCCCAGGTGGACGGGTATTGCGCGGATCTCACCCGCGTCGTGGCGGTGGGGGACCCCGGCGGGGAGGCGCGCGAGATCTACCGCATCGTGCTTGAGGCAAACCGCGCCGGCCTGGAGGCGGTGCGGGAGGGGAAGGGAGGGAAGGATGTGGACGCGGCGGCCCGCGACGTGATCGTCCGGGCCGGGTACGGTGACAGGTTCGGCCACGGCCTCGGTCATGGGGTGGGGCTGGAGATCCACGAGGCGCCGGGGGTGGGGCCGGCATCTGAAGACACGCTTGCCGTGGGCAACGTGGTCACGGTCGAGCCGGGGGTCTACCTTCCCGGGCGGTTCGGGGTGCGGATCGAGGACCTCGTCGCGGTGACCGCGGACGGTTGTCAGACCCTGTCCGGCTTCCCCAAGGACGAGCTCATCGTTCTGTAGAGAGAAGGCTCGGGTATGGATCTCGCCGACCTCGCAGCGCGCGTGGAGAGGAAGACCCGCATCGCGGTCTCGTCGCGGGACATGGAGCGGGTTCTCGCTGCGCTCTTCGCCTCGGAGGACATGTGGCGGATTGCGGAGCTGGCCCGCATCCCTCTGCTCGCTCTCTGCGCAGGGCTGCGCGCGCTCGCTGCCGCGGGATGGGTGAGGTGGGACACGGGCCTCATCCGGTTGACCGAGGATGGTGAGCGGGCCTGCGCGCTGCTGGGTGTCGCCCCGGCTCCCACCCTGGACTGCCCCCGGTGCGGGGGGAGGGGTGTTGAGACGAGCCTCCTGCGGGACGTTGCCCTCGCGTTCCACCGCGTGGCGGCGGACCGGCCGGATGCAGCGCAGGAGTTCGACCAGGGGCACGTCACCGAGGAGACGACGATCGCCCGTGTCGCCCAGATGTGGCGGCACGGGGACCTCGCGGGGAAGGACGTCCTCGTCGTGGGGGACGACGACCTCGTCTCGGTCGCCGCGGCCCTCACCGGGCTGCCTCAGCGGGTGACGGTGCTCGACGTTGATCCCCGGATCACTTCGTTCATCGGGAAGGTCGCGAAACGGGAGTCGCTGCGGATCGAAATCCTGTCACACGATCTCCGCGCGCCCCTGCCGCCCTCACTCGCGAGGGCGTTCGACGCGTTCGCCTGCGATCCCACGGAGAGCCTACCCGGATTTCTCCTGTTCGCCGGACGGGGGCTGTCTGCCCTCCGCGGTCCCGGGGGCGCGGGGTACCTCGGGCTCACCCATGCGGAGGCGTCGCTTTCCAAGTGGCATGCGATCCAACGGCAACTCGTCACGTGGGGTGCGGTGATCACCGACCTCCGCGACGGGTTTCACGCCTACGTGAACTGGCCGTACGTGGAGACGATGCGCGGGTGGGAGCACCTTCCGGTGCGGCGCGTTCCGGGGAGGCGCGAGCCGTGGTACAGGTCCGCGCTGGTGCGGGTCGAGCTTGTCACGGAGGCAGGGGTCGATCTCGGCGTGGTCGAGGGCGATATCTTCCTTGACGACGAGGCGTCAACGACCTGAAGCGGGACAGAGGATTCTTACCGTTCCAGCTGCATCGCTCGGGGAACGCGGTAACAGTTCACCGGCGTTTGCCCTATAATGCCCCCCGACGATGGTACGCCAGAAAGGGCAAGCAAGCGAAACGAGGGAACGCGAGCCGGGAATGGGGATGGCTCCCATCATCCCCCGCCGGGTGTTTTTCACCCGTGGCGTAGGACGCCATAAGGAGGAGTTACGCTCGTTTGAGCTTGCCCTCCGTGATGCGGGGATCGAGAAGCTGAACCTGGTCCACGTGTCGAGCATCCTTCCCCCGGCGTGCAAGGTGGTGTCCCGTACCGAGGGTCTGAAGTCCCTTGCGCCCGGGCAGGTCGTGTTCTGTGTTTTCTCCCGCTGCGCGTCGAGCGAGCCGCATCGTCTGATTGCCGCGTCTGTGGGGTGCGCCATTCCTGCGGACCGCGCCGCGTACGGCTACCTGTCCGAGTACACCTCGTTCGGGAAGAAGGAGAAGCAGGCGGGGGATCACGCCGAGGACCTCGCCGCCTCGATGCTCGCCTCGACCCTCGGGATCGAGTTCGATGACGAGCTCGTGTGGGACGCGAAGAAGGAGATCTGGAAGATCTCCGGGAAGATCGTGCGCACGATGAACATCACCCAGTCGGCGGTCGTGGACAGCAGGGGCTACACCACGGTTGTCGCCGCTGCGGTCTTCCTTCCGTAAGACCATGGCTCGGGGGCAGGAGAAGCGGCGGTACCTCAAGTCGCCGGTCGAGCAGCTCGACCCAACCGCGTTCGATGCGGTTCCCTTCCTCGAGGCGATGGGGAAGACGGCGTTTCAGGCGCGGAACCTTGCCCGGGCGGCCGAGATCTACGATCGGATGCTCGCCGATCGCGACTGCACGATCATTCTCTGTCTCGCGGGGTCCCTCGTCAGCGCTGGCCTCGGGCGAACGATCGCCACCCTTCTCGAGCAGAACATGGCCGATGCCGTCGTGTCTACCGGGGCGAACATCGTGGATCAGGACTTCTTCGAGGCCCTTGGCTACCACCACTACATTGGGAATCCTGATGTGGACGACAACGTCCTCCGAGAGCTGCACATCGATCGCATCTACGACACGTTCATCGACGAAGACGAGCTGCGGATTTGCGATCACACCACGGCGGAGATCGCGGAGGATTTGCCGCCGCGGGCGTACTCGTCGCGGGAGTTCATCGGAGAGATGGGAAAGTGGCTCGTGGCGCGGGACAAGGGCCACGGCTCGATCACCCGTGTCGCCTACGAGAAGAAGATTCCGATCTTCTGTCCGGCCTTCTCCGACTCCAGCGCCGGGTTCGGCCTCGTCTACCATCAATGGCACAGGCCGGAGGAGCACGTGGCCATTGATTCGGTGAAGGACTTTCTCGAGCTGACGAAGATCAAGGTTGCTTCGCGGGAGACGGGCTTGGTCATGATCGGGGGCGGAGTCCCCAAGAATTTCGCCCAGGACATCGTCGTTGCCGCGGACATCCTGGGAGTGGACGCCCCGATGCACCGCTACGCGGTTCAGATCACCGTGGCGGATGTGCGCGATGGGGGGTTGTCCAGCTCGACCCTCAAGGAGGCGAGCTCGTGGGGCAAGGTCGCCCAGGGTCTCGAGCAGATGGTGTTCGCTGAGGCGACCCTCGCGTTGCCCCTCCTCGTGAGCTACGTCTACCATAAGGGAGCGTGGAAGGACCGTTCCGCCAAGCGGTTGAACGACACGCTCACCGCGGTTCCCACTTGCCGATAGGGTCATCACCCGTTGAGGGCGCCGCTCCCTCTACTACAATCCGCCGCGTGGCTCGAACCTCTGTCTCGGGACGGGCTGTGTCTGCCAGCTGGTGTGCGGGCGATTGTCTTCATCTCGACCAACGTCGCAGGGGGTGAACGATGCGTGGACTGGGAAGGCAACTTGTGGTCGAACTGTGGGGTTGCAGCGGGGCCACGGACGATGCGGAGGAGATCCGCCGGGCTCTCCTTCGGGCGGTGGAGCGGGCGGGGGCAACGGTGATCGAGGTCTACGTCCACCCGTTCAATCCCCACGGGGTATCGGGGATGGCGATGCTTGCCGAATCCCACATCTCGGTGCACACCTGGCCTGAGACGGGGTATGTCGCGTTGGACGTGTTCACGTGCGGAGAGGCCGTGGTCCCGGAAGGAGCGGTGGAAGAGCTGTGCGATCTGTTCCGCCCTCAGCACACGAGCGTGGTCGAGATCACGCGGGGGATCCAACGGTGAGGGCGGAGTGGCTTTCGGAGGAGCAAGCACCGGGAGTCCGGTTCTCGCTCGCGATCGAGGAGCACCTCCTTCGGAACCGTACCGCGTACCAGGAGATCGAGCTCGTCCGGACGCGGGCGCTGGGCCGAGCCCTCGCCCTCGACGGCCGGATCATGCTCACGGAACGGGATGAGGCGTTCTACCACGAGATGCTCGTTCACCCCGCGCTGCTGGCTCATGCGTGTCCGCAGCGGGTACTCATCGTGGGCGGCGGCGACGGGGGGGCGGCGCGCACCGCGCTTGACCACCCCTCGGTCCGGGATGTAACGCTTGCCGAGATCGACCGCGAGGTGATCGCGGCAGCGCGTACGCACCTTGCATCGATCCACCGCGGGGCACTCGATGATCCCCGCGTGCGGGTTGAGATTGTCCCTGCTGAGGCGTTCCTCCCCCTGTGCCGCGAGGCGTTCGATGCGATCGTGGTGGATTCCACCGACCCGGTGGGTCCTGGCCAGCCTCTTTTCGAACATGCGTTCCTGGTCTCGTGCCGGAGGGCGCTGCGGCCGGGAGGGGCGATCGCGCTCCAGGCCGGCTCTCCGTTCTACCACCCTCGCGTCTTGAGGGGCCTCGTCGCCGATCTGCAGCGGACATTCACCTGCGTCCACCCGTACTTGGGGTTCGTCCCCAGCTACCCGTCGGGCCTGTGGGCGTACGTTCTCGCGGGAGACGAAGATCTTGTGCTGGATAAAGAAACCCTCTGGGAGCGGTTTACGTCCCGGGGGCTGACTGCGCGGTACTACACTCCGCAGCTCGGTGGGGCAGCGTTTGCTCTCCCCCGGTTTGTGGAAGAGCTGTTGGAAAAGGAGGAGCGATGATCGGACCGTTGAGGTTCCTTGGGCTGAACACTCCGTTCGAGGAGGCACGGGTGGCGTTGTTGGGGGTGCCACTCGAGCGCACTGTGTCGTACCGCGGCGGACCCGCCCAGGCCCCCACCGCGATTCGATCCGCATCGGACTCGATCGAGCTCTATTCCCGGATTTTCGGGAGGGACCTTGCCCAGATCGGGGTGTGCGACCTGGGCGACGTGGATTCCCACCTCCCGATGGAGGAAATGCTCCGTCTGGAAGAGCGGGAGGTGGGACGGGTCCTTCGCGAGGGGAAGGGAATCGTCGTCCTCGGGGGCGAGCATACCGTTGCCCTGCCCGCGATCCGTGCTGCGGCCGGCATCGGAGCGATCCAGGTGGTGGCCCTCGATGCCCACACGGATCTCCGGGAGGAGTACGGCGGAGAGAGGATTGCTCACGCCACGGTCCTGCGCCGGGCGTCCGAGGTTGCCCAGCGACTCGTGATCGTGGGAGCGCGGTCGTTTTTCGGGGCCGAGGCCGGTGAACCGGTGTTCGCCGAGCCGGCGGAACTCGTGACGAGGCTGGACCCGGAGATTCCGGTCTGGCTGACCCTCGATCTTGACGCCCTCGACCCGTCGGTGTGCCCTGGAGTCACCAACCCCGAGCCCGGGGGGCTCAGCTACGGGGCGACGATCGAGATCTTCCGATCCTTGATGCGATTCCCGGTGGTGGGGATGGACCTCGTCGAGCTTGCCCCGCCGTTCGACCCATCGGGCGTGTCCGCGATCACCGCGGCCAAGCTCGTCTTGGAGGCAGTTGCTGCGTTCTGGGGCAGGTAGGCGCTCACGCTGTGGAGCGACCAGGATAGGGAGAGAGACGGGCGAGAAAGCCCACGACTTCGGCGGAGGTGGGGAGCGAAGCGGGTCCACTGCTGCTGCGGGTGGCGGAAAGAGCGATTGCTGCTGTCGCAAACCCGACTGCTTCGTACAGCCCCCGTCCGGCGGCGAGCCGCGCGGCCAAAGCCGCGCTGAACCCGTCCACGGTTGAGATTGGATCGGCCGCAGGCTGGCCGTGGCCGGGGAACCGGGTGACTCCACCCTTCTCGACGAGGTACGTTCCGTCCGCCCCGGCGACAACCACGACGTTCCGCGCTCCGCGATCGAGGAACACCTGACTTGCCCGGGTAGCGTCGTCGAGCCCACCGCTCGACGGCCCGGCTTGGAGGAACTCGTCTCGGGTCCCGACAAGGTAATCCACGCCCTCCCAGGGAAACGCGGAGTCGCGGAGCAGCGGATGGCTGGCGACAACGGAACAGGAAGAGGACAGGCCGCCGAGCAGAGCTCGCAGGGCGAGAACCGGGAGGGCGAGATCGAGGAGCACTGCGTCCGCTTCCCGAATCCGGGGGAGGTGTCGTTCGACGTACGCCTCGTCCAGCTTCTCATTCGCCCCTGAAGCATGGGCAGCAAGGTAGTTTCGGTTGGGTCCGACGAGGACGAGCGACGCGCCGGTGGGCGCATCCTGCGCCTTCGCGACACCTTCTGTGTGGATCCGTTCCTCGGTCAACAGGGCGAGGATCTCGCTGCCGAACGGATCGAGTCCCACGCATCCGTACACGGCGACGTCACCTTCCATCCGGGCCGCGGCGATCGCCTGCAGCGTCCCTGTTCCTCCGGGCTCACGTGCGAAGCCGCGACTGGGAACGGTCTCCCCGGGGCGGGGCAGACGATCTACCGCAGCCACGAGGTCGATACCGAGCCTTCCCACCACCGCGATCTTCACAGCGTGACCGTCTCGTGCCACTCCGCGATATGGGCTCGACACCCGTGCGTCGAGAGCTGGGCAGCCAGGGCCCCCAACGCAGGGGCCTCCCCGTGGGCGAGGTACACCTGGTCAGGATCGGCGTGGAGCGCCCAGTCCACGAGGATCGGGAGGTCGGCGTGGGCGGAGAGACCTTCGATCTTGTGAACAGAAGCCCGCACAGGGACGATCGAACCCAGCACCTCGACCCGCGATGCCCCGTCCTCGATTTCCCGTCCCAGAGTTCCCACCGCCTGGTACCCCACAAACACAAGGGCCGACTCCGGTCGGGGGAGGTTGTTGCGGAGGTGGTAGAGGACCCTCCCTCCTGTGCACATCCCGGATCCGGCGATGATGATCGCTCCCGAGTTCTCCGCGATCTTCTTCGACGCCTGCCGGGTGAGGGTGTACTCGAGAACTTCGAAGTCGAAGGGGTTCTCCCTCTTTCGGAATAGGCCTCGGGCCGGGGCCGGGAACTGCTCTGTGTGGCGCTCGAAGATTCGCGTCGCCTGGGTCGCGAGGGGAGAGTCGAGGTAGATAGGGCAGGCCGGGACTTCCTTCTCACGCCACAGTCGGAACAGAAGGTACAGCACCTCCTGCGTTCGTTCGAGGGCGAACGAGGGGATGACCACGTTCCCCCCCCCGGCGAGGGTGTCCACGATCACGTTGCGGAGCTCGGCCACCGACTCCTCCACCGGGGGGTGCTCGCGGTCGCCGTACGTGGATTCCAGGACCACGACATCGGCCTTCGGTGGGTACGTGGGATCTTCGACAAGCGGCTTGCCCCGGTTGCCGAGATCGCCCGAGAACACGGCCGTCTTGCCCTCGGCCTGTATTTCCACGAACGCCGCTCCCAGGATGTGTCCCGCGTCGTGGAACCGGACGCGCACGTCTCCATTGAGGCGGATCTCCTCTCCGTACTTGAGCCGGGCTTGGAATAGATCCAAGGCAGCAACGGCATCGGCCGCGGTGTACAGGGCGGCTTCGCCTTCCTCTTCTTGGATCCGGGCGGCGTCCATGAGCATCACGTGGGCGATGTCGCGGGTGGGGACCGTACATGCGCCTCGGCCCCGAAACCCCTCGCGAACGAGGCGGGGAATCAGGCCCAGGTGGTCGAGGTGGCCGTGGGTCAAGAGGATCCAGTCCATCTCTTTCGGGTCAAACGGGAAGGGCGTGAGGTTGCGGGCCTCCATCTCCGGCAACCCTTGGAACATCCCGCAATCGACGAGGATTCGCTGGCCGCCGGCCTCGATGTAGAAGCACGATCCGGTTACCGTGCCCGCTGCCCCAGCGAAGGTCAGCCGCATCGCTCGGTCACGCGTGGAGCCCGTGGGCACGGGCTGTCGCCTGGCACTGCGGACATCGGTGTTCCGCGAGGTGCGCGGTGAACTCGTCTCGGAACGCCGCGAAGGCGGTGCGCACGGGAAGGGCCACCGACTGCCCAAGTGGGCACAGAGAGGCGGCCCGCATCGCGTCCACGATCTGGACCATCTGGTCGAGGGTTCGGCGATCTGCGGTTGCGGTCTGCAGGTTCGCGATCAGTCGCACCAAGACGTCGGTTCCGCTTCGACAGGGAGCGCACTGTCCGCACGACTCATGGCGGAAGAACCGCAACACGCTCGACAGCATATCCACCATGCACGCCGACTCATCCATAACGAGGACGGCGCCGGAGCCCAGCGCCGCGGCCCGCTCGGCGAGCGAGTCGAAGTCGAGACGAACGTCGAGTTCGGTCGGTGCGAGAAACGCTCCTGCGGCTCCGCCAACGAGGATGCCCTTGAGCGTCCGGCCGGGGAAGAGGCCCCCGCCCAGCTCGTGGACCAGCACGCGGAGGGGGGTCCCCATCTCCACTTCGACCAGACCGGGGTAGCGGATGTTTCCGAGAATCGTGTACACCTTTGTCCCTGGGCAGGTAGGGGTTCCGAGGGTGCGGTACCATGCTGGACCCAGGCGTACGATGTCCGGGACGTTGGCCAGGGTTTCGACGTTGTTCACCACGGTCGGCTTGGCCCACAATCCACACGTGACGGGGTAGGGCGGCTTGATCCGTGGCCAGCCCCGTTTCCCTTCGAGCGACTCCAGGAGCGCTGTCTCCTCGCCGCACACGTAGGCCCCAGCTCCGGGGCGGACCTCGACCCGGAACGAGAAGTCGGTGTCGAACACCCGTTCTCCGAGGATGCCCAGGGACTCCGCATCCCGGATCGCCCGTTCGGTGCGGGCAATGGAGAGTTGGTACTCCCCGCGGATGTAGATGATGCCCACGTGGGCGCCCACGGCGTACCCGGTGATCGCCATCGCCTCGATGAGCTTGTGCGGGTCCCCTTCGAGGATGAGACGGTCCTTGAACGTCCCCGGCTCTCCCTCGTCGGCATTGCAGACCACGTAGCGTTCTGGGTCGGACGCCGTGCGCACGGCGGACCACTTGATTCCGGTGGGAAACCCGGCTCCGCCGCGGCCGCGGAGCCCGGACCGCTTCACCGCGTCGATCACCGCGTCGGGGGTCATCTCCGTGACCGCTCTCCCGAGGGCCTCGTACCCGCCTGTGGCGATGTACTCCTCGATCTTCTCCGGGTCGATGACCCCGCAGTTGGAGAGAACGACACGCTTCTGGCGGGTGAGGACGTCGGCCGGTCGAGCTGCGGGAGCAGTGGTCGGGAGGAGCAGTCGCCGGACAGGGCGGCCCTTCAGCAGGTGCTCTTCGGCGATGGACCGCGCGTCGCGTGCGGTGACCCCGGCGTAGTACACCCCATCCGGCTGAACCGCCACCACCACACCGTGTCCGGACACGCCTAACGAACCGGTTTCCACTACCTGAACTTCGGTTGAGAGACTGAAGTCAGCGACCGCCTCGCGCAATGCAGCCAGGACTTCCTCTACACCAGCGAGGCGGGCCTCGTCGTCTACCCCGACGAGGACGTGCGCTCGGGCGAGGTTCATCGTCCCTCCCGGTAGCGGGCGAGCGTGTTCCGTACCCGCTCTGGATTGAGGTTTCCCACGACCTCGTCATCCACCATCATCACCGGCGCTACCCCGCACGCACCGAGGCAGCTCGTCAGCTCGAGGGTGAACGCCCCGTCAGAGGTGGTCTCGCCCACATCCACCCCGAGGGAGCCTCGTAGCTCATCGAGGGCGGACCAGGCGCCCGCGAGGTGGCAGTTCGGGGATTCGCACAGCCGGATGATGTGCCGCCCGCGGGGACGGAGGCTGAACATCGAGTAGAACGTTACCGCATCGCGGACTGCCGCCAGGGGGAGGCCGGCGTGGGACGCGGCCAGCGCGAGATCATCCGGCATCAGAAAGTTCTCCGGGTTTGCCTTCTGGAGGTCGTGGAGAAGAGACAGAAGGGCCTCCGGCGAGCGAGGGTGCCGGGCGGCGATCGCATCCTTGGTCATCGGTTCTCCCTTCATCGGGGTTCCTTCCTTACCGCGTCGAACGGGCACGCGTCGAAGCACGCTCCGCAGCGGATACACAGCTCATCGACGATCCGGTACGGGGGCTTGCCCGCCTTCCCCTGGGCCGCTCCGGTGGGACAGGCGCGACGGCAAGCATCGCAGCCCCGACACGCTTCCGGCAGGACCTCGTACCGCACCAGGTTCGGACACACGCCGGCTGGGCAGGAGTGATCGCGGATGTGAGCGCGGTACTCCTCGGGGAAGTAGCGCAGGGTGGACAGCACCGGATTGGCGGCCGTTTGCCCTAGCCCGCACAGGGATGCCTTTTTCATCATCTCCCCGATCTCGGTGAGGCGCGTCAGATCGTCCTCGGACCCGTCGCCGGCCACGATCCGGTCGAGGATGCGGAGCATCATCTGCGTTCCTACCCGGCACGGGACGCATTTTCCGCACGACTCGTCGGACGTGAACTCGAGGAAGAACCGCGCCATGTTCACCATGCACGCTGCGTCGTCGAGGATGATCACGCCGCCGGAGCCCATGATCGCCCCGTGTTGGGACAGGGAGTCATAGTCGACCGGGACGTCGAGAAGGGACGCTGGAAGGCAGCCCCCGGACGGCCCGCCGATCTGCACCGCTTTGAACTCCCTCCCCGCGGGAACGCCTCCCCCGATGTCGAACACGAGCTCACGGAGGGTGATTCCCATCGGAACCTCGACGAGGCCGGTGTTCTGAACCTTTCCGGCAAGGGCGAACACCTTCGTCCCTTTGCTCTTCTCCGTGCCGACGGCAGCAAACGCCTCTGCCCCGTGGAGGAAGATGTGGCGCACGTTGGCGTACGTCTCGACGTTGTTGATGAGGGTGGGTTTCCCCCACAGCCCGCTTGTCGCCGGGTAGGGCGGGCGCGGTCGGGGCTCGCCCCGTCGGCCTTCGATCGAGGAGATGAGCGCGGTCTCTTCGCCGCACACGAACGCGCCGGCACCGATGCGGATTTCGACGTCGAACGAGAAGTCGCTCTCGAAGATCCCCGGCCCGAGGAATCCGAGTTTGCGCGCCTGAGCGAGCGCGGTCTGCAGCCGCTGGATGGCGAGGGGGTACTCCGCGCGGACGTAGACGTAGCCGTGGTTCGCCCCCACCGCGTAGGCGGCGATGGCCAGGCCTTCCAGCACGCGATGGGGATCGCCCTCCAGCAAGCTGCGATCCATGAAGGCACCCGGGTCGCCTTCGTCGGCGTTGCACACCACGTACTTGGGCCGACCGGCCGCCTGGCGGCAGGCCGCCCATTTCTGTCCGGTGGGAAATCCGCCCCCTCCTCTTCCCCGCAGGCCTGAGGCCTGGACCTCGGCGATCACCTCGTCGGGGGTGAGATCGAACAAGGCCCGGGCCAGCGCACCGTAACCTCCGAAGGCCAGGTACTCGCGAATGTCTTCGCAGTCCAGGCGGCCGGTGGTGGCCAGCGTGATCTTCCGCTGCGGGGCATAAAACGGCATGCTTGCTTCTTGCACGAAGGGCTCGGGGCTAGCGGGTTCGCGGTGGAGCAACCGTTCCACGAGCTGACCCTTCTCCACCGTGCGGGTCACGATCTCGGCGGCGTCCTCGGCCCGCACCCGGGCGTAGACGATCCTGCCCGGCTCCAGTACCACCAGCGGGCCGATCTGGCAGTAACCGTGACACCCCGCCTTGACCAGACCGGCCTCTCCCTTCCCTGCGGGCAGCGGGCGGTCGTGCCCGAAGACGAGATCGCCTCCGCAGCGGGCGGCCGCATCAGACGCGTGCCCGGCGAGCACGTCGAGTTCGGCACGCAGACCTCGGGCGTCGAGCTCCCGGCGCAGGGCGGCGTAGACCTCGCGCGCGCCGTTGGCCACGCAGGCCGTCTCCATGCAGACGAGCATGCGGACCTTCTGCTCCAGTACGGCCCGACGGAACCGCTCCTGGGCGCGTTCGAGTCCCGCGCGGCCGCGGATGGCCGGCGGCGACTGGGGCAGCGGCCTCGCCGCGGGCGTCGGCTCGTCCGTGTCACATGCGGGTGCGCGCGATGGGGGCGGTGGTGCTTCCTCACGCTCCGCAAGG
>DYGJ01000040.1 GCA_020724765.1 Thermotoga sp. | reverse complement strand
TGCGCAAGGAGGAGCCCACGCCGCGACTCCTTGTGGTCGCCGGACGCCGCCTCGGGGGAGCGGTGACGCGGAACCGCGTGAAGCGGGCGGTGCGCGAAGGATTCCGCTTGAACAAGGACGCGTTTGCCCACCTGGACGCGGTGATCATCCCCCGCCCGACGGTGGCCGGCCTGCGACCACAGGCATTGAGCGAACGGCTGATCGAGGAATTCCGGGAGGTGAGCCATGGCCAGAGAAACCCTCCTCACAAAAGAGGGCTACGAACAGAAAAAAGCTGAGCTCGAGCGGCTCGAGTACCGACTGTACCAGGAGATCCCGCAACGCCTGAAGGATGCGAAGGACCACGGTGGAGGCGACGTGCGGGAAAACCGGGAGTACCTGTACCTGAAGCAGGAACAGGACATGATCGAGGCCGAGGCCCGCGCCCTGCGCGAGCTTCTGGAAACAGCCCGGGTCATGACGGAAGAGGACTTCCGCACCGATGAGGTCGGGATTGGTTCCCAGGCCATTCTGGAGGATATCGAAACCGGGGAAGTGGAAACCTATACCCTCGTTCCCCCCGCCGAGGTAGACCTTCTCCAGAATCGGATCGGCGTGGATTCGCCCGTGGGTCAGGCTCTCCAAACGTACTCCAAAGGGAAGACGATCACAGTTCAGACTCAACGAAAGAAGATCAAGTACAAGATCCTGGGCATCGAGCGCCGCTGACCGTGATCGCCCCATGCGAACACCTCCCATGAGCCGCGCCCCACGGACGCGGTGGGGGTTTGAAGGAGGATCGCGTGGCTGAGGCCGATCTTCTCGCCTCACGCCGAGAGAAGCTCCTCCGCCTCCGCGCCCAGGGGATTGTGCCGTACCCTTACGGCTACAGTCGCACCCACACCGCCGAGGAAGTGCGGGCGGCGTTCGGTTTTCTCGGCCCCAACATCCGCAGCGGTGGCCACGTCTGTCTCGCCGGACGGCTGGTCGCCCTGCGCCGGATGGGGAAGGCCGCGTTTGCCAACCTTCTCGATCGTTCGGGACGGATCCAGCTCTACCTGTCGACGAATGGGCTCGGTTCGGACGCCTACGCCCAGTTCGCCGACCTCGACCTCGGGGACATCGTGGGTGTGGCTGGGGAGCCGTTCACCACGAAGACCGGGGAGCTGACCGTAGATGTGCAGGAGTTCACCCTTCTTGCCAAGTCGCTGCGGCCTCTCCCGGAGAAGTGGCACGGGCTGAAGGACGTCGAGACGCGGTACCGACAACGGGCTCTCGACTTCATCTCCAACGAGGCTGCCCGGCGGGCGATCGCGGTGCGGGCGACCACGCTCCGCGCCTGCCGCTCGTACCTCGACTTGCAGGGGTTCTTAGAGGTGGAAACCCCGATCCTCCAGCCCATCTACGGGGGGGCCACGGCCCGGCCGTTCGTGACCCACCACAACGTGCTCGACCGCGACCTGTACCTGCGGGTGGCGCCCGAACTCTACCTGAAACGGCTCCTCGTGGGCGGCCTGGAGAAGGTGTACGAGATCGGCCGCAACTTCCGCAACGAGGGCATTTCCTCGATGCACAATCCGGAGTTCACCGCACTCGAGGCGTACGAGGCGTTCGGGGACTACGAGCGGGCGATGGAGTTGGCAGAGGGGATCGTCGAAGCGTGCGCGCTCGCCGTGGCCGGGACCACCCGCCTCCCGTACCAGGGGCGCGAGGTGGACGTCACCCGACCCTGGCGCCGAGCCGCGCTCCTCGACCTCGTGGCTGAAGGGAGCGGTTGCGACGTGGAGAAACCCCTCCCGGACCTCGTGGCGGAGATCGAACGCCGAGGGCTCCCCCTCCCGCCTCCCCTCCGCAAGGGACCGAAGGGGAAGGTAATCGAACACCTGCTGGAAACATGCGTCCAGGACTCGTTGTGGAACCCGACGTTCGTCCTCGACTTCCCGCTCGACATCTCGCCGCTGGCCAAGAAGAAGAGAGGCCGGGACGACCTCGTGGAGCGGTTCGAGCTGTACATGGCCGGCCGAGAGGTGGCGAACGCCTTCTCAGAGCTCAACGACCCGGACGATCAACGGGAGAGGTTCGCGATGCAGGAGGGGCTGCGGGCAGCGGGTGACGACGAGGCGCAACCGCTGGACGAGGACTTCCTGCGGGATCTTGAGCTCGGGATGCCGCCCGCGGCGGGGATCGGGTTCGGGCTGGACCGGCTGGTGATGGTGCTCGCCGACATGTCCTCGATCCGGGAGGTGCTGGCGTTCCCGCCCCTGCGATGATGGCTGCCCACGCGCTCGCGTTCGCCTTCGGTCGCATCGGTCGGGCCCTCGATCGGTGGGTGGATCGGCTGTGGGCGTGGGACGAGGAGATGATGGACGCGGTGAGTTCGGCGCGGTTTCTCCAACGCCTTGACGCCGTGCTCGTGGCTGCCACCTATCTCGGGTACGGGTACCTGTGGGCCGCGGTTGCCTTGGCCCTCATCGCCTTCGGTACCAAGACTGACCACGCTGCGGTGCTCATCGGCCTGGGGTTGATCATCGTCGCGGTGTTTCTCTCCCAAACGATGAAGTCCATCACAGGCCGACCACGTCCGCAGTTCCATCGCCGCGGCTTCCATCACCAGTTTCTGAACAGCTCGTCGTTTCCGTCCAACCACACCACGGCGGCTTTCGCGATGGGGTACGTGGTGCTGAGGTTGTTCCCGTGGTGGCCGAACATCGTGGTCATCTACACGATGGCGGCGCTGATCGGCTTGTCGCGGGTGTACCTGCGGGAGCACTTCCCGCTCGACGTTCTGGGGGGGGCGGCGCTGGGGACGTGGGTGTCCCACGGGCTCCTGCCCCTGTTCGCTCGGCTCGTGCAGTGACCCAAGGGAGGGATGGCATGAACCCGTTGTTTGCGGAGCGTACAAAAGCGGCGCGCCGGTCGGTGATTCGGGAGCTTCTGAAGCTCACCGAGCAGCCGAACATCATCTCGTTCGCGGGCGGACTTCCCGATCCGGACACGTTCCCGCGGGAGTTCCTGGCCCAGGTCGCCGCGGACGAGATCCGGAACAACCCCGGCAAGACTCTTCAGTACACGACCACGGAGGGCAAGCTTCCCCTGCGGGAGCCTCTGTCACGGTGGTTCGCCGAGGACGGGATGGAGTTCCCCCCCGATCACATCGTCATCACGAGCGCCTCGCAACAAGGCCTGGATCTCGTCGCCAAGGTATTCCTCGACCCAGGAGACGTCGTTCTGGTCGGACTCCCCACGTACATCGGGGCGATCCAAGCGTTTCAGGCGATGCAAGCCAAGCTCGTCGGCGTGCCGCTGGAGGACGATGGGATGGATCTCCACGCGCTCTCGGACGCCATCACCACCGCGCGCCTCGCTGGACAGATCCCCAAGTTCATCTACGTCGTCCCCGACTTCCAGAACCCGTCGGGGATCACCTGGTCGGAGGAGAAGCGGCGCGGGTTGCTCGAGATCGCCAGTCGGGAGGACCTGGTGGTCGTCGAGGACATGCCGTACCGGAAGCTGCGCTACGTCGGGAAGCCCGTGCCGCCGGTCGCGTCTCTGGACGAAGAGGGACGGGTGATCGTCCTGTTCACCTTCTCCAAAACCCTTGCCGCTGGCCTGCGCCTGGGAGCGCTGGCGGGGCCCAAGGAGATCGTGGAGAAGGTCGTGACGATGAAGCAGGCCACCGACCTCTGCACGTCCTCTCTCACCCAGCGGCTGGCCGTTCGCTTCTTCCAGGAGTACGACGTGGAGGGCCACATGCGCACGATCTGCGCCCACTACCGGAAGAAGCGGGACGCGATGCTCTCCGCCCTCGAGCGGTACATGCCCAAGGATGAGGGGATCTCGTGGACGAAGCCCGAAGGCGGCTTGTTCCTCTGGGTGCGGTTCCCGGAGCACCTGGATACAGAACAGATGCTTCCCCGCGCGATCGAGCACAAGGTGGCGTACGTGATCGGGGCGCCGTTCTTCGTGGACGGCAAGGGCCACAACACGATGCGGCTTTCGTTCTCGAGCGCCACCACCGCGCAGCTGGAAGAGGGTATCCGCCGGCTGGGCCAGGTGGTCGAGGAGGAACTGGCGAGCCTTCGCTCCCTGCAACGGGTATAGTTCCGAGGCTCAAGCTCTCCTCGCAGGAGAAGAAGAGGGCGGCGTCAGGGGGGATCAACCCCCGACCGTAGAACTGCACGACACTAGCCAGGCGGAGGGCATGACGTGTTTCTGAACTCCATCTTCCAGAAGCGTACTACTGGCGAGCCGCAGTGCGTCCGCACATGCTCGCGAAGAAAACGATACTCGGGCGCGTTCAGGTCAGCATTTCTCAGATCGTCGGCCTCCCGCCACAGC
This sequence comes from Thermotoga sp., assembly GCA_020724765.1. Classification (GTDB taxonomy): domain Bacteria; phylum Bipolaricaulota; class Bipolaricaulia; order Bipolaricaulales; family Bipolaricaulaceae; genus Bipolaricaulis. Next base: position 10,234 of record DYGJ01000040.1, on the reverse strand, counting down.
TCTCCGATGCGACGGAATCCCACCTTCTCGTAGCACCGCACCGCGCGGCGATTGGACGCGGCGACATCCAGGCGGAGCGCCCTGATTCCACTCCTGAAGCACCAGCCGCTCACGCAGGACAGCATCAGGGTGCCGATGCCCCTGTCGCACCACATCGGGTGCAGACGGAGGCTCATGTCACCCACCACCCTCTGGTTCCAGTCGATGTTCACCAGCGCGAGGTATCCAATTGCGGTCTCCCGCGCACAATCCATCACGACGGTGATTCGACCGTTGTCGCAGTCTCGTTCGCGATAGAGGGCGTCCCTCTCCATGCTGTCCATCGCCGCAAAACTGAAGACGAAACCCTCGTAGGGAAAGGGATACGCTGGCCAATCGGCCAACCTATCTAAGTCTCCACGCTTGCAGAGGCGCACTGTGTAGCGTCCCTGCGTCATGGGAAGACGATTGACCAGTTGCTCTTTGAGAGACGTCATCCTGATTCTCAGCAGCAAGACGCGTCCGCTAGGTCGGGGCCTGCAATCCAACAGCTCCCAACCCCAGGCGGCCCCCCCTTCACACGACGGCCTGTTCAGTTTCCTTGTCGAAGATGTGCAGCCGCTCCATCATCGCCACGAACGTGACTTCCTGGCCGGGCTGGATGGAGAGATGGGGGTCGAGCTTGGCCACGATCTCGTCTCCGGCGCAGTCGGCGTACACGATGAGCTCGTCGCCGAGGGGCTCGCGCACCCGCACCCGTCCCGGGAATGCCCGCCCAGGCTTCTCTTCCCGCACCATCTCCGGGGTCCGAACGTCCTCCGGACGCAGACCAAACACCACGTCTCTGCCCGCGTAGCTTCGCAGCTCAGCCGACGCTCTGTCTTCCGGGACGACGAGGTTGAACCCTTTGCCCTGGACGTGGAGCCGTCCGTTCTCGGAGACGAGGCGCGCGTCGAGGAAGTTCATCGGCGGGGAACCGATGAACCCGGCCACGAACATGTTCGCCGGGCGGTCGTAGATCGTCTGCGGGTCGTCGTACTGCATCACCACGCCGTCCTTCATCACCGCCACCCGCTGTCCTAGGGTCATCGCCTCGACCTGGTCGTGGGTCACGTACACGGTGGTCGTCTTCAGGCGGAGGTGGAGCTCGGCCAACTCGGCCCTCATCCGCACGCGGAGCTTGGCGTCGAGGTTGGAGAGCGGCTCGTCGAACAGGAACACCTTCGGGTCGCGGACGATGGCCCGCCCGAGGGCCACCCGCTGCCGTTGCCCGCCGGAGAGCTCGCGCGGCTTGGACTTGAGCTTCTCTGTAATCCCGAGGAGCTCGGCGGCATCGCGAACCCGCTGCTCGATCTCCTTCTTCGGAATCTTCCGAAGCTTCAGCCCGAACGCCATGTTGTTGTACACGTCCATGTGCGGGTACAGAGCGTAGTTCTGGAAGACCATGGCGATGTCGCGATCTTTGGGCGGGACGTCGTTCACGCGGCGCTCGCCGATGAAGATATCACCACCGGTGGCATCTTCGAGGCCGGCCACCATGCGCAGACTGGTCGTCTTCCCACATCCTGACGGCCCCACGAGCACGACGAACTCTCCGTCGCGGACCTCGAGGGTCACCCGATCCACCGCCGTGAAGTTCACGAACTTCTTCGTGACCTCTCTCAGCCGAACCTCTGCCATACCCGACCTCCTCGTACTCTTCTTCCAGCGCGAAGCACGTCCAGCATAGCCATCCCGGACGCTTGGCGCAACAGATCACCCCCCGCTGATCGGGGGCAAGAACGTGAGCGTATCGCCGAGGGCGAGAGGCGTAGCGAGTCCCTGGAGGTGGGCCACGTTGCGCCCGTTTACGAACACATGGAGGTGATCCCGCAGCACCTCGCCCGCAAAGAGAAGATCCCGCAGGACGGTCTTCTGGCCCGCCAGGCTCTGCAGCGCCTTACCGCAGTCTGCACCCTCCGGGAGGTCGAGCTCAAGTCGCTCTACCCCTGAGGCCGCGCGAAACTCCCCGAACAGCTTGACCGTGACCCTCACGGCCTGAGTATAGGCGAACCTACGCCCCCGTCCCGGGCTTGGCCCGGCTGCGGATGAGCGCCCGCAGCGCCTGGAGCCGTTTCGTGATCCGCCCCTCCCATCCTGCGTCCTTCGGGCGGTAGTACTCCCGATCCCGTAACCCCTCGGGCAGACTGGGCATCGGGGCCACCCGTTCCGGCTCGTCGTGGGCGTATCGGTACCCACTCCCGTAGCCCAGTCCCTTCATCGTGTCCGTGACCGGATTGCAGAGGTGCAGTGGCACCGGCTCGTTGACCGTCTTCTCGACGTCGCGCTTCACTTCGCCGTGGGCGAGGTAGAGGGCGTTCGACTTCGGAGCCAGCGCGAGGTAGGCCGCGGCTTGAACGATCGCCAATGCGCACTCCGGCATCCCCACCTGCTCCACGGCCTGGGCTGCCGCCACGGTGAGGGGCAGGGCATCGGGGTCTGCCAGCCCTACGTCCTCGCTCGCCATCCGCACCAGGCGCCGGGCGACGTACCGCGGGTCCTCCCCGGACTCGAGCATCCGCACCAGCCAGTACAGGGTCGCGTCCACATCGGAGTTGCGGACCGACTTGTGGAGCGCTGAGATGAGGTTGTAGTGCTCTTCTCCCGCCCGGTCGTAGCGAGGAGCCTTCTTACCCACCGCCTCCGCCACCTGGGTGAGCGAGAGATCTCCTTGGCCGAGTGCCCCCACCGCCGTCTCCAGAGCGGTGAGAAGCCGCCGCGCATCTCCGTCGGCGTGGAGGATGAGGAATTCGGCTGCTTCAGACTGGAGTGTGACCTCCCCGCGGAATCCCCGTTCATCGGCCAGCGCCCGCTCGAGAAGGAAGCGGAGGTCCTCCTCGGAGAGCGGTTCGAACACGAACAGTTGGGACCGGGAGAGGAGGGCAGAACGAAGGGCGAACGACGGGTTCTCGGTGGTGGCGCCGATGAACAGGATCGCTCCCTCCTCCAGGAACGGCAGGAGCACGTCCTGCTGGGCGCGGTTCCAGCGGTGGACCTCGTCCAGAAACAGGAGGTCTCGCTGCCCCGCCCTCTGCCACATCTCCCGCGACGACACAAGCGCCTCGCGGACCTCGGTCACCGTGGCCAGCGCTGCCGAGCGCTGGACGAACCGCGCTCCCCACCGCGTGGCGATGAGCCGGCCGACCGTGGTCTTCCCCGTGCCCGGCGGTCCCCAGAACACGAGAGGGACGCCCACACCCCCCTCGATGAGTGCCCGCAGGGGCCCCTTCTCCCCCAAGAGACGCCTCTGCCCCACCACCTCACCGAGGTCGCGCGGCCGCAACCGCTCCGCCAGCGGTGCCCGACCTTTCCACAGGCCGTCCATGCTGTTCCATTGTACTGCCTTGACGCAGCCATCCTACCGCCCGTAAGATCCCGTCACACGTCGGCAAGTCAGAAGTCCGGCAAGCCGCGCCGTTCGACTTGAGACTTTGGACTTGCGGCTGTGGTTTCCCGGGTCGTTAGCTCAGTCGGCAGAGCAGCGGACTCTTAATCCGCGGGCCGGGGGTTCGAATCCTCCACGACCCACCAAGACAGTCGCAAGTCAACGAGTCACAAGTCGCAGCCCTTCGCACCCTGTTCTCGGCTTCCGCGACTTCCCGACTTGAGACGTGTGGACTGGGGACTGTGGTAGCGGGTCGTTAGCTCAGTCGGTAGAGCACCGGCCTTTTAAGCCGGGAGTCGCAGGTTCGATTCCTGCACGACCCATAAGGGCAGTCGGGAAGACAGTCACAGGTCACCAAGTTACAAGTCGGCTTAGTTTGGCAGTGTTCGTTCGGACTTGTAGACTTGGGACTTGGCGACTTGCGACTGTGTGTTCCGTCCCCGTCGTCCAGTGGTCTAGGATACCGGGCTTTCAATCCGGCGACGGGGGTTCGAATCCCCCCGGGGACACTTGCCGCACTTGGTGGGAGGGGGGTACACTCTAGGGCGAGTAGCTCAGCGGTAGAGCATCCGGCTTACATCCGGAAGGCCAGAGGTTCGATCCCTCTCTCGCCCAGTTGTAGTTTTGGGGACGTGGTCTAGGCTGGACTAGGACACCGGATTGTCACTCCGGAGACCGCGGGTTCAAATCCCGTCGTCCCCGCCAGCAGGAAAGTCGTAAGTCAACGAGTCTCAAATCCTCGGGAAGGACTTGAGACTTGCGACCTGAGACTGGTCGCTCGGCGAGGTAGCTCAGGTGGTAGAGCACACGGCTGAAAACCGTGGTGTCCCCAGTTCAACTCTGGGCCTCGCCACCACATCGCACGTTGACCGTTCTTCGGGGGCGAGGTAGGCTGAGGGAGTCCATGGGGCACACCGCGGAGGAGATCTGGGGGAAAGCGAAGGCCCTTCTTGTCAAGGAGATCCCCCCCGCAAACTTCGCCGCCTGGATCGCCGACGCCCACGCCAGGAGCGCCGACGAGGAAACCCTTGTTCTGGAAGTGCCGTCTGTCCTTGCCAAGGGAGGCATTGAACGGCGCTACCGCTCGCTCGTGGAGCGGGTGGTGGAGGGCGTTGCCGGGCATCCACTCGAACTTCGGGTCCTCGTGGCTGAACCGTCTCCCGCCGCCCCCCAGCTGGACCCCCAGTTCGTCCGCCGCTACCACGGCTCACTTCCACTGAACCAGGAGTACACGTTCGCCACGTTCGTCCAGGGCAAGAACTCCCAACTCGCGTTCGCCGCCGCCCAGGCCGTAGCCGAGGCCCCGGCCCGCGCTTACAACCCTCTGTTCATCTACGGCAACGTGGGCTTGGGGAAGACCCACCTCCTCCACGCCATCGGGGCGCACGCCCTTGGCACGCCCACCGACTCCACGGTGGTGTACACAACCTCGGAGCGGTTCGCGATCGAGCTCATCCAGTCCATCGGCGCCAACAAGACGGAACAGTTCCGCGCAAAGTACCGCTCGGTCGACGTTCTCCTCATCGATGACGTCCACTTTCTCAAGAACAAGGAGGGGACTCAAGAGGAGCTGTTCCACACCTTCAACGAGCTGTACGGCAACGGGAAGCAGATCGTGCTCTCCTCCGATCGCTCGCCCGACGACCTCCAAGGGCTCCAAGACCGCCTGGTCTCGCGGTTCCGCTGGGGGCTCGTGGCCGACATCCAAACCCCCGACTTCGAGACCCGGTCGGCAATCCTGCGCGAGAAGGCCCGCCGCCGTGGGCTGGAGGTCCCGGACGAGGTGGTCGACCTCATCGCCTCGCGGATCACAACGAACGTCCGTGACCTCGAAGGAGCACTCATTCGGGCGTTGGCCTACGCCGAGCTGTGCCAGGGCCCTGTCACTCCGGCGATGCTCGACGAGATCCTCCCCAAGGAGGACCTGTCCAGGAAACTCACCGTGGAAGCGATCAAAGCCGAGGTGGCCGCCGCGTACCGGATCCCGGTGAACGAGATCGAGAGCCCTTCGAGAAAGAAGGAACTCGTCCATGCCCGTCAAATCGCGATCTATCTGTCCCGCGAGCTTACGGAGACTTCTTTCCCTTCCCTAGGCCGATCGTTCGGTGGACGTGACCACACCACGATCATGCACTCCTATCAGAAGATGCAGGAACTGCTTCGCCAAATACCCCTCCTCCGCAGCGAGATCGAGTCCCTCCGCTCGACGATTCTGAATAAGTACGGCCCATGAAGATGTCCCCACCCCTTCGGGGAATACCCTGTGGAAAACAACCCCAACGCCTGGGGACAACCCCGCCGGCACACGGGAAAAAACCTGCGGACACCCTGTCGGGAATCCTTTCCCCATCAGAATTCCCCCGGACACGTGTCCTATCCCCAGGTTTTCCCCAGATCTCTCCCCATGGTAACGTCCGGTCCCCATGGTCCGCCTCGCGGTTATCCCCAGAGAAGGCCCCCCTTCTACTACAACGACAAGGGTTATGAATACCAAAGACATATGGCAGTGGTTAGGTCCGCTCGCCCGGGGATGGGGCGCAGAAGACAAGCTCAAAGAACAGAATGCTGTACTCCTCTGGCCCACCGTAGGCCTTGGTTCTCTAGCACGGGCCCTCTATGTAGAGCGCGGTATTCTTCACCTTGCCGTGGGAAGCCACGTCGTGGCGTCCGAGCTGAACCTCCTCAAGGCTGGACTCCTCGCACGGTTAGGCGAGATTGCCCCCGAATGTGGCGTAACCGACCTCCGTTTCCAGGTACGTGCTTTGAAGAGCCCTCCACGTCCAGTCGTAGTGCGGTCTCCTGCGCCGTCGGATGTGCGACGAGCGCGGCGCGAACTCCCCCCACGGCTTCCGTCACGTCTGCGCCAGGTGGCCGCGGAGGTGATTGCCTGGGCCGAGGCACGCGACACGGCGATTCTCGACAGTGGAGGCTGGCGGTGCAGAGGGTGTGGACTCGTGCTGGTGAAGGAGAAGAGCACCTGTCCCGCCTGTGGAATTGAACGTTTCGGGATGCGTCGCTAAACTCGACCGATGCACACGGTTTCTAGCACCGTTCTTGCCCTCCGCTCTGAAGAAGGCCGGGTCGCGGTGATGGCCTGTGATGGGCAAGCCACGATGGAGAGCCGGGTTGTCAAGACCGCGGCCCGTAAGGTGCATCGCATCCACGATGGCAGCGTTCTAGCGGGCTTTTCTGGAGGCACGGCGGACGGGGTTACTCTTCTTGAACGGCTGGAGGCCAATCTTGCCACCCACGGGGCCTTGCGTCAGGCGGCGGTGGAGCTGTCGCGGGAGTGGCGGACCGACCGTGCACTGAGACGGCTGGAGGCAGTGGTGGTGGCGGTGTCTGAGGAAGCGCTGTTCCTCCTCACCGGCGAGGGTGATGTGATCGAGCCCGACGACGGATTGGTCGGGATCGGTTCCGGGGGAGGGTACGCCGTGAGCGCGGCCCGGGCCTTGCTGAGGCACGCCCGCCTTCCCATTGCCGAAGTCGCCCAAGAGGCGCTGCGCATCGCTGCGGAGATCGACATCTACACGAACGACTGCGTGATCCTGGAGACCTTGACCTGGTAGGTCGCTCAACCGGGGGACGTCTTGTCGGGGACACATGGACGCGGTAAGGTTCGGGACATCCTTTTCACAACAGGAGGTGTGGGATGGCCAACGTGATCCTGCCCAGCGGCAAGATGGTCGAAGCGGACGACGGCGCTCTTCTCTCAGTCCTTAGGGAGCGGGGAGAGACGGCCGCCGCGGTCGTTTTGAACGGACAGGTCCAGGATCTGCGGGACCCCCTGCCGAGCGCTGGGGAAGCCCGGGCGATCGGCCTGGACGACCCAGCGGCGCTCGAGGTGCTCCGTCACACGGCCTCCCACGTCCTCGCCCATGCCGTGACCCGGCTCTACCCCGGGGCGAAGCTTGCCATCGGTCCCGCCATCGACGACGGGTTCTACTACGACATCCGGTTCCCGGAGCCGGTGAACCGCGACGACCTGCCGAAGATCGAGGCGGAGATGGAGAAGATCATCAAGGACGATCTCCCCATCGAGCGGGTGTGGTTGCCTCGCGCCGAGGCCGAAGCGTTCCTCGCCGAGAAGGACGAGGCCTACAAGCTCGAACTGGTGCGCGAGATCCCCGAGGAGCGGATCTCGTTCTACCGCCAGGGGGAGTTCATGGACCTCTGTCGGGGGCCCCACCTTCCCTCGACCGGACTGGTGAAGCACGTCAAGCTCCTCGACCTTGCGGGCGCCTACTGGCGCGGCGACTCCGACCGCGACATGCTGACCCGCGTCTACGGGACTGCCTTCCCCACCGCCGAGGCGCTCGCCGAGCACGTGAAGTGGCGCGAAGAGGCGCGAAAGCGCGACCACCGCACCCTCGGACCCGAGCTTGACCTCTTCTCGATCCAGAACGAAGGCATCGGGGCAGGACTCGTCCTCTGGCACCCCAAGGGTGCCGCGATCCGCCACCAGATCGAGACCTTCTGGAAGGACGAGCACTACAAGGCCGGCTACCGGCTCGTGGTCAGCCCGCACATCGGGCGGGCCCGGCTGTGGGAGACCTCGGGCCACCTCGACTTCTACAAGGACGGGATGTACGCGCCGATGGACATCGAGGGCCAGGAGTTCTACCTCAAGCCGATGAACTGCCCGTTCCACATCGCGATCTACAAAACCCACACCCGGTCCTACCGCGATCTGCCCATCCGCTACGCCGAGCTCGGCACCGTGTACCGGTTCGAGCGGTCGGGCGTGCTGCACGGGCTCCTCCGGGTGCGGGGGTTCACCCAGGACGACGCGCACATCATCTGCCGACCGGACCAGATCGAGGACGAGGTCCTGGCGTGCCTCGACCTGACCCTCCACATCCTGGGGGCGTTCGGGTTCCGCGACTACAAGGTGGCGTTGTCGGTTCGCGATCCGGAACACGTGGAGCACTACATCGGAAGCGACGCGATGTGGGAGGAGGCCGAGGGGTCGCTCGTGCGGGCCCTCGAGCGGAAGGGGCTCTCCTACACCCGGATGCCGGGGGAGGCCGTGTTCTACGGCCCGAAGATCGACCTTCACGTCCTCGACTCCCTCAAGCGATCGTGGCAGCTCACCACGATCCAGTTCGACTTCAACGAGCCGGAGCGGTTCGACATGGCGTACATCGGCGACGATGGCCAGGCCCACCGGCCGTACATGGTCCACCGGGCGCTGTTGGGGTCGTTGGAACGGTTCTTCGGGATCCTCATCGAGCACTACGGCGGGGCGTTCCCGGCCTGGCTGGCTCCGGTGCAGGTGGCGGTCTTGCCGGTGACCGAGGCCGAGATCCCCTACGCGGAGGGGGTCGCGGACGAGTTGCGCCGGGCCGGCCTGCGGGCCGAGGCATGGACGAAGGAGCGGAAGACCCTGCGCTGGCTCATCCGCGAGGCGCAGGTGCAGAAGGTCCCGTACATGCTCGTGTGCGGGGCGCGGGAAGCAGCGGGAGGGGTGGTAGCGGTGCGTCTCCGCACCGGAGAGGACCTGGGCCCTCAGCCGGTAGCTTCCGTCATCGCCCGGGTCCAAGAAGCGGTGGCAGCGCGGGGCGTGGCTCTGTAGAGACGTCTGCACGGCGCCCCGTGGTCAGAGGGTGAAAGGAGGGGACGTGCTCACAGTCAGTGCGATCAAGGCGGACATCGGAAGCGTGGGAGGGCACACGTGTCCTTCATCGCGGATGATCGCCGAGGCGAACGCCGCGCTGCGGGATGCTGTCGCGCAGGGGCTGCTGGTGGACTTCGCGGTTACCTCCACGGGAGACGACGTCTGTCTCCTCATGTCCCACCGCAACGGCAGCGGCCATCCCGATGTGCACAACCTGGCGTGGGAAGCGTTCACGCGTTGCACCGGGATCGCTCGCGACGAGGGGCTGTACGCCGCTGGGCAGGACCTGCTGAAGGACGCGCCGTCGGGAAACGTGCGGGGAGCGGGCCCCGGATCGGCGGAGATCACGTTTGACGAAGAGGCCCCCGAGCGGAAGGCGGAGGCGTTCCTCGTGTTCACCGCCGACAAGTGCGGCCCGGGCGCGGTCAACTTCCCCCTGTGGGCGGTGTTCACCAGCCCGCTCTACAACGGTGGGCTCATGCTCCCAACGATGAGGAAGGGGTTCAAGTTCCGCATCATCGACATGGAGCACGCCCACGGGGATCGGGTGATCGACCTCGTCTCCCCGGAGGAGCATGTGGACCTCGCGATCCTGTTGCGCGACGAGAACCGGTTCGGGATCCAGTCTATCCATTCCCGCCTCCACCCCGAGCAGCAGGTGGTGGCCGTGTCTACGGACCGGCTGCACACGATCGCCGGCGAGTACAAGGGGAAGGACGACCCGGTGGCGATCGTGCGCACCCAGGGCATCTTCCCGGCGCCGGAAGAAGCGGTGAGCCCGTTCGTGATCGCCCCGTACGTAGCCGGGGGAGCCCGGGGGAGCCATACGATGCCCCTCATGCCCGTGGCGATCAACACCCCGGTCACCGGACCATACTGCCTGCCGCTCGTGGCGTGCGTGGCCTACTCTGTGAACGGGGATGGCGTGCTCTCCGAAGGAGTCGATGTGTTCGGGAACCCCGTCTGGGACAACGTGCGGCTGAAGGCGCAGCAGAAGGGGGAGTGGATGCGGCAGCAGGGGTTTGTGGGGGCGGCGATGCTCCCCATGACCGAGCTCGAGTACAGCGCGTTCCGCAAGTCCCTCGACGACCTCGAAGGGCGGTTCCGGACTCTCGGCTAGTACCCTGCGCGAGGATGGGAGCTTTGAGTCCCGCGGAGAAGATCGGATCGCCGCGGATAGTCAGGATACTCCGCAGAGCACGCGGAAGTCGCAG
>DYGJ01000039.1:9407-14609 GCA_020724765.1 Thermotoga sp. | reverse complement strand
CAGCGAGGGCGTGCCGGATCCCGTTTTGCAGCTGGCCGCGGTCGTTGAGCTCAGCGATCGGGTCGTCGCTGGGAACTGGACTCCGAACCTCTCGGGTCCTCTTCCTCGGCCCTGAGAGGGCGCGATCCGGGGGGGGACGCCGCGGTTGCACACGGCCTGGTCGTGGGTCACACTGCGCAAAACAGGCACGTCGAGCAAGGAGGAAGGGGTGATCGTGATGCGCAGGGCGGCAGCATTGGTCGGGGTGGTGGGTGCGGTGTTGCTCACGGGGTGTATGGGGGCCCTCAACATCCCCGTGGAGGGACCCGATGGTTCGTTGGCGGTCGTCCTCTCTCCACAAGGGGAGTATGAGCTGATCCCCGAGGGGGGAGGGGTATGGGTTCTCGACCCGGAGGGAAACCCTGTCGGGGAGCCGTTCGTTCCCGGAGAAGGTCAGATGGTCCAGGTCTGTGATGGATCTCCGGAGGGGAACCTGCTGCTCCTCGTTCTGAACACGGACGAGTACGGGTTCCCGATCGGGGGACGATTGGTGGAATGGAGGCCGGGGGAGGAACCTCAGGAACTGCGTTCGTTTGACGAGGTCATCCTTTCCCCCCGCTACGGCCGGGCCGGAATGGTCCTCTACCTCCAGGCCGGGGACGAGCAAGTGTCCCTGTGGGCACTCGATCGGGAAACGGGTGAGATCACCCTTCTCTACGAGGGCGTTCTGGCGTTCTACCCGGCGGGTGACCACACGGTCCTCCTCGCCGAGGACGGGACGTTCCGCATCCTGGGTGGCGACGAGCTTCCCCTGCGTATCACGTGCGGCGAGGAGTGTCAGATGACGTTCCTGCTTCTGTCCCCTCTCTTCGTTGCTGCCGATCCGAGCGGTCGCTACCTGGCGATCGCGTTGGAGGAGGAACCTGGGATCCTCCTCCCCGAGGTCGAGCGAATGCCGACCCTGTACCTGGTGGACCTCGTGCAGGAGCGGGCGGTGCGGGTGGCCACGCCCGCCCTGTGCCCGGCGTTCTCTCCCGACGGGACGAAGCTGGCGTTTGTGGGCCAGGCCCTCGGTCACCCGATCCAGGAGGTCTTCGTGTACGAGCTCGGTTCCGAGGAGATCGCGGTGGTGCCGGGGGCCGAGGGGGCGATGTGGGTACGTTGGGGGAAGGGTGGCCTTCTCGCGGCGGTGGGCGAAAGCCCGACCCGTCTCCTGCGGTTGAGCGACGGGACGTGGGTCGACCTTCTCCCGGTGGTCCCGTAGAACACCGTTCCGGATCCGGGTGGAGGGACCCTGTTCTCCCTGCATGAACCGGTGCTGGTCGAGGAAGTCCTGCGCTTCCTCGACCCGGGATCGGGGAAGTGTTTCGTGGACGCCACAGTGGGAACAGGTGGCCACAGCGAGGCCCTTCTCGCCCGCGGTGCGAGCGTCGTCGGTGTGGATCGGGACCCGCAGGCGCTCGCCATCGCCCGCGAACGCCTGGAGCCGTTTGCCGATCGGGTCCGACTGCTCCAGGGGGACTTCCGCGACCTCCCCGCGCTTCTCGCTCCGCTTTCCATCCCTCGGGTGGACGGAGTCGTGTTCGATCTCGGCACGTCGTCGCTCCAGTTCGACTCCCCGGCGCGCGGGTTCTCGTTTCTGGCGGACGCTCCGCTCGACATGCGGATGGATCCAGGCGCCGCTACCACCGCGGCCGATCTCGTGAATCACCTCTCGGAAACCGATCTAGCGCGCATCCTCTGGGAGTACGGAGAGGAACGGTACGCCCGCCGGATCGCGCGGGCGATCGTGCGGGTGCGGCCGCTCCACACGACGAGCGACTTGGCATCGCTCGTGGCTCGCTTCTACCCCCCGGGGCGCCACCGCATCCACCCCGCCACCCGCACCTTCCAGGCGCTTCGCATCGCGGTGAACGACGAGCTGGGAGCGCTCTCAGTCGGGTTGCCCAGGGCGGTGGGCCTTCTTCCCCTGGATGCGGTGCTGTGTGCGATCTCGTTTCACTCGCTCGAGGACCGGATTGTGAAGCACTTCCTGAGGCGGGAGGCCCTCGTCGGTCGGGTCGAGGTCCTGACAAGGAAGCCCGTTGTGCCGGGAGACGAGGAGATTGCCCGCAACCCCCGGGCGCGGTCGGCGAAGCTCCGCGCGGGGAGGGTGCGCGAGGTTGTTCCGAGCTAGGCCACCTGTCCCTGACCGGCTCCGCCGCTGACCGTACCCTTGGGGTGTGCACGGACCAAGACCGGATCGGGGCGAGCGCAGCCTTCCCGGGTGGGAGGGTGTTGCCGCCGTGATCGCAGTGGGGGTAGTGGCAACCGGCCTTGTGTTCCTCTATCTGTGGCAGGGGTCCATCCTTTCCGCGCTTCGGTCCGAGCGGGCGCGGCTGGTGCTGTCGCTCCAGGAAATCGAGCGGGCGAAGCGCGATCTCGCGTACCAAGTCGACCGCGCCTACTCCCTCGACGAGATTGCGATCCGGGCCAGGGCTCTGGGAATGGTCCCGTTCGACGACGCGCGCACCCACTACCACGTCGTTGGCGAAGGAGGCAACCGTTAACCGGGCCAAGGTGGCGTTCCTCCTGTTGGGAATCGGTGGGCTGGTCGTGGTCGGCCGGCTCGTCCAGCTCCAGGTCGTGGAGCACCGCCGGTGGTCGGCGGTGGCTCAGGCGATCCAGGAGGACGTGATCGAGATTCCCGCTCAGCGGGGTGCGATCTACGATCGGAACGGTGTCCCTCTGGCGTACGACGTTCCTGCGTACGAGATCGCCCTCGACAACTCCCTCCTCACCAAGCCCGAACTGCTGATTGATCTCCTTGTCCAGGAACTCGGGATGGTGCGGAGCGAGGTTTCGGACAAGGTGTACCGTACCGCGTACTTCACCTGGATCGCTCGCGGGGTGGACTACGGTGTCGGGCAGAGGATTCGAGCGCAGGCCCAAAGCCTGGGGATCAGAGGGCTCGTGTTCTTCGACTCCTGGAAGCGAGCCTATCCCCAGGGGCCGCTCGCCTTGGCGATGCTCGGGATCGTGGGCGTGGACGGACACGGGCTGGCAGGGCTCGAGCTCCTGTTCGACGAGTCTCTCGCCGGCCAACCGCGTGTCGTGCGCCTGCTGCGCGGTCCGGGCAATCAGATCTACGACCTGTGGGAAGAAGAACCGGGGCTGCCGGGGACCTCTCTCCATCTGACATTGGATGTGCGCATCCAGTGGGTGTGCGAGCGGGAGATCGCCCGGGGGCTCGCCGAGTACACGGGAGCAGACCGCGGGTTCGCGTTGGTGATGGACCCTCAGACAGGCGAGATCCTTGCCCTTGCCCACGGTCCGGCGGTGGATCCCGCGCGGCCCGACCCGGCGCTCCTCCACCCGTGGTCGATCACCCACGTGTTTGAGCCAGGCTCAGTGTTCAAGGCGCTCGTCGGGCTTGCTGCGTTCGATCAGGGGTTGCTCACCCCGGACGAAGAGTTTCACGGCGGCTCGCCGATCATCGTCAGCGGTGTGCAGATCAAGAACGCACAGGGGGAGAGCTACCCGACGCGTACCTTCAGGTTCGCGATGGCCAAGTCCATCAACACTGTGCTCGTCCAGGTCGCGCAGCGTCTGGGCATCGAGCGCGCCCACGCCTACCTCACGCGGATGGGGTTCGGCCAGAAGACGGGGATCGAGTTGCCGGGCGAAGTGAGCGGCATTCTCAACGCGCGGGAGAAGTGGACCGAACTCGACCTGGCCGTGGCCTCGTTTGGACAGGGGTTGGCGGTGACGGGCATCCAGCTCGGAGCGGCATTCGCGGCGCTGGCGAACGGCGGAACGCTGCTTCGCCCGCGCATCCTCCCCGGCCCACCAGAGGTGCGAGGAGTGATCGCCTCGCCCGAGGCGTGCCGTACGATGCGCGAGGTGCTGCGCTACGCGGTCAACCCTTCCCCGAGTGGGGACCCAAGCCTTGGAACGAAAGCGGATGTACAGGGGTTCGGGGTTGCTGGGAAGACAGGCACCGCGGAGATGGCCCTCCCTGGCCGGGGGTATGTCGCCGACCACGTCACGACGGGGATGGCCGCGTTCTTCCCGTGGGAAGAGCCGGAGTACGCTATCCTGGTCGTCTACCAGACGACCCGCAACCCCGAGTTCTGGAGCGGTTGGACTGCCGTGCCGAGCGTGGGGAAGATCGTGCAGGGAATGGCGAGCCTGGGCGTTGCGAGGCCCTACGAACGGACAACGACACCCGGCCGGTCGGGGTAGGTCAGATAGAGGCGGCCTCCCCAACCATCCACGGCCCCGGCTACGGTCTCCAGGGCCAGCGCCGGGGTGTTGTTCTCCTCCGATAGGTGGGCGAGGATCACTTGTTGGAGACCGTTTCCCAAGAGGCGAATCGCTCTCCCCGTCTCCTCGTTTGCAAGATGGCCTTCCGGTCCAAGAATCCGCAGCTTGAGCGACCACGGGTACGGGCCTGAGAGGAGCAGCGAGACGTCGTGGTTCGCCTCCAAGACGACGGTGTGACAACCCGAGAGCCCGGAGAGCACCGCGTCCGTGATCTGCCCCAGGTCGGTGGCGATCCCGATCCGCGTCCCGTTCACCTCGAGGCGTAGCCCGACCGGCTCCCGAGCATCGTGGGAGATTGGGAACGGGAACACCCGCACCCCTTCGATTTCAAGGCCGGGGGAGAGCACCGTGCCCTCGATTCCCAGCGCCCGCAACGTGCCCGCGCTCGCCGCAACCTTGACCCCGCGGCGGCGCAGCGGGGCGAGCCCGCGCACGTGGTCGGTGTGCTCGTGGGTGAGAAGGACCCAGCGCAGATTCGACAGACTCAGTCCAGCCCTTGCCGATCGGGCCTCGATGTCGCGCCACGACAGGCCCGCATCGACGAGAAGAGGTCCCCGCGGCCCCTCCACGAGGAGGGCGTTCCCGGAGGAACCGCTGCCCAGTACGCAGGCCCTCAACCCTGGTTGCGTCCGCGCAACGCGTCGAGTAGTTCGAGTGGGATCGGAAACACAATGGTGGTCGCGTTCTCGGTGGAGATCTCGGACAGGGTCTGCAAGTAGCGAAGCTGCAGGGCGCCGGGAGCTTGCCGCATGATCGCCGCCGCCGCCCGCAGCTTCTCCGCGGCCTGGAACTCCCCTTCGGCGTTGATGACCTTGCTCCGCCGCTCCCGCTCGGCTTCCGCCTGGCGGGCGATCGCCCGCTGCATTTCGGTCGGGATCTTCACGTCCTTGATCTCGACCGTGCTCACCTTCATCCCCC
>DYGJ01000039.1:9088-9397 GCA_020724765.1 Thermotoga sp. | reverse complement strand
CTCGTCGATGATCTGCTGCAGTTCGCGGTTGATCTTCTCCCGCTCTGCCAGGATCTCGTCCAGCTCGACCCGTCCGAGCACAGAGCGGAGCGTGGTCATCGAGATCTGCCGCGTGGCCTCGATGAAGTCCAGCACCTCGACCACGGATGCCTGGGGGTCGATCACCCGGAAGTACACCACAGCGTTTACGCTGACCGGGACGTTGTCACGGGTGATGACCTCCTGCGGAGGTACGTCGAGGGTGATCGTGCGCAGATCCACCTTCACCATCTTGTCCACGAGCGGGATGATGAGAAAAAGCCCAGGTCC
>DYGJ01000039.1:2796-9078 GCA_020724765.1 Thermotoga sp. | reverse complement strand
GAGGCGGCCAAGGCGAAAGATCACACCCCGTTCGTATTCCCGAACGACCTTGATCGCGCTGGCGAGGAACAACAGCACCAACGCTGCGATCACAACAAACGTCATCATCGTCGCCTCCTTCGGTTGCTGTGGGCATGATAGGCGCTTAGGATGGGGTTTGTCAATCAGAAAAGGGGGATAGGTGCGCGTACCGCTGATCGCTGCGAACTGGAAGATGCACAAGACGATCCCCGAGGCGCGGACCTGTCTCGTGCGCCTCCTTGAGCTTCTTCCCCCCGAGGGGGGGGTGGAGGTGGCGGTGTTCCCGTCGTTCACCGCTCTGGCCGAGGCGCGGCGGCTTCTCACGGGGACCGCGATAGCGTTAGGGGCACAGAACGTCTACCCTGAGCCGACAGGCGCCTACACCGGCGAGGTTTCGGTGAGCCAGCTCGTTGACCTCGGAGTCCACTACGTCTTGTGCGGCCACTCCGAGCGGCGGCATGTGTTCGGCGAGGACGACGCGTTCGTCGGCCGGAAGGTGCAGGCAGCGACCGCGCACGAGCTGGCGCCGATCCTGTGCGTGGGGGAGACCTTGGACGAGCGCCGCGCCGGGGGGGCGTGGGCGGTCGTCGAGCGACAACTGGAGAGAGGCGTTGCCGGGCTGGGCGACAATTCGCGAGGGCTCGTGATCGCCTACGAGCCAGTGTGGGCGATCGGGACCGGCGTGGCCGCCCAGCCCGCCGACGCCCACGCCATGGCGAGCCAGATCCGAAGCTGGCTCCGCGATCGTTTCGGAGCCAAGGGTGACGAGATCCGGGTCCAGTACGGGGGATCCGTCAAGCCGGACAACGCCCGGGAGTTCCTGCGCCTTCCCGACGTGGACGGGGCGCTCGTGGGCGGCGCGTCGCTCGATCCGGACGCCTTCGCCGCTATCGCCCACGCCGTCCTACGCTAGGGGCGCGGCTTGCGTGTAGCCGTGGCAGGCTTCTTCTTTCGCAGGCCGAGGAAGTCGGCGAGGTTGGCCTTGGGTTCGATCGTGTAGCGCAGGCCGCGCGAGCTTGCGCTCGTGAACAGGGTCGTCACCCCCGGCCCGTGGCCGCTGATTACGCAGTCGGAGTGAACCACGATCCCGATCGAGATCGCCCCGGACTTGTACACCCGGCCGTAGGCGTGCTCGGTGTCGAGGATCGCCACCAGGTCGCCCAGCCGCAGATCGGACAGGCCGTGCTCTTTCACCGTCTTCTCGTCGAAGAGCTGAATATCGTAGTCCCCGCGGTAGCACGTATCGGCGCCGAGCCCGGAGCCCATCAGCGCGGCCGGCACAGCGTGGGTGACCCCAACGGTCCATGAGCCCTTCTTCTCCTGGATCGGCATCCTGGGAAGGATGCGCGGGTCGAGGTTCATCACCGTCACCTCGGGGTGATCGAGGAGCGCCAGCCCGGTGCCGTACGATCGGATTCCGATCTTGTCCCCGATCTGGAGCTTCTCAAGGACCTCGGGAGAGAAGTCGATGAGCACGTGCTCGATCCCCCCGTGTTTTCCGGTGACCACTCCCTTCGCACCCTTGGCGTCGCCGGAGAGGACCGTGGCCTCGTTCCCCACGCAGGCGAGGAAATTGAGCCCATCGTTCGTCGGGGGAAGACCCTCGCGATCCTTGACCAGGTTCCGGATCGAAACACATGGTTCGACATGGTCCGCCACCCACCCCATCGCCGGGTCCCCCACCCGCAGGTTGTAGGTGATCCCGCCCACCCCAGGCAGCAGCAGGGGTCGTCCGTCGTGGCTGATCCGGTACCCGCGCATGGAGGGGTTCGTGACCTCCCCCACCACTGACAACATGATGAGCCGATCCGAATTGGTTTTCACTACGCCTCCTTTGCGCCTCCATCCTAGCCGTGGAGAACGGGATTGACAAGTAGCGGACGGGGGGCTACGTTGCGAGCGTGACGATCCCGAATCAGATCACTCTCGCCCGGATCCTCGCCACGCCCCTGTTCATGGTTTTCCTCTACGCCGAGGGAACGGTGTTCAAGATCCTCGCTTTCGCCATCTTCGCCCTTGCCGCCCTCTCCGATGCCGTGGACGGATACCTGGCGCGGACGTTGCGCCAGGAGACGGCGTTCGGCGCCTTCGCCGACCCCATTGCCGACAAGCTGCTCGTGGCTGCGGCGTTCGTGTCGCTGGTGGAGCTGGGGGAATTGCGGGCATGGCCGGTGGTGACGATCCTCGGGCGGGAGTTCCTCGTCACAGGGTTGCGTGTGCTGGCGATGGCAGAGGGACTAGCGATTCGGTCAAGCATCCTCGGCAAGCTGAAGACGTTCTCTCACATCGGACTTGTCCTGTTCATCCTCGCCACGCGGTACTTCGGCCTTGGGCCGTGGGGGCACCAGCTGAAAGAAGCGTTCCTCTATCTCGCTGTGGCGTTGGCCATCATTTCGGGCGTGGAGTATTTCTGGCGTGGCCGGCGGGTGTTCCGCGGGATGTCGGTGCGGCGGTGAGGGCGAGGCCGGACAGAGGGGGCGTTGGTGGAGGTCCTGCGACCTCCCTTCCCCCCGAGTGTCCCCTTATAAACCGCTGGGGGATCCCCAGGGAGGTCGTTCGATGACACGACGATGGTGGCTATGGGGTTGTGCGCTCCTGGTAGGTGTTTCAGCATGTGCCGATACACTTCACCTGAAGAACGGACAGAGCGTCGCAGGAGAGCTGTGTGGGGTAACGGCGGGTTCTGTGAAATGGTGTGCTACGGGCGGAATCCTGGCGTCCTTTCCCCTGACCGATGTGGCACGGGTGGAGTTCAGTACGGATCCGGTTGTTGTTCCCCGAGTGTCGGAGGCGGAGTGGCGCAAGGCAATGGGGAGCGCCCAACGGGAACTCACGTCGTGCCGGTCGGCGCGGTATGGACTCATCCTCGGTGGCCTGGCGTTCGTGGGAGGCGGGTACTGGCTCGGCCTGCAGGGGTATGAGGCAGGCAACCTCGTCATCGCCCTCGGTGCCGTGGCGGCAGGACTTGGCGTAATCGCCCCCAACCCGCGTTGCCCGACGCAAGAAGGGAAGGTTAGAACTCTCGTTCGGATCGGACTCGACCACGGCTGGCTGTACTAGGGACACCGCCGTCCCGGTGCAGATCAGGGAAGGGGTACACCCCCGAGTAGCCCGTGTTCGGCTCCCGCAGGTTGACTTAGGGACGCGATCGTCTATCCTAACCCTCCTGTAGTTCTCCCTTGCCTTGCTGCGGAACGCCCGCAAGCGAATTCAGAGGTTGATGGGAAGCAGAAACCCTCTCCCCCTCAGTTAGGGTGGACGTGGTTTCGTTGGACGACGGAGGAGTCGATCAGACGTGGGGCACGACATCGCGAAGGTTCGCAACATCGGGATCGCGGCGCACATCGACGCCGGCAAGACCACGGTTACGGAACGCATCCTGTACTTCACCGGCCGCACCCACCGCATCGGCGAGGTGGATGCGGGGCAGGCGACGATGGACTGGATGCCCCAGGAGCGGGAGCGGGGAATCACCATCACCTCTGCAGCAACGACCACGGAGTGGAAGGGACACCGGGTCAACGTGATCGACACGCCGGGGCACGTGGACTTCACCGCCGAGGTCGAGCGCTGTCTGCGCGTGGTGGACGGGATGGTGGCGTTGTTCTGTGCGGTGGGCGGGGTTCAGCCCCAGTCGGAGGCCGTGTGGAGACAGGCGGAGCGGTACCACGTGCCGCGGATCGCGTTCGTGAACAAGATGGACCGCACTGGGGCCGACTTCTGGGGCGTGGTTCGCGAAATCCGTGATCAACTTGGCGCGAGCGCGGTGCCGGTGGTGATCCCGATCGGCGCTGAGGAGGATTTCGCGGGTCTGGTCGATCTCTTGCGGATGGAGGCGATCTACTACCGCGAGGGCGCGAATGGGATGGAAATCGAGGTCGGCCCGGTCCCAACGGCGCTTGCGGAAGAGGCTCAGATGGCGCGGGACGCCCTCCTCGAGCGGGCAAGTGAGGAGAACGACCAACTCCTTGAGAAGTACCTCGCGGGTGAACTGCCGAGTGTGGAGGAGGTTGTGGCGGCTCTGCGCAAGGCGACCGTGGAGGGGCGGCTGATCCCGGTCCTTGCGGGGTCCGCGTTTCGCAACAGGGGAGTTCGGCGGCTGCTCGACGCGGTGGTCGACTTCCTTCCCTCCCCCACCGACCTTCCGGCTGTGGTAGGAACGTGGGAGGACCAAGAAGAGGAGCGCCAGGCGCGCGACGACGAGCCGCTGTCGGCCCTCGCGTTCAAGGTCCAGGCCGACCGGCACGTGGGCAAGCTTACGTACCTGCGGGTGTACTCGGGCGTTTTGCGCGGGGGGGAGTTCGTGCTCAACGCCGGCCGTGACAAGCGGCAGCGCATCGGGCGTTTGTTCCGGATGCACGCCGAGCACCGCGAGCCGGTCGAGGAGCTGCGCGCCGGCGAGGTGGGCGCCGCAGTCGGCTTGGGCGATACCTACACCGGAGACACTCTGGCGAACGAAGAGAGACCGATCGTGCTCGCCCCGATCGAGTTCCCGGCGCCTGTGGTGGACCTTGCGATCGCTCCCGCCCGGCGGACCGACAGCGACAAGCTCGGCCGCGGGCTCGCCGACCTGTCGGCAGAGGACCCAACGTTCGTCGTGCGGCCCAACGCCGAGACCGGCGACGTGGTCATCTCCGGCATGGGCGAGCTTCACCTGGAGATCATCGTAGATCGGTTGCGGCGGGAGTTCGGGGTCGAGGTGACGACCGGCCAGCCCCAGGTCGCGTACCGGGAGACGGTCATCGGCACCGTCGAGCACGAAGGGAAGCTCGTGAAGCAGACCGGCGGCCACGGGCAGTACGCCCACGTGGTTCTCCGCGTCGTGCCCGCGGGTCCGGGGGCTGGGTTCGAGTTCACGAACAAGGTCGTGGGCGGCAGGGTGCCGCGGGAGTACATCCCGGCGGTGGAGCGGGGGATCGTCGAGGCGATGGCCGAGGGGCCCTATGCCCGGTTTCCGATGGTGGACGTCCACGTGGCGCTCCTCGATGGATCGGCGCACGATGTGGACTCCTCGGAGCAGGCGTTCCGCACGTGCGCTGCGGCCTCGTTCCGCGACGCGTGCCGACGGGCGGGGATCCGGCTTCTGGAGCCGGTGATGGAGGTCGAAGTCACCGTGCCGGAGGCGGAGGTGGGAGCGGTGTTGGGAAGCCTCGCTGCTCGGCGGGGCCGGATCGTGGCCCTCGAACCCAAGGGCAAGACGCAGATTGTCCACGCCGAGGTGCCCCTCGCGGCGATGTTCGGGTACACGACCGAGATCCGCGGTCTCACCAGCGGCCGGGGCGAGTTCTCGATGCGCTTCGCGCGCTACGAAGCGGTCCCCCACGCCCTGGCCGAGGAGATCGTCGCTCGCCGCAACGCCAAGGACTCCGGATTGTAGAGCTGGTCAGCGTATACGTGTAAGGCTGAGGAAGCACCGGGGCGGGGTGCTACCTTTCCTGGGTCTCCTCCATGGCTTCTGGGGTGGTGAAGCACATAGGCCTGTCGTTGTGGAGTCTGTCTTGTGGAGTGCAGGGTAGACCCCATGTGCGTGCCCGGTTAGCCCAACCCGGTCGAACTCGGTACGATGGGGCCGAGGAGGTACGGACACATGGACCTATGGAGGATTCTGCTCATCGGAGCAGTTGTTGCAGGTGTGGTGCTCCTTCTCCTGCCCGGGCCGGAGGAGGTTCCGGGACTCGTCGGCGGCGTGGTCGTTGAGGAAGGAACGTACGTCGTCGAGCGGGTTGGACAGAACCCCATTGAAGAGACGTTTGCCCTGTGGGTTGCCGATGGGGTGTACCGTGTCGAGTCAGCCCTGCGCGTGGGGACTCAGAAGGTCGAGGCGATCCTCATCCTCGATCGCGAGTGGAACCCGCTCTACTACGCTGAGAAAGGTCAACCGCCGGTTTCCGTGCGCATTGCCGCGGGAAGACCCCGGGTTACGAGCGGGTCCGGTCTCTTTCGGAGAGAGGTCACGCTCGTTGGTTTCCCCCCGTACGTCTTCCTCGGCGTCGAGACCGTCGGCCCATGGTTCGCTGCCCATCGGTACCTCCAGGCCCAGGCCCACGCCGTCGAAGTGACCGCAGTGCTCTCGGGGAAGCGGACCACCATTTCCCTCATCGGGTCCGCCCCGGAGCCGGTGGGCCTTGTTGTGGGAGAACGCACGTTGCCGGCTGAGGTCTACCACGTACGGGTGGGGGACGGGGACGTGTGGCTGTACGGACAGGGAGAGCTCCTTCTGGGGGGGAGCCTGCCGGGAGAAGGGTGGACGTTCTACCTGAA
>DYGJ01000039.1:0-2786 GCA_020724765.1 Thermotoga sp. | reverse complement strand
ATGCTTCCCGACGGACTGCAGATCGCTCCGTAGGGGTTCGTCATTGCGTTTCGGGGTCGGGTCGATCGTGGAGCCTCTGACCGTTCATCTCGGACCGCGTTCCGTCCGACCACTGCACGGTGAACGAGCCCTGGAACACGTTGAGGCCGACCACCTTGCCGGCGCGTCCCTCGACCGTGATCCGTGCTCCCATCTTGGGCAGTCCTTCCAGCGCATCGCGATACTGCTCATGTTCGTAGGCCAGGCAGCACATCAGTCGGCCACAGGCGCCCGTGAGCCGATCCGGACTGAGGAAGAGCTGCTGCTCGAACGCGAGCTCCAGTGGGACCGGCCGGAGCTTGTGAAGGAACGTCCGGCAGCACAGGGACCGACCGCAGGGGCCGACCTCCCCTAGGATGCGCGCCGCGTCGCGCGGACCGATCTGGTGGAGTTCCAGGCGCAACCTGAACTCCGTGCCTAACTCGCGGAGGAACTCTCGGAAGTCCACCCGGTTCGGGGCAGAGAAGTGCAGTCGGAGGAAGGTCTTGTCCAAATCCAGCTCCGCTGCCAGGAAGCGCATCGGGAGCCCAGCGGCCGTCGCTTGGTCCTGGGCCGACTGGCGCAGCTCGTCCGCCTCTCCGAGGCGGGTCTGATAGGTGTCGAGGTCGGGTTGCGAGGCGAGCCGGATCAGGTGCCCGCGCGGGTTGTTCGGGTTGAGGATCGGCGACTTGAGTACCTTCACCAGCCACGGGGTTCGGCTTTCCTCCTCGACCCAAACCTGCCCCGGGTTGCCCACCGGCCCATCCCAGGTGGAGAGGTGGAGGTCACACAAGGGACCGAGGCGACGAACCAGTGCCCCTAGCTTTTCCGCGGCCATAGGGCCACCACCTCCGCCAGCAGCCGCGGGTTCGCGTTGTCGTCGAGATCTCCCCGGCCGAGCGACGCCTTGCGCGCCCACGCCAGGCGCACGTCCGATGGCAGGTCAGGCCACGCGGTTGGAGCCTCGGTGATCAGGAACCTGGCCAGTTCGTCGAGGAACGCGGCCACGGCGCCCTTGCCGTCCTTGGCCAGCCGCTCTGCCAGGGCGAGGACCTCATCCGTGGCCGCCCGGGAAAGGGCGCTCACGAGGTGGCGGCCGTACGCACGGCGCCGCAGTGGATCCGGGACGTGCCGGGCGAAGCCCTTCGCCAACTCGGCCAGAGAGAGGTCCCGTGCCTGTGCATCGGCATCCTTCCACTCCTGAATTGGGTTTCGGCGCTCGGCGAGAAACGCGGCCGCTTCCTCCACCCGATCGCCGAGGAGCGAGGAGATGAACGCGATCTCGTCACTTTCGTAGCCTGCATTGCAGAGCGCGGCCTGGATCTGCTCCGGTGCCGCTGCACACCACATCAGAGCGCATCGGGAGCGCACTGTAGGGAGGACGCGGTCCAGCGCCTCGGCGAACAGGATGGCCTCGAGGTGGGCGGGTATCTCCTCCAGCAGCTTCAACAGCGCGTTGGCGGCCTCACGGGTGAGCTTTTCTGCGGGACCGATCACCGCCACCTTGCGGGGAGCGCGGACCGGGCCGTACCGCGCCCAGAGAATGAGTTCCCGAATTCGGTCGATTCCCACTTCCGCCGCGTCGGAGATCACCAGGCGGGCGTCCGGGCTCTCTTCGGGGGGAGCACCCAAGTCCGATGCCGCCTGCGCGAGCGCGGCGGAACGGGCTCCCGGTCCCACGTAGAGATGGGGGATCATCGCTGCCGATAGGGTACGGGCAGGCTTCCGCTGGGACAAGGAGGCCGCTTCGGGCGGCCTTGACGGGAGAGGTGATCGCGGTAGAGTTCCGTCTGCGACAGACTTAGCGTCGCGATCGGGGCGTAGCGCAGCTCGGAAGCGCACCTGCTTTGGGAGCAGGGGGTCGCTGGTTCAAATCCAGTCGCCCCGACCAGTACAGCGTTATCGTCACTTCGGCCCTCTCAAAAGAGCGCATAGCTCCCCTGACCGTGGGGAGACTATAAACTGCGCCGTACCGCATTCCAAGGGCACATGCCCATGCTGACCGCAATGGCTTCCCCAACACCTGGGATCGCACCCCATGGTGGTGGCCGCTGTAAAGCTGGATCTCTGGGTAGTCTCGCGCCAGCCATGTCCGTGAGATCTAGCGTCCTAGCCCCACCACCAGACAGATGCCAAGGAGTAACATGAAGGGAATCCATGCCATGAGGAAGGCGACGGTAGCGCCGGCGGCATTAGCAGGTCTCTGATCGGGAACCTCGCCCTGAGCCTGATCCGCTTTCGCGATAGTCAGAGTAAGCAAGTTCTCTGTATAGGTGACAAGGTCTCCGCTGGCACCCCGGACCCTGATGGGATAACTCCCAAGCGCAGCGGTGCTGTCCACAACGATGGTGAGTGTGCTTCTGTCCCCTGAAGCTGGGTTGGGGCTGATCTCGGCGCGGACCCGCCACGGGAGGCCTTCAACTTCGAGCAAGACGGCACCAGCGGATTCGGCCTTTCGAAAGACGCTCACTGTCACTATGCCGGAAGTGCCCTGCTTCACTGTGATGTCCTCCGAGTCGAAGAACATGGAGAGGCTTGGACTGTACTTGTACGCCCAGCTTCCGCTGGCCCTTTGCCCTCCAGTCTCCCAGACGAGGTATAGCGTAACGATGTCCTCCCCCCTGACACGAATAGGATCTTCTTCCCAGCCCCCTGAGACGGTGCTATACACAGTGCCTGAAGTTCTTGCGCATCCTCTGGCTCCCGAGGCGTTTCTATACACTGTTTCCCTGCTGACCATCCGCACCCACCGAGGGCGTTGTGTCTAG
>DYGJ01000038.1:12979-14639 GCA_020724765.1 Thermotoga sp. | reverse complement strand
CCTGATTGCCGCGATGCGCTCGCTCTACGGGATCGAACCCGTAGCGGTGGTCGGCATTCCCTTGGACATCAAGGACGCCACCGGTCCAGTGGTGGAAGTGGCGGCGGCCAATCCCGATGTGGTGTTTGTGTGGGCCCATGCAGCGCAGGGCGGGTTGTTCTTCAGGTCGCGCTACGAGCTCGGGTACGCGAGCATCCCGGTGATCGGATCGGTTGTCGTCGCAGCGCCAGCGACGATCGAACTGGCGGGAGTCGAGGCCATGGAGGGCGCCATGTTCGTGGGCGACTTCGCGCTGGACGCGCCGAAGGTCGCGCTGTTCAACAACTGGTACTACGAGCTGCACGGTGAGAGCGTACTGAGCGAAGTGGGCATGGCGGTGTACGATGCCGTGCACCTCATCGCCAAGGCGATCGAGAAGGCGGGTGTCGTGGACTCGCAGGCCATCCGCGATGCGCTCGTCGGCATCGAGATGGAGGGCGTGCTCCGAAGCTACTCCGTTCGCTCAGACGGAGAGACGACGTTTGAACTGACGATCGGGCAGATCAAGAACGGGAAGAGCAGTTTCGTTTCGCCGGTCCGGTTCCCGACGGACATCGAGTACTAGGTAGTGTAGGCAGGAGCTCAGGGGGGCGAGTTGCCCCCCTGAGCTAACTCCCTGCCCAAGGAGCGACATGCCAGTAGATGCTGCGATTCAGATCATCGTTGGCGGCGTTGCTTTCGGCAGCGTCTATGCGCTGGTCGCCGTTGGCACGGTCTTCATCTGGAAGAGCATGAACGTCCTGAACTTCGCACAGGGGCAGTTCCTGCTTCTCTGTTCGTATCTCACGATCATCGGGTTTCACCGGGGACTTGGCTGGCCGATTGGGACGTCGCTCTTGGCGGCGCTTGCGGCCACAGGCCTGCTTGGGGCTGTGTTCGCGAAGACGGTGTTCGAGCGCATCCGGAAGCAACCGCTGATCACGACCGTCATCGCGACGATGGGTCTCAGCTTGATCATGGAGAATGTCGTTCTTCTGTGGTTCGGACCGCGGCCGTACGCCTTTGCGGGGTTCCTGGGGAGGCAGATGATCTGGATCGGAAACGTGGGGTTCCTGGCGAACCACGTGCTCGCCTTCTCGATCACCCTCGCTATTCTGGCTCTCCTCGCGGTTGCACTCCGGTACACGATGGTGGGCCGGGTCATCCGCGCTGCCGCATATGACAAAGAGACCGCGGGTCTGATGGGCATCCCGGTTCCCCGGTTCCTGTCATCGACGTTTGCCTTCGCCGTGATGCTTGCCGGGCTTGCGGGCATCCTCGTGGTTCCGGTCACGTTCTTGACGCTCGATCTGGGAACATCCGTTGGATACAAGGCGTTTGCGGGCATCGTGATCGGGGGGTTCGGCAGTATCCCCGGTGCGATCGTGGGAGGGTACATCATCGGCCTTCTGGAGGGAGTGGGAACGGTGGCGTTGGGAACAGGGTACCGTGACGTCCTTGCGTTTTTGGTCATGCTGCTGGTGCTCCTCCTTCGCCCTCACGGGATCTTCGGTGTCACCGAGGTAGAGAGGATATGATGACGCCTGCTGATACGGTCACGGCACGGACTTCCAAATATCCAACGCTGAACGTCCGCCGCTGGCGGGTGCTGCTATTGGGGCTTGTGGCGGTTGCGCTTTGG
>DYGJ01000038.1:0-12962 GCA_020724765.1 Thermotoga sp. | reverse complement strand
CTCCTTACTATCTGCGACTTATCACGTTTGCGTGGATCAACGCAGTCATCGCCTTGGGGCTGAACATGGCTGTGGGCGTTGCGGGGCAGATCAACCTGGGTCAGGCTGCGCTCGTCGGTGTCTCTGCCTACGTGACAGCCATGTTCATCAGGCTTGCGGGCTGGGCGTGGTTGCCTTCCGCTGTCGTGGGCGTTGCTGCCGCGGTGTCCACCGGCATGGCGCTGGGTTGGGTCAGCAATCGATTGCGCGGGCCATACCTGGCGATCGTTACGCTCGGTGCGAACGTCGTCTTCCAGCTCCTGCTGTTCAACGAGGTGGATCTCACGGGAGGGCCCATGGGGCTGCGGGTGAGCGCGCCCCAGGTGTTCGGGACGCGGGTGAGCGCGCCGGCTGTGTACATGATTGTGTTCGGATGTTTGGTCCTCCTGTACGCGCTCTGCCGACTGGTGTACCACTCGAAGCTTGGGCGGAACTTCCGGGCTACGCGCGACGATGAGACCGTGGCCAGGATCATGGGGATCAACACGGTCCGTGCGAAGGTCCAGGCTTGTATGTTGTGTGGTCTCTGTGCGGGATTGGGCGGCGTGCTGTTCCTCCTGAGCTATCGTTTCATCGCGCCAGCGGAGTTTGCGCCAACACAGAGCTTCCGTTACTTGGCGATGGTGGTGATCGGGGGGCTTGGGAACCTTCCGGGGGCTATCCTGGGTGCGTTGGTTGTTACACTTGTTCCCGAGTTTCTCCGCATGTGGCCGGGCCTCTGGGATGTGGTGCTCGGGAGCAGCATCTTGGTCGTTTTGCTGCTTTTCCCCAAGGGGCTTGGTTTCATCTCGGAGTACCTCGGCGCCCTGCTCTCGAAGAAGAGCGTCGAGCAGAGATGGACGGGGGAGATCGGCTCGACTGGAGGCACGGGGTGAGCCATGCTTGAGCTACGCGGTGTGACGAAGCGCTTTGGCGGCATCGTCGCGGTCAACAACCTGACGATGCACTTGGAGGATGGAGAGATTCTTGGTCTGATTGGACCCAATGGTTCAGGCAAGACCGTGACCATCAACCTCTGCACAGGGGTCTACCCGCCGACGTCCGGGACGGTCACTCTGGATGGAGCTGTCCTAGATAGCCTCAAACAATGGGAGATCAACGGCCAAGGGCTCAGTCGGACGTTTCAGACTACGCGCTTGTGGGGCAGGATGTCGGTCTTGGAGAACATCATGACCTCGTACGTGCGGTTCATGTCAGCTTCCTTCTGGTCGACACTCGCTCGCTTTCCATCCGCACGCAAAGAGGAGAGGAGGGCTCGGGAAGCGTCCTTCGAGGTGCTGACAGCGGTTGGGATGACTGCGTTCGCAGACAAGCCTGCGGGGGACCTCTCCTTTGGTCAACAACGTCTGGTCGAGTTGGCGCGGGCCCTGGTCTCGCAGCCGAAGTGCATCCTGC
Organism: Thermotoga sp.; assembly: GCA_020724765.1. Taxonomy (GTDB): domain Bacteria; phylum Bipolaricaulota; class Bipolaricaulia; order Bipolaricaulales; family Bipolaricaulaceae; genus Bipolaricaulis. The sequence continues at coordinate 11,528 of DYGJ01000038.1, read as the reverse complement.
TCGACGAGCCGGCAGCTGGACTCAAAGCCGGTCTGATCGTGCAGCTCGGAGAACTCCTGCAGCAGTTGAACCACGATCGTGGCATCGCCTTCTTGGTTGTGGAGCACCGCATCAAGCTCGTCATGGACACGTGCTCGCGGGTGGTCGTGCTCGAGCATGGAGAGAAGATCGCCGAGGGGCCTCCCTCAGAGGTTCAGGAGGATGAGCGTGTGATCACGGCCTATCTCGGTCGACGACGGGCAGGCGGAGCGAAGGGAGGGAGCGCTGATGCTGACGATTGAGAGCCTCGACGCGGGCTATGGCAAGCTGCAGATCTTGCGCGGCCTCTCCCTGGAGGTCTCCGAGCTGGAGACCGTGGCGCTCATCGGTGCGAACGGTGCAGGGAAGACGACGGTCCTGAAGGCTATCATGGGACTGGCCCAGGTGATGGGCGGGCGGATCACGTTCTACGGAACGGTGTTGAACGGTCGTCCGTGGTACAGGATCGCGCAGTTGGGTGTGGCGTTCGTCCCGCAGAAGAGCGAGGTGTTCGCCCCTCTGACCGTGATGGAGAACCTAGAGGTGGGCGCCTACCGAATCAGGAGGAACAAGACCGAGGTGCGGCAGCGTTTGGAAATGGCTCTCGACTACTTCCCTCACCTCAAGCGCAAACTCTCTCAGAGCGCTGGTTACCTGAGTGGAGGAGAACAGAAGATGCTTTCGATCGCCCGAGGGATCGTTGGCAGCCCGAGGATGCTTCTTCTGGACGAGCCCTCACTCGGCCTCGCTCCTAGCGTTGCCGATGATATCTTTGACAAGATCGGGCGAATCGCGCGTGGCCACCCGTCGTTGAAGGCCACGATCATCGTTGAACAGAACGCGTTCCTGGCCCTTGAGACCGCGGAGCGGGGATACGTGTTGGAGGGTGGGGAGGTCGTTCTGGCGGGGTCTTCTGCGGACTTGATCGGGAATCCGCACGTGAAGAAAGCGTACTTGACCGCGTAGGCGACGCTGAGGACCAGGTTGATGGATGTAAGCCACGTTGCGGTTGAAGGCTTGGCGGATGTCAGACTGCCCAGGATGTTCAGGCTTAGGCAGCAAGTTGCCTCCTGTCCCCTGGCGGATGTTCCTTGGGCAATCCGCTGCGAGCTGAACAAGACGGGCGCGCTTGACGCGCTGGCTCCAGGGAGCAGCGTGGCGGTGGGGGTTGGCAGCCGAGGGGTGGATAGGCTGGCTCAGGTCGTGAAGACCGTGGTGGACGTTCTGAAAGAGAGGAAGATCCGCCCGTTCATCGTACCGGCGATGGGCAGCCATGGCGGGGGGACGGCCGTGGGCCAGAAGGAAGTACTAGCGAGCAAGGGCATCACCGAGGACTGCGTGGGTGTACCTATCGTCAGTTCCATGGATGTGGTCGACCTCGGGATGACGCGCGAGGGAGTCCCCGTGAAGTTCGATCGGGCGTCCTTTCAGGCGGACGCAGTGATCGCGATCAACCGCGTCAAGCCGCACACGGACTTCTCGGGAGACATTGAGAGCGGCCTGATGAAGATCTTGGACCGCGTGCCGGTGGTCCTGGGCATTGGGTTGGTGGAAGACGGGTGCGGACAGCTCTGCAGGGTCACGGCTCTGCCTCCAGATGAAATCGAGGGGGGGGAGAAGGCGTTGCTCAAGGAAGCGAAGGCGATGGCGCCTCGGATTCCCTTTACGGACGTGGATGTGTTGATCGTGGACGAGATGGGCAAGAACATCAGCGGGGCTGGCATGGATACCAACGTGATCGGAAGGGGGAAGCCGGCCGCGACGCGAATCCGGTTTATCGTAGCGCTCGACCTGTCCGAGGAATCTCTCGGCAATGCAGTCGGAATGGGATTGGCGGACATCATCACTGTGCGTCTGTTTGAGCGCATTGACTTCAACGCTACGTACACCAACCATCTCGCCTCTCGTTCGGTCACCTCCGCCAAGATCCCCCTGGTGCTGAGGGATGATGAGTTGGCGATCAAGACCGCCCTTTGGTTGACAGGCAAAGCTCCCGACGAGGTGAGGGCGGTGAGGATCCGAAACACGCTTCAGTTAGCAACCCTCGAAATATCGGAGTGCCTGGCGCGCGAACGACGTGAAGAGGGAACGTGTGATCCTGAACTGGTCGAAGTGCAGTATGGGTTCGGACCCAGGGGAGAGTTGGCGGTGGCCCCCCGTGCTCAAGAACTGGGGAACCCGGCCCCCGGGATGCGGCTGTCTTAGCGGCGACGGGACATGACGGAGATGTGAAGAATGGGATGGAGTTCTGTGCATAGAGCGTGCGAGAAGGGTTTCTGCAGAGGGCTCCAAGGGCCTCGAACGTGTTGTTTCACTGTGGGGTGAGGGATGCTTAGGGCGGTGCTTGTATTCCCCGAGTCCGCTGCGGTGGTTATCGACCGGATGGCCGATGATCTCCGGGGACATGGCTTTGCTGTTCGGGTCGTATATGTGAGGGATGGGACTGACGTTGAGGAGCCCGTCAAACACCGGCTGTTACGCGAAGCGGAGATCTATGTGACGGGAGGCTACGAACCGCTTCGGGCGGCCGATTTGGAGGGGAAGACATCGTTGCGGCTGATCCAGCGGTTTGGCGCGGGGTACGACAATGTCGACTGCCAGGCGGCCGGGTTGCGGGGGATCTACGTTGCGAATACTCCGGGCGGGAACACCGCCTCGGTTGCCGATCTGACGATGGGGCTGATCTTGGCGCTCCTTCGGCTCATCCCGCGCTCGGATGCCGCGTTGAGGCGGGGAACGTGGCGGCTGTGGCTTGGACACGAGCTCGCCGGGAAGAAGCTCGGGCTGCTCGGCATGGGGGCCATTGGCAAGGGAGTCGCGTTGCGAGCGGCTGCGCACGGGATGACGGTTATTGCCCATGACGCGCGCCCCGATCACCCCTTCGCGGAGGCTCACGGTATCGTCATCGTGTCGCGCGAGGAGTTGTTGGCGACAGCGGATGTGGTGTCCCTGCACCTTCCGCTCACTCCGGAGACGCGTGGGTCCTTCGGCGAAGCCGAGCTGAAGCGGATGAAGCGCTCTGCCTGGTTGATCAACACGGCGAGGGGTGCGGTGGTGGACCAACCGACCCTGGTTCGTGCATTGCGCGAGCGCTGGATTGCCGGAGCCGCTCTGGACGTGTTCTCTCCGGAGCCACCGGGCGTGGACGATGAACTCCTGGGTCTGGAGAACGTTGTGCTGACATCCCACATCGGGGGAGGGACCATCGAGGCGCTGGAACGGCTGGCCGAGGTTACGGTGGATAACTGCTTGAGAATCCAACGGGGAGAGACACCCTCAACCGCAGTCAACAAACCTATGACAAGGAAGGTGAACGATGAAACCCGTTAGAGTAGGCATCCTGACGTTCTCCGATGGGAGAGGGCCGGTGCAGTGCGAGTTGGAGTCCGTGAATCTTGATTTCCAGCGACGCCTTGCCGATGAGCTGCGGCAGGCGGGTGGGATCGAGCCCGTCGCGGGCCTGGAGATCATCGGCTCGGCCGAAGCTGCACGTGCTGAGGGCATCCGATTGGCTAGAGAGGGATGTGAGCTCACGATCTTCAACTTCGCTGTATGGAGCTTTCCGCACCTTGCCGCGGTGGCCTCGCGGTTTGCCCCAGGGCCGTTTCTCCTCTTCTCCAACATCAACCCTCAGTACCCAGGGATGGTAGGGATGCTGGCCTCTGCAGGAGCACTGAACCAGATCGGGGTGTTCCACGGTCGGCTCTCGGGAGACATTCGGGACCCAGCAGTCTTGGGGAGGGTTCTGGCGTTTGTTCGTGCTGGGTCGGCGCTCTGCCGTCTCAAGGGCGAGACGTTCGGCTTGTTCGGTGGCCGGCCGATGGGGATGTACACCGCGGTCGCGAACCCGGATGACTGGATGAAGCTCTTCGGGATCGACATCGAGCACATCGACCAGTGGCAGATTGTTCAACGTGCCCACGGGGCATCTGAGGAAGAGGTCGAGCACGCCTTCCGCTGGCTCACTGCCAAAGTCGGCAAGATCAGGTACGACGGGCAGCAGCTCACACCGGAGAAGCTCAAGCTTCAGATTCGCAGTTACATTGCGGTTCGGGAATTGGCGGCGGGGATGAAGCTCGACTTTCTCGGGATCAAGAGCCAGCCCGAGCTCACCGATCACTTCGTGACCATGGACGTCACCGAGGCGTTCCTCAACGATCCTTACGATTGGAACGGCCCAAAGGAGCCGACGGTCGCAGCCACCGAGGCGGACATGGATGGTGCGCTGACCATGGAGATTCTGAAGCACATCACTGGAGAGCCCGTCTTGTTTGCCGATCTTCGGCACTACGATGCCGAGTTCGGTGTGCTTGATCTGTGCAACTCGGGGACTCACCCCACGTACTTCGCGGGCCACGCGTACGATCCGGGCGTGAACCTGCCCAGGGTGGAGTTCTACCCCCAAGGGTTCTACTTTCCAGCAGGAGGCGCGTCGGTGCGCCACATCGCAGCTCCGGGGAAGGTGACCCTGGCCCGCCTGGCGCGCCGAAACGGTCAGTACTGGATGGCGATTCTGCCCGGGGAGTTCATCGAGCTATCCGACGAAGACGCCGAGCGCAAGGCCGCAGCGACTCAGCGCGAGTGGCCGCACGCCTTTGCTCGGATCGGGGTGGGCCCCGACCAGCTCCTTGCGGAGTACGACTCCAATCACATCCACGGTGTCTATGGTGACTGGACCAGCGAACTCGTGTGGATAGCCCAGATGCTGGGGATCCCTTATCGCGTGTTCGGCTGAACCTCTGACCCGTCCAGTTTGGGGAACAGTGGATGCAACGCTGCGTACAGGTTCCGGTACAGGGTGTATTGGCGATCGTAGAGGGCCCGCCGCGGAGGATGAGGACAGATAGGCCTTTCGAAGCGCACCCAGTCGTGTATCCGCTTGTAACCGTCCACCCGACCGGTTGCGATCCCCACCAGAAGTGCATCTGCCAGGGGCGCTTCGATTCCCTCGGTGGCGGGGGTGCGAATGGTACGACCCGTGACGTCGGCGATGATGGACAACCACAGCGGGGACTTCGCCACGCCACCGACCACGATGGTCTCGCTGTTCACGGGAAGGCCGGTGCCCTGGCCGGTCTCGATCGCGTGACGCAGGGCAAACGCTGTGGCTTCGAGAAGAGAGCGGAAGAGATGGCCTTTGCTGTGAGAGAGGGTCAGGCCGACCCAAGCGCCACGGGCGCTGGGGTCCCACAGGGGCGCTCGCTCGCCCATGAAGTACGGCAACGCAAGCAGCCCGTCGCACCCAGGTGGAACGGTTCGAGCCAAGGCGTCGAGGCGCTGGTAAGGATCATCTCCCGTCTCGGTCCCGACCCCTGTCGGACCAAGTTGATCCCGGAACCAGCGTGCCAGGGCTCCGGAGGTTGCGGATCCACCCCAGGTGTAGAACTTCTCGGTCCCGTCCACAACGTGGGGCATGGAAACCAGCTCCCGAGCGAATCCCTCGCCTCTGTGGATCACTCCCCAGCACGTTGAGGTACCCATCATCGCCACGTTGTCCCCACCGTGAAAGGCTCCTGCAGCCAGGGTGGCCATCGGGGCATCTACCCCGCCTGCCAGAACCGGCGTTCCGGGAGCCAATCCCGTGAGGTTTGCACCCTCGCTTGTTATCTCGCCAATTACCTCGCCTGAGGCGACGATTCGCTGGGGCATGAGGCTCAGGGGGATGCCCATGGCTTCCGCCATCTTCTCTGACCAGCGATGGGCGCGGATGTCGTAGAGTCCCCCCAGGTTGCCTGCGGCTGAGTGGTCGATGGAGACCTGGCCGGTGAGCCGCCAGTTGAGGTAGACGTTGGGCGGCAGAAAGAGCGTAGTACGGGCCCAGTTGCTAGGCTCTGCACGCTTGATCCAGAGAAGCTTGGTGTAGCCAAAGTAGCTGTCCACCCAGTTGCCTGTGATGTTGAACAGGGCCTGCAGGTCTACGTGGTCCCGCACCCACGCCACCTCGGCCGTGGCCCGACGGTCCATCCAGATAATGCAAGGCCGAATCGGTTGCATACGAGCATCCACAGGGATTCCGCTGCCTCCATAGAGGCTGCTTATGCACACGCCGGCTACGGCGTGGGGGGAAACCCCGGGCTTCGCGAGGAGATCACGGATGACGTTGCAGAGAGACCTCTCCCACATATCCGGCCACTGCTCGGCCCACAGGGGCTGAGGATGAAGAACGCCGTACTCCTCTGTGGCGAGGGCCACGACCTCGCCGGACGGACGCACGAGTACACCCTTGGTTGACTGGGTGCCAACGTCCACCCCTAACAAGTACTCCTTCAACCTTCCCTCCTCTTGACGACAGATCTTAGCCGAGGGAGAGCCGCTGACCAAACGGGTTCTGATGCTTCGGTTCTTCGCCTGCCGCTCACGGTCAACCCCTGTTGTAGAGGCGGCTGTCAGGTATTGCCGTGCAAACAGGGGTGGAGTAGGGTTCACTGCCATGCTGACAGGGGACGCCGGTACTGAGATCCAGCATCTACTCCGACGGGACGGGAGATTGGTCTCTCTGCCCATGGATCGGACCGCGGTGTTCGTGGGCGACACCCACGGAGATCGCGACGCGACCGTGCGTGTGCTGGAACGGTTTCCTCCCGGAGGGCACGTCCTCGTGTTCCTCGGGGACTATGTGGATCGAGGGCCGGAGTCGTTGGGCAACCTGACGCTCCTTCTCGAGACCAAGCTTGCTCAGCCTGACCGGGTGCACCTCCTGATGGGCAACCACGAAGCGTGGGCGGTCCGTCGGTTCTCGCCCGCCGATTTCTGGGAACGCCTCCCGCCGCCCGCGGAAGGGGCATGGGGCGGAATCCTTGCTGGTTTGCCGTTCGCTGCTGTCCACCCGGCGGGCGTCCTCGCCCTCCACGGGGCGCTGCCGGATGTGGAGAACGTGGCCGACCTTGCGCGCGTCGAGCTTGGCTCTACCGAATGGAGGGCGATCACGTGGGGGGACTGGGTGGATACCCCTGGGCATGCGTTCGGGTCGGGCACGTCGGGCCGTCCAACCTTTGGCGCGGACTACTTTGCAGCGGTGGCTTCCCGGTTGGGTATCCAGGTGTTGGTTCGCTCCCATCAGCCCGCCGCCCCGACGTTCCTCTACGGCGACCGCTGCCTGACCCTGTTCACCTCGCGTGCCTACGGGGACAGCATCCGGCGGGTGGCGGTGCTCCACTCCGGGAAGACGGTCCGCTCGGCCCGCGACCTGGATCTCGTCGAGATCTAGCCCGGGGGCAGCTGGATCGGCCCCGGAGGGGGGACGAACACGGTCTTCCGGTAGTAGCGGAGTTCCTCGATCGATTCCAGAATGTCGGGGAGAGCACGATGCTTGGCTCCGGAGCCGTTGGCGGGCGCTTTGTCCGGGTACCACCGCTTGACGAGTTCCTTGAGCGAGCTCACGTCCACCTGGCGGTAGCTGAGGTGCGCGTCGAGCTTGGGCATGTGGCGCATCAGGAACCGGCGGTCGAAGCACACCGAACTCCCCGCGAGCGGGCACGTCCGCGGCGGGCAGTGGGAGGCCACGAGTTCGAGGACCGTCGCCTCGGCCTTGGCCAGGGTGAGGGCCGAGCGGCGCACTTCCTCGAGCAGCCCCGACCCTTGGTGCTGGGTCTGCACCCACTCGTCCAGATCCACCAAGGCGTTGTTGGGGTGATGCACCACGAGCGAAGTCTGCGCGAGCTGGTTCAGGTGCTTGTCGGTGATGATGGCGGCGATTTCGAGGATGACGCTCGTTTCTGGGTCGAGCCCTGTGGTCTCGAGGTCAATCCACACGATGTTCTCACGATACCGCATGGTGATGTGTCCTTTCTGCTACAGGTCAGGATCGGCCGCGGTGTGGCCCGCTTGCCAGGGAGACAAGGAAGGGCTACCGTATGCACTATGGTGCCCGGATCGCTCCCGGTTGGCCAGCGGTGGATCGAGGCGCCTGTTCCCTACGATATCGGCCCGGTTCCAGACGTCGATCCATCCCGTTTTCGACTGCATCTGTTCGGCGCGGTCGAGCGCCCCTGCGAGATCTCGTGGGACGAACTCCTCCGGCTGCCGCAGGCGATGGTGGAGGCGGACTTTCACTGTGTGACGGGCTGGAGCGTACCAGGGGTGCGCTGGGAGGGGGTTCGCACCCGGGAAGTCGTGGATCGCGTCCGCCCCTGCCCGGACGTGGTTTGGGTGATGGCCCACGGCCGCGAGGGCTACACGACCAACGTGCCCTATGTCCAGTTCCAGGATGCCTTGAGCCTCCTCGCCCACCGGATGAACGGCGTTCCCTTACTCCCCGAGCACGGCCATCCGCTGCGTCTGGTGATCCCTTCGCTTTACGCCTGGAAGAGCGCGAAGTACGTCGTGGCGTTGGAGTTCCTGCCCGACCTCCGCCGTGGGTATTGGGAAGCGCGCGGCTATCACGACATCGGTGACCCCTGGCGCGGGGAACGGTTCCGCAAGGGTCCCTAGAGGGACGACCACCAGTACCCGTTCATCGGCCCGAACCGCGCCAGCGGCCACACCCGGAAGAACGGGGCACCGATCAGCTCTTCTTCAGGCACGAACCCCCAGTAGCGGGAGTCGTAGGAGTTCATCGTGTTGTCGCCAAGCACGAAGTAATGACCCCGTGGCACGAAAGTGGGGGCAACGCCGTACTGCATGCCCGAACCTTGGGTCCAGTACGTGCGCCCGGCAACCGCAGCGAGTGGGGCTCCGTCCACCATGACCTTGCCGCCCACAATTTGCACCGTCTGACCACCGATGGCGATGAGACGCTTCACGTACCGCTCTTGGCGAGATCGGTACTTGATTCCAAGCGAGGCCAGGTTCCTCGCGTCGCCCGGAACGGATACCGACAGCGTTTGGTGCCCGACGGCCTCGCGCAACACGACGAACTGCAGGATCTGCCCCTGGGCGGCCTCGATGCGCCAGTTGGCGGTGCGGACGGAGGGAACGGGCTCCCCGCCGATCCCAATCGTGGGGTACTGGACGTGGGTGATCCAATCCCCCGATTGAATCCCCGCCACCGCGGCGGGGCTGCCCGACTCCACCGCGGTCACCTGCAACTCCTCCAGCTGCCAGAACACGATCACCCGTCCCGGCACCGGGTCGCGGAAGTGGTAGGTGAGGATGTCCACGAAGAACGAGTCCCCCGGGGCGATCGTGGGGTTCATCGAGCCGGTGGGAACCGTCATTCGGACGGTGACGAAGGTGATGGTGAGCCAGAAGATGAGGCCCACCTCGACGATCGTTTCCGCCCACCCCAAAGCCCACTCTGCCCGAGGCGAAAGGCGCACCCCCCGGCGGCGCAACAGGCGCACGATCCACGGCGGCTTCTTCTCTTTCTTGCGCCGGCGTCTCGGCCAGGAACTCATTCGATCTTGTGGATGCGGCTTACCCGGCGCAGCCAGTACGGGCGGCTCTTGCTCACCGTGTTGCGCTTCACGACTTCAATGCGCTCCACCTTTGGCGAGTGAACGGGCACGGTGCGTTCTACGCCCACTCCCGCTGCGATCTTGCGGACAGTCATCATCGTTCGCGTGCCCGATCCGGAGATCTTGAGCACAACCCCTTCGAACGGCTGAAGGCGTTCACGCGCTCCTTCCGACACCTTCTCGTAGAAACGCACAATGTCCCCGGGCCGAAACTCGGGAACGTCCCGCACGTGTTCGGCCTCGAGGGCGTGGATGAGATCGTCCATACCCGTCATTCTTCCTCTCCTTTCAACCGGTCCAAGATGATGGCCACCGCGGCCCGCACCGAGAGGTAATTGTACCCTCGGTTGCGCACGGGGGGGAGGAGCGCATCGCATGCCTGGAGAAGGTCATGTGCCATCCCGTTTCCTGTGCCAAATAGGAGGAGCACCGGCCTCTTGCGGAGGGTGGCCCGCGCTTCGTCCCACTCTACCCGAAGGTAGGGGAGGTTGCTCCGTGCGCTCGTGCCCCACACCAGGGGGGGCTGGCCCTCGGTGCGGGAGATCTCCTCGTAACACTCTTCCAACTCTTCCCGCACCGCGACGAGGGACACCGCCTCACGCCGGTTGGAGAGCTCTTCCTCTTCCATCCAGAACTCCCGCAGCCGCTCCGCAATCCGCCGTTGGCTGGCGAGCGGGGTGACCACGTAGTATCGGGACACGCCGTAGGTGCAGGCGGTGCGGGCGATGTCCGGCACATTCATCGAGGTCAGCGCGGTGGCCACGATGCTCCCTTCCCGGCTGCGCATGGGGAAGTGGAGGAGGGCGAGGTAGAGGTTGGCCATCGCAAGCGAAGCGTAAGAGAGGACCGGGTGTGGGGCAAGGGATCAATCACCCACACGCTTTGCCCTATCTCGCGAACCCGGGTAGACTGGCGCGTCATGCGCTCCGTTCGCCACGTCCTTCTCGCCGCGGCCGTCTTCGCGGTTGACCAGGGGACGAAGACGTGGGCGATCCGGAGCCTGGATCTCGGCCTTTCTCGACCGCTCATTGGGGACATCGTGCGTCTGACGCGGGTCCACAACCCCGGCGGCGCGTTTGGACTCTTCCCCCAGCACACAGGCGCGTTCATCGCGGTCTCCGCGGTCGTCGTGGCTGTTCTCGGAGCGGTTCTCGTCCTCGGACGGTGGCAGGGTCTGGCCCGAGTGGGGAGTGCGCTCCTTCTCGGCGGCGCGGCAGGGAACCTTGTAGACCGGATCCGCTGGGGGTACGTGCTCGACTTCCTGGAGGTCCCCGGGTTCCCCGTGATCAACATCGCCGACTTGGCGATCGTAGTCGGGGCCGGGCTCGTCGCCCTGGCCCTCCTTGCGGGGGGGAAGACAAAGTGAAACCGCTGTTCATCGTGCTCGAAGGGCCGGACGCATCGGGCAAGTCCACCCAGTTGAGGTTGCTTTCGGACGCGCTGTCCGCTCGCGGGGTCCCTCTGGTGGCCACCCGGGAGCCCGGGGGGACTCCTCTCGGGGAACGGCTGAGGGAGCTTGTTCTCGCCCCGGACTCACCGATGAACCCCCTCACTGAGCTCCTCCTGATCGTGGGTGCGCGGCACGAGCATGTAGAGAAGGTCATCCGGCCAGCGTTGCGGGATGGAAAGTGGGTCCTCTGCTCGCGTTACACGTTGTCGTCGCTTGCCTACCAAGGGTGGGGGCGGGGGCTTGACCGCGATCTTATCCGGCGTCTGGACGGGCTGGCAACGGGCGGACTAGATCCAGACTACGTTTTTCTGCTCGATCTTCCACCTGCGGTGGCCTACGAGCGAACCCGGGAGCGAGATCGGTTCGAAGGCGAAGGTCTCGAGTTCTTCACCAAGGTGCGCGTAGGATACCTTGAGCTGATCCGCTCTGTACCGCGGGCTCACGTGATTGACGGCACGCTGTCCCAAGAGCGCGTGCTCGGGGAGATCCTCGCCCACCTTCCTCGTCCTGGGATATGATCTCCTTCTAAAGGAGGGTTCATGGAGATCGTCTGTCGGCGGGAAGATTTGGTGTTTGGGGTGAGAACGGTTAGCCACGCGCTGGGGGGACGGACGGCGATGCCCATTCTGGGGGGAATCCGCTGTCACGGGGAGAACGACGAGGTG
>DYGJ01000037.1 GCA_020724765.1 Thermotoga sp. | reverse complement strand
ATGCTCGCCGTGGAGGCGGGGATGCGGGCGCTCGCTCCCCGGTTCGGGGAGGAGACCGAGCGGTGGGCCCTCGCCGGCCTCGTCCACGACCTCGACTACGAGGAGACGAAGGACCGGCCGGACGTCCACGGATACAGGACGGTCGAGTTCCTGCGGGCGCGCGGGTTCGCGGACGAGGGGATCCTCGCGGCGATCCTCTCCCACGCCGGACACAGGGAGCCCGAGAAGCCGATGGAGATCGCCCTCACCGCGGTAGATCCGCTCACCGGCCTCATCGTCGCCGCGGCGCTCGTCCATCCCGACAGGATCGGGGGCCTCACCCCTCAGAACGTCCTCAACCGGTTCAAGGAAAAGGGGTTCGCCCGCTCGGCGTCGCGCGAGGGGATCGCGCTCGGCGCGAAGCTTGGGGTGTCCCTCGAGTCGTTCGTGGAGACCGTCCTCGGCGCAATGCAGGCTGCGCGGGCCGAACTCGGCCTGTGAGGGTCCGCGCTAGCGCCAGCTGACACCGGACACGCCAGGAAGGGAGAGAAGCTCCTCGGCGAGCTGCGCGGCCTGGACCGCACCGCGGCTTCGGACGTAGAACGTGAGGGAGATGCGATCTCCCCCGCAATCGAGGCGAACGTCGAGAGCGAGAACCCGTTGCCTGGCCTCGGAGAACACCCCGCGACACGATTCTTCGAGCCGCCGCGCCCCCAGGCCCTGACCACGGACGGTCACGGTGTGGTAGGAGTGCGCGGGGACGAGGCGCTCCACCTGATGCAGCGCCAACAGGACGAGCAGCGCCAGGGCCGCACTTACCCCGGCGAGGACGTACAGGCCCTGGCCGACCACCGCGCCCAGGGCGGCGACGAGCCAGATGCAGGCTGCGGTCGTTACGCCCCGGACGATGTCCCGCGCCTTGATGATCGCCCCTGCCCCGAGGAACCCCACGCCGGTGACGATTCCCGCCAACGCCCGACCTGGTCCGTCTACCTGGTCCAGGGCCGCCGCGACCATCATCACCACCGCCGCCCCCACGCAGACGAGAATGTGCGTCCGCAGCCCGGCCGCCCGGCCGCGCAGCTCGCGCTCGAACCCGATCGCGCCGCCAACGAGCGCGGCGAGGAGGATCCGCGTCAGCGGCTCCAGAACGTCCACGCCCTCAGATCACCCCGAGCTTGCGGCCAACCGTGGCAAACTTCGCGAGCGAGAGATCGAGGTCGTCCCGCGTGTGGGCCGCGGACACCATCACCCGGATCCGCGCCTTGCCCCGCGGCACGGTGGGGAACACGATCGCCTGGGCGAACACCTCTTCGGCGAACAGCTCCTTGGAGAACTGCCACGCCGTGGTCGCCTCGCCAAGCATCACCGGCGTGATCGGGGTCTCGGAGGACCCGATGTCGAACCCGAGCTCGACCATCTTCGCCTTGAAGTAGCGGGCGTTGTCCCACAGCTTGCGCACCGGCGCGTCGCTCTCCTCAAGGATCCGCACCGCCGCCATGCACGCCGCGACGTCGGCTGGGGTGACTGCGCTGGAGAACAGGAATGGCCGCGCCCGCTGGCGGATGTACTCGATGATCTCGCCCTTGCCGGCAAGGTACCCGCCCACGACCCCAAACGCCTTGGAGAGGGTCCCCATCTCGAGGTCCACCCGGCCGTGGAGCTTGAAGTGGTCCACGATCCCCCGGCCGTGGGACCCGACAACACCTTCGCCGTGGGCGTCGTCCACCATCACCATTGCCGCGAACTCCTCGGCTACCTCGACGATCCCCGGGAGCGGCGCGAGGTCGCCGTCCATCGAGAACACGCCGTCGGTGACGATGAGCTTGCGGGGGACGTCCTTCTTCTCAGCGAGGGCGTTGCGGAGGGCGTCCACGTCGCGGTGGGGGTAGATCACGCGCTCGGCCTTGGTGAGCCGGCAGCCATCGATGATCGAGGCGTGGTTCAGCTCGTCGGTGAACAGGGCGTGGCCGGCCCCGACGAGGGTCGGGATCGCGGCGAGGTTGGAACAGAAACCTGACTGGAGCGAGATCGCCGCCTCGACGCCCTTGAACTGGGCGAGCTTCCGCTCGAACTCAAGATGGAGGGTCATCGTCCCGGCGATGGAACGGACCGCAGCGGGCCCCACCCCATACCGGTCGATGCCCTCTTTGGCCGCCTCGCGCATCCGCGGCTCGTTCGCGAACCCGAGGTAGTTGTTTGAGCACATGTTGAGGACCTTCTTCCCGTCCACCACGGTCCACGCACCGACCGAGCTCCCGATCGTGCGGATCGTGTTGTACAGGCCCTGCGCCTTGAGCTCGGCGAGCTCGGCGGTGATGAAGTCGTACTTTCCCATTCTCCCTCCTCGCGGCCAGCTTACCGGGCCCGCCTCGCCCGTTCAAACAGCGGCGGGTAGAATTCCCATCGGAACTTCACACACACCATCGGGAGGGACAGATGAGCATTCTCGTCACAGGGGCCACGGGGCAGATCGGATCGGAGCTCACGCTCCAACTGCGCAAGCGCTACGGCGGCGACCACGTCGTCGCGGCGGGGCACCGCAAGCCGGCCTCGGACGCGCTCGCCTCATCGGGTCCGTTCGTGTCGCTCGACGTCGCGAACCGGGACGCGCTGGCGCGGGTGATCCGCGACCACAAGATCGAGGCCGTGTACCACCTCGCCGCGGTCCTCTCCGCCACCGGCGAGCAGAGCCCCCAGCGGGCGTGGGAGGTCAACGTGAACGGGCTGTACAACCTCCTCGAGCTTGCCCGCGATGGCGGGATCGGCCAGGTCTTCCACCCCAGTTCCATCGCCGTGTTCGGCCCCCGCACCCCCCGCGACCACACCCCGCAGGACACGGTCCTGTCCCCAACGACGATGTACGGCGTGACGAAGGTCACGGGCGAACTGCTCTGCGACTACTACGCCCACCGCTACGGCCTGGACATCCGCGGGCTGCGCTATCCAGGGATCATTTCCAGCGAAACCCCGCCCGGGGGAGGAACGACGGACTACGCGGTGGAGGTGTTCTACTACGCCGTGGGGGGCAAGCCGTACACGTGTTTCGTCCGCGAGGACACGATGCTTCCCATGATGTACATGCCGGACTGCCTCCAGTCGGCGATCGACCTGATGGAGGCGCCCTGCGCGCGGCTCCGATACCGCACCTACAACATCACCGCGATGAGCTTCACCGCCGCCGAGCTCGCCGCGGAGATCCAGAAGCACGTCCCCGGGTTCCGGGTCGAGTACGCGCCGGACTTCCGCCAAGCGATCGCCGACTCCTGGCCGCGGTCGATCGACGATTCGGCGGCGCGGTCCGACTGGGGCTGGAACCCCCGCTACGATCTACCGGAGATGACCACGGAGATGCTCGCCGCGCTCGCCCAACGCCACGCGGCGGGGCGCCTCTACCCCGCGATCGGATAGGGGGCCACCGCCAAGAACGGCAGTGAGACTGGTGGTTGCCGGGTCGTCGGTTCAGGCTAAGGCTCATCACTAAGGTCACCACGGACACGAAGGAGAACAGGGGCTAGGGACTCTAGGGGCGGAAAAACTAGACCCCTTCGTGTCGTCGTGATGAACGGGTTCGTTGGTACGGAACGGCTGTCGGACACAGGGTTCGATGCTTCTCACGTCCGTCGCAGACAAGCTGCGACGCCACATCCCCCCGCGCTCAGGCGGTGAAAGAGCCCCGCGGGCTATGCCCTACCCCGTGCTAGGAGCTGAGGTAGGCGAACGCCTCGATCTCGACCCGAGCGCCCTTCGGGAGGCGGCTCACCTCGACGCACGCCCGCGCCGGCGGGTCCCGGTCGAAGAACGTCGCGTACACGGAGTTCACCGCCGCGAAGTCGTTCATGTCGGCGAGGTAGATCGTGACCTTGACGAGATCTCCCATCGTCCCGCCCGCAGCCCCGACGATGCCGGCGATGTTCTCCAGACAAAGCCGAGCCTGATCCTCGATCGATCCCGGATGGAGTTCGCCCGACAGCAGTGCGGGAAGCTGGCCGGAAACGAACAGAAACGGCCCCGCCTGAACGGCGGGCGAGTACGGGCCGTAGACTGGAGTCCCGGGAGGGACGATGGCCCGGCGGGCCATCACACCCAGGTGAGGCGGGCGATCTCCGCCCCGTCCCCACGCCGTGGGCCGAGCTTGAGCACGCGGGTATACCCGCCCTCGCGGTCTTTGTACTGCGGTCCCAGCTCAGTGAACAGCTTGGTGGTCGCTTCCTTGCTCCGAAGAACGGAGAACGCGCGCCGCTGGGCAGCCTGATCTCCCTTGCGCGCCCACGTCACGAGCCTCTCCACCAGCGCTTGGGTCGCCTTGGCGCGGGGCGGTGTGGTGTCCACCTTCCCGTGCAGAATGAGATCCTTGGCCTGGCCGGACAGCACCGCCCGCCGGCGGTCGCTCGTCATGCTCAGCTTGGGTACCTTGCAGCGATGACGCATCAGTCCTCCTTCTCCGAACGCAGGGTGTGGCCGAGCTCCTCAAGGCGCTCTTCAAGCCGGATCAGGGTTTTCTCACCGAATCCGTGGATGTCGGAGACCTCTTCACGGGTCCGCGCGAGGAGATCGGCCAACGTGATGACCCCTTCCTCGCGGAGCAAGTTGCAGGCACGGACCTCAAACCCCAACTCGCCCAACGGCTGAAGAAGCTCCTCCGATAGCTCGGACTCGACCTCGCGGCCCCCAACCTCCCCCCCCGCCCCGTCGAGCAACGTCAGGTGTTCGCGCAGAACCCGCACAGCCTGCCCCGCCGCTTCAGCGGGGGTGATCGCTCCGTTCGTCCACACGTCGAGGAGCAACCGCTCGTACCCGGACCGCCCACCGACGCGGGTGGGTTCGACCGTGAAGTTGACGCGCTCGACCAAGGAAAAGTCGGCATCCACGGGGACGAGGGACAGAGGCGCGTCATCTCGCTTGTTCTCTTCGGCCGGGCGGAATCCCCGTCCCACCTCGACCTCCATCTCCAACTCGAGCTTCCCCTTCTTCTCAAGTGTGGCGATGAGATGATCCGGGTTCACGATCTCGACCCCGGTCGGCGTCTCGATATCCCCCGCCCGGACCTCGCCGGGGCCGGTCGCGTTCAGATAGAGGCGATGCAGGGCTTCGTCCTGGCAGCGGATCGCGAGGCCCTTCAGGTTGAGAACAATGTGGAGCACATCCTCACGCACACCCGCAATCGTGTCGTACTCGTGGAAGTGACCCGGGAACAGCACCCGCACCACCGCGGCCCCAGGAATCGCCGACAGGAGCACCCTACGCAGGGCATTGCCCAACGTCGTGGCATAGCCGCGTTCCAACGGAGCTACGACCAACCTTCCGTAGCGAGGATCGTCGGATTCTGCCCAAGTTGCCATCTCTGGGTACACAAAGGGCGTCATGTTACCTCGAATAGAACTCCACAATCAGGTTCATTTTGATCGACTGCTCGATCTCCTCAACGCTCGGCTCGGCGTTCACCTGGATCCGCAATCCCTCCAGATCCCGCGTCAGCCAGTTTGGAACGGGCCGCCGCTCGGCCGCCTCTTTGATCTGGGCCCGCAGCTTGTCGCGGGACTGGGGCTTCACCTCGACGATATCCCCTTCGCCTATCAGGTGAGACGCGATGTCGGACCGGCGCCCGTTCACGAGGACATGGCCATGGCCGACGATCTGACGGGCCTGGTTGCGGGAATGGGCAAACCCAGCACGGTAGATGACGTTGTCCAAGCGCGTCTCAAGCTGCTTGAGAATCGCCTCGCCCGTGACGCCCTTCCACTTCTTGCCCGCCTCTACGTACCGGCGAAACTGGGCCTCGCGAACGCCGTAAATCCTCTTCAGTTTCTGCTTTTCGCGGATACGGATCGCGTACGGAGTCGCCCGTCGCCGAAAGCGGCTATGCTGGCCTGGGACCTGAGGCCGCTTCGAGACCGGGCATTGTGTCGAATAGCAGCGATCTCCACGCAGGAAGAGCTTCACGCCCTCCCGTCGACACACCCTGCACTTCGGACCTGCGTACCTGCCCATCCTCGCCGCCTCCTAACTGTGACTCACCGGGGTCACGTTCCGAACTTCCTCGACCTGGATCCCGAGCGAGCGGAGCGTCTGCACCACGGCCTGGCGCCCCGACCCCGTGCCATCGACGGTCACGATCACCGACCGCACCCCGTACTCCTTCAGATCACGCACCAAGGCCTGGGTCGCCAGCTGGGCCGCGTATGGTGTGCCCTTCCGCGACCCGGTGAACCCCGCCGTGCCCCCGGACTGCCAGCCCACCGCGTTGCCGGTGGGGTCGGTTACGGTGATGATCGTGTTGTTGAACGTGGAGTGCACGTGCACCCGCGCCCGGTCGAGACGAATCGCCTTCTTCTTCCGCGCCTGGGCCATTACTTCCTCTTCCCGGCCTTCGCCGGCCGCGGGCCCTTCCAAGTTCGGGCGTTCGTCCGCGTCTTCTGACCCCGTACGGGAAGTCCGGCTTTGTGCCGCGTCCCGCGGTAGCAGCCGATGTCGATCATGCGCTGCACGTTGGCCCGCACCTGCCGCCGAAGGTCACCCTCGACAAGCTGCGACTCCACCTCGCGCCGCAGGGCAGTCACATCCTGCTCGGTCAGGTCCATGACCTTTGTGTCCGAAGCCACGCTGGTTCGCTCCAGAATCTCCTGTGCCCGCGATGACCCGATCCCATAGATGTAGGTCAAGGCCACGGCAATCTGCTTCTTCGCCGGTAGGTTGATGCCCGCAATCCGTGCCATGTCCTATCCCTGCCGCTGCTTGTGCTTGGGGTTACGGCACACAACCCACAGCCGTCCCGTGCGGCGGATGACCCGGCACTTCTCGCAGATCTTCTTCACCGAACTCCGGACCTTCATCCTCGCCTCCTCTACGTTTCCCGGTACACGATCCGTCCCCGAGTGAGGTCGTACGGGGAAAACTCGACGATCACCCGATCCCCGATCACCACCCGGATGAAGTTCTTCCGCATCCGCCCCGAGGCCACGCACAGCGCATCGTGCTCGTTGTCCAGTTTCACCCGATACATCGAATCGGGGAGCACTGCGGTCACTTCCCCGCGCGCCCGGATCACGTCCTTCTTCGACAAAAGGCCTCCCAAATCCAACCCGTCAGCACCCAGGGCCCGGATGAGGTGACAACCACCATCTCCTCATAATGCGCGGCGAGCGCGCCACTCGCCGTAACCGCAGTCCACACATCGCCCCGCACATGAACAGGAAGATCATCTCCCTTCACCATCGGTTCCGGACAGAGAACCATCCCCTCCCGCAAGGCCATCCCCTTGCCCGGATCCCCAAAACTCGGAATCTGCGGGTCCTCATGGAGATCACGGCCAATGCCATGCCCCACGAACTCCCGCACCACGTGAACCCATGGCCACTCACGTACCGGCCGATGGCGTGGGACAGATCCGAAACGTACCCACCAAGTCTAGCTGCCCTAATCGCATCCCGCAAGGCATCGCGCGTGACCTCGAGCAGCCGCTCAGCCTCGGGGGCGATCTGCCCTACCCCCACCGTCACCGCCGCATCGGCGTAGTACCCCGCCCGTTTCAGTCCCAGGTCGAGGGACACGATATCACCCTCGCGCAGCCTCCGTGCAGAGGGGATGCCATGAACAATCTCCTCGTTCACAGACACGCAAAGTGTAGCCGGGTACCCATGGTAGCCCTTGAACGCGGGTTCGGCCCCTGCTGCTCGAATTCGCCCCTCGGCCAACCGGTCGAGTTCCAGCGTTTCGATGCCCGGCTGCACGGCAAGCGCGACATCGACGAGAATGCCCGCAAGAAGCTGGGCGTTCTCGGCGACAACCTCGATCTCAGCTTCCGTCTTGAGGGCGATCACGATCGGAGTATCTTGGCAACGTCGGCAGCCACTTGGTCGGGCGATCGAGCGGCGTCTACCGTTTTGAGCAGACCCTGACGGGTGTAGTGCTCGACGAGGGGACGCGAGTCCTTTTCGTACACCTCGTACCGGCGCGCCACCACTTCGAGTGTGTCGTCCGGCCGCTGACGAAGCTCCCCACCACACCGATCGCAGAGTCCCTCGGTGCGCGGCCGTTGGGTGACAACGTTGTACACCGCCCCGCACGCCCTGCACACCCGTCGGCTCCCCAGCCGCCGCACAACCTCGTCCTTCGCGACAGCGAGGTTGACCACCACGTGTACCGGGAGAAACTCGGCCAATCCCTCTGCCTGGGCCAGCGTGCGCGGGAAGCCGTCAAGGAGCACGCCCTGTTGGCCTTTCACCCTTTCCTGAACCATCGCCAACACCACGGCGTCCGGCACGAGTTCTCCGCGCTCCATGAACGTTCGGGCGCGCTGCCCGAGCTCAGTACCCCGTGCCACCTCGTCCCGCAGAACGTCGCCCGTCGAGAGATGGAGAAGCCCCGCCTCCTTCGCCACTCGGACCGCGATCGTCCCCTTTCCCGCCCCGGGCGGACCGAGGAGAACGACGTTCCTCACAGACCTTTCCTCCCCAGGAACGCGGACCCCTTGACCAGGGACTCGTACTGGCGCATCACAAGGTGAGCCTCGATCTGCATGATCGTGTCAATGCCCACGCCAACAAGGATGAGGATCGATGTACCGCCAATCGAGAACCCCCGCATGCCGGATAGGGCCGAGAAGATGAACGGCAACACGGCGATCCCGGCTAGGAACACTCCGCCCACGAGGAGGAGTCGGTTCGTCACCGATCCCAGATAGTCCGCCGTGGGTTGCCCGGGCCGAACCCCAGGGACGAACCCACCTGCCTCGCGGAGATTCTTCGCGATGTCGTTGGGGTCAAACACGAGCGACGAGTAGAAGTAGGTGAAGAAGAAAATGAGGAGCACGTAAGCCGCGAGGTAGATCGTGCTCCCCGGAGCAACGTAACTCTGGAGCCAGTTCAGTTGGGGAATCCACGTCGCGATCGAGCTGGGGAGGGTGAGGATCGCTGAGGCGAAGATGATCGGGATCACGCCGCCCTGGTTCACCCGCAGCGGCAGGTGGGTCGTGTGCCCGCCGTACACCCGTCGCCCTGAGGTGCGCTTGGCGTACTGGATGACGATCTTGCGCTGGCCCTGCTGGATGATGACGGTGAGGGCGACCACGGCCACGAACATGCCGATCAGGCCGATCCCCCACAATGGATGAACTGTGCCTGCCGAGATCTCCAGCGCCGCCTGCTGGATTTCCGCGGGGAAGCGGGCCACGATCCCGGCCATAATCAGCATTGAAATCCCATTCCCCACGCCGTTTTCTGTCATCCGTTCCCCAACCCACATCAGGAAGACCGAACCCGCGGTGAGGGTGATGATCGTGCTCAGGAAGAAACCCACGGATGGCTGGGCCAGTCCGTACTGAACCACAAGAACGCCCATCGCGTAGGACTGGACAAGCGCCAGGGCAACCGTTCCCCACCGCGTGTACTGGGTGAGCTTCTTCCGGCCTTCCCGACCCTCTTCCTGAAGCTTCTTCAGCTTCGGGAACGCCGGGATGAGGAGCGACAAGATGATCGAGGCGTTGATGTACGGAATCACGCCGAGCGAGAACAGCGAGAACTGCTGGAGGGCTCCCCCTGTGAACAGGTTGATGAACTGAAACAAACCTGCTCCGAACGCGCCGGAAAGCACATCGGCAAGCTGCTTCGTGTCCACGCCCGGAACGGGGATGTGAGCCCCGATTCGGAACACAAGGAGCATCCCCAAGGTGTAGAGAATCCTCCGCCGCAGTTCCTCAACGGCAAACAGCTGCTGAATGCGTCCCAGCACCTACGCCTCCTCGCCCGAGCCTGCATCCGCCGGTGACGGTTCACCTTCTGCGCGACCGCCGGCGGCCTCGATCTTCTCCCGCGCCGTCTGGCTAAACCGGTCCGCCTTCACCACCAGCGCTTTCGTCAGCTCACCTTGGCCCAAGACCTTCAGACCACACTTGGGGTTCTTGACGAGGCCCCGAGCTGCGAGCACATCCAACGACACCTCATCGCCTGCTGCAAACTGGGCATCCAGGTCGCCCACATTCACCACGGCGTACTCGATCCGTCCCACGTTGTGGAACCCGCGTTTCGGAAACCTCATCCAAAACGGTGTTTGACCACCTTCGTACCCTGGGCGGACCGTGACCCCAGAACGGGAGTTCTGGCCCTTCGTTCCCTTGCCGCACTCGTGCCCACCGTGGCCCGAGCTGTACCCTCGTCCGACACGCTTCCGCCCACGCTTGCTCCCCGGGGTTGGCCGCAGGTTATCGAGTCTCAGCATCCTCGACCTCCAAGATCTCCTCGACGGTCTTCCCCCGTCGGACCGCGACCATTTCCACACCTTCCATTTGGCAGAACCCGTCCAGGGTCGCTCGCGCCAGGTTGAGCGGGTTGGTCGAGCGAAGGGCCTTCGTGAGGACGTTGCGGATCCCGGCGATGCGGCACACCGCTCCCACCGTTCTCCCCGCAATAACGCCGGTGCCCGGATACGCCGGTCGCAACAGCACTTTGGCCGCTCCGAATGCCCCCCGCACCTCATGGGGGATCGTTCCATCTCGAATCGGGACAGATATCAAGTGCTTCATCGCGTCCCGAATCGCTTGCTGCACGGCCTGGGGAATCTCGACGGACTTCCCGACCCCCACCCCAACCCGGCCCGCGCTGTCGCCTGCAACGACTACAACGCGGAACCGAAGGCGCTTTCCGCCCTTGGTGACCTTGCCCACCCGGCGGATGTCGATGACCTCGTGTGCTGGCTGCTCCGGGTACCTCGCCATCAGAACTCTAGCCCTCCCTCGCGGGCCGCCTCGGCCAGGGCACGGATCTTGCCGTGGTACGGGTAGCCCGAGCGATCAAACACAACCTGTCGGATTCCGCTTTCCCGCGCCCGTTGCGCCACGAGCGATCCCACTGCGCGCGCCCCGTCCACGGTGTTCTTCACGCCTTGATCACGCAATTCCGGGCACAGCGTGGAAGCCGAGGCCAGCGTCCGCCCGCTGGCGTCATCTACGAGTTGCGCGTAGACGTGGTGGAGGCTCTTGTACACGCTAAGGCGCGGGCGGGCCACGGTGCCGTGCACGCGGCGCCGGATGCGCGCCTTCCGCTTGAGTCGATGTTCCTTGCGAGTCTTCCTAATCATGGCTGTTACGCTTTCGCCCCCAGTTTGCCCGCCTTGCGGATGATCTCCTCTCCGCGGTAGCGGATGCCGGTGCCCCGGTACGGCTCCGGAGGTTGGAAAGCCCGGATGTCCGCCGCGACCTGACCCACAAGGCGATTGTCAATCCCCCGCACCACAATCCTGTTGGGATCTGGGACTGAGAACTCGATACCATCGGGAATCTCGTACCGCACGGGGTGGGAATAACCGAGCTCCATGACGAGAGCTTTCCCCTCTGCCCGAGCGCGGTATCCCAGGCCCTGGATTTCCAGCTCCTTCTGCCATTTTTCGGTCACACCGCGAACCATGTTCGCGATGAGGGCTCGGTACAAGCCATGCCGCGCACGGAACGGCGCGCGCTCTGCCTTGCGCGTCACCACGACCTCTCCTTCAACAACCTCAATGGACACGAACTCCGTCTGGTAAGGGCACTCCAGAGTCCCATGCGGACCACGGACCATGACCCGCCCGGGCTGAATCTGGACTTCAACCCCCTGCGGAATCCGAATAGGTTTCTTCCCAATCTTGGACATCTCACCACACCTCGTACAGGATTTCGCCGCCGATCCCCCGTCGCCGAGCCTCGCGGCCCGTCATGACACCCTGCGAGGTCGATATCACGGCGGTCCCCAACCCTCCCCGGGTGCTCGGAATCTCGTCCGTTCCCAGATACACCCTGCGGGCCGAAGTGCTGACCCGTCGCAATCCCTGGATCGCTGGCCGACGAAAGCGAGTTCCCTCTCGCCGGTACTTCAGCTTCAAGCGCAGCGTCGGACAGGGTTCGCCCTCCTCTACGGCGTAGGACTCGATGTACCCCTCTTCTGTAAGAATCCGGGCACTGTCCACCTTCATCCGCGATGAGGGCATCGCGACCTCCTCCTTGGAACGGGCCAAGGCGTTGCGGATCCGAGCAAGCATGTCAGCAATCGGGTCGCCAACCATCATAGCCTCCTCACCACGCGGCCTTCTTCACGCCGGGAAGCTGTCCGTCCAGCGCGAGCTTGCGGAAACAGAGCCGGCACAGGCCGAAATCCCGGATGTACGCCCGCGATCGCCCGCACAGCTGGCACCGGTTGTGCTTGCGCACCGCGAACTTCGGGCGCCGGGCCGCTTTCTCGATCATCGCCTTTCGTGCCATCTCTCCCCCTAATCCCTTCTGAATGCGCAACCCAACCCAGACAACAGCGCCGTGCCCTCGCGATCTGTCCGTGCGGTGGTCACGATCGTGATGTCCATCCCCTGTGCGCGCACCACATCATCGTACGATATCTCGGGGAACACCATCTGCTCTGTGACGCCGATCGAGAAGTTCCCACGTCCATCGAACGCGTCGGGCGAGACCCCTTTGAAATCGCGGATCCCCGGGAGGGCGACGTTGAACAGCTTGTACAGGAACTCGTACGCCCGCAGGCCGCGCAGGGTCACCATGCACCCGATGGCATCGCCTTGACGGATCTTGAAGTCGGAGACCGCGCGCTTGGCGCGTGTCACCACGGGCCTCTGTCCCGCAAGCTGAGACAGGTTTCTCACGGCCCCCTCTAGGATCTTCGGGTCATCGTGTTTGCCCACGCCCATGTTGATAACCACCTTGGTCACCCTTGGCGCTTGCATCACGTTCGAGAGCCCAAGCTCCTTCATCAGTTTCGGCACAATCTCTTCTCGGTACTGTGTGTAGAGCATGGCCTTAGAATGTCGCCCCGCACTGCTTGCAGCGGCGCAGTTTCTGCTTGTCCACCACGACCACGCCCAATCGGCTGGGGACGCTGCACTCCGGACACACCACCTTCACCTTGGACACGTGAAGCGGAGACTCCCGCTTGATGATCCCCGGCTCGCGCACCGCCTGGGTGGGACGCTGGTGCTTGGTCACGATGTTGACCCCCTCCACCAGGACGCGGTCCTTCTCGGGAAATACCTGAAGGATCTTGCCGACCTTGCCCCGGTCCTCGCCCGAGACCACCTTGACCCGATCCCCCTTGCGCACCTTCCGCATCGCTCCTCCCCGCTTCCTACACGACCTCTGGGGCGACGGAGATGATCCGCATCATCCCCCGCTCCCGCAGCTCACGCGCCACAGGCCCGAACACCCGGGTCCCAAGCGGCTGCAAGGTCTTATCCACCAGCACGACCGCGTTGTCGTCGAAGCGAATCGTGCTCCCATCGTCGCGGCGAAAGGCAACCCGAGTCCGCACCACTACCCCGCGCACGATGTTTCCTTTCGTGAACTCCGAAGTCGGGATCCGCTTCTTGACCGAGGCGACCACGATATCGCCAATCCCCGCTTGGCTCTTCTTGCCCAGCACGTTGATACACTCCACTTCTTTGACCCCGGTGTTGTCGGCCACACCCAGCCGTGTCGTTGGGAAGATCATCGTCTCACCCTTCCGCGCGGCGCATGATCTCCAGCAGCCGCCACCGCTTGAGTTTGGACAGAGGACGCGCCTCCTCGATGCGCACGACGTCTCCCACCCGTGCCTGGCCTGCCTCGTCGTGCGCGTAGTACTTCGTGCGTCGCCGCTGCCGCTTGTGGTAGAGAGGGGCCTCGACAAGGCGCTCTTCCACCACAACCACTGTCTTCATCATCGAGTTGCTGATCACCCGACCAATTCGTTGTCTACGCATGATCCCGTTCCTCGAGCAGGGTCAACGCACGGGCGATGTCGCGCTTCGTCTTCCCGATCTCAGCGGTGTTCGTCAGTCGCCCTGAAGCGAGCTGGAACCGCAATGTGAAAAGCTTCTTCTTGCTCTCCCCCACCTGAGCCTGAAGCTCATCAGCAGAGAGTTCTCGCAGTTCCCGCGCGTTCATCGCTCCCCTCCCAACTGGAACCGAGCCCTGAGCTGAGTCGGAATCGGCAGCTTACAGGATACGCGGCGGTGGATCTCCTTGGCTTCGACCTCGGTCACTCCCGAGAACTCGAACATGACCCGCCCCGGCCGAACCACCGCAACCCAGTTCACTACTTCACCTTTTCCTTTTCCCATTCGCGACTCGGCAGCAAGCTTCGTGTACGGCTTGTCCGGAAAGATCCTGACCCACACCCGCCCGCGGTGGGTGCCACGGGCAAGAGCCGTGCGCACCGCCTCAATCTGCTGGCTGGTGATCCACGCCGGGGCAAGAGCCTGGATCCCGAACTCCCCGAACGCCACCTCCGCACCACGACTGGCAATCCCCTTCATCCGTCCCCGGTGTTGCTTGCGGTACTTCGTTCGCTTCGGGAAGAGAGCGGGCATCTCACTTCACCTCTGACCCGGAGCGGTCGGACATAGACCAAACCTCGCCGCGGAACACCCACGCCTTGACCCCGATCACGCCGTATTTTGTCCACGCCTCAGCTAGCCCGTAGTCCACATCGGCCCGCAAGGTGTGCAGGGGAACACGCCCTTCCTTCATCTCCACCGATCGAGAGATCTCAGCTCCCCCGAGACGTCCGGAGATGCGGATCTTCGCCCCCTGGGCCCCAGCGGCGATGATCCGACGCAAGGTCTCCTTCATCGCCCGGTAGGGGTTGATCCGGTTCTCGATCTGGAAGGCAACGTCTTGAGCGACAAGGGGTGCTTCAAGCTCCGGGCGCTCGACTTCCATGACCCCGATCCGCACCTCGCGCCCCACAAGCTGAGAAAGCCTCTCCTGCAAGGCGGCGATCTCCGCTCCTCCCCGCCCAATGATGATCCCGGGCCGGGCCGCGCGAATCGTCACTGTAACCCGTCCCTCCGTCGTCCGCTCAATGAGGGTTTCGGCAAGCCCTGAACCCTTGTACGCCTTGTGAATCTCCGCTCGGAGACGGTAGTCCTCGGCCACGTACTTCGGAACTTGGGCGTCGGAGGCGAACCAGTTCGAGCGCCACTTCCTCAGCACCCCAATCCGGAACCCCACCGGATGCGTCTTGTGACCCACTACTCCTCCTTCTCCGCCA
>DYGJ01000036.1:14695-15261 GCA_020724765.1 Thermotoga sp. | reverse complement strand
TACCGGCGCGGCGATGTGCTTGAGGTTCTCTGGTCAACGTCTCTTGACCCGGGGATGGAGCTGCGGTTCGTGTACGCCCTCTACCCACCCGCGGGAGAGGCATCGGTGCGCCTCTCGGGCGCTGCCAGCGGCTACCAGGAGGGTCGTCGGGTGGAGACGCGGGTGGCGGGGGCGGTGACCTTCTAGCGTAGGGTCCGTGCTCGGTCCCACAAGGTGTCGAACCACGCGCCGAGAGGGCGTCCGAGGTCGGGGATGCCGAGGACAGCGACGCCTGCTTCGACGTTGTGAACGAGCGAGAAGTAGGACCAGTTGGCCGATGTGATCAGGACATCGCAGCGATCGATGAGCAGGAACTTCGTGTGGAGAGTCGTCCCCGGTTCGTCAAACCGCACTGCAACCCCACATGCAGCGAGATACGCTGCGACCAATCGGTTGTCTCGTGCGAGGTCAGCGAAATCCTCGCCACTCTCGAGGAGAACCTGCACCTCGATCCCGCGGGCTGCAGCCCGGCACAGCTCGTCTACAATGCGGTTTGAGGGGCTGTCCGCGTACGCCGGGTAGTACGC
>DYGJ01000036.1:2296-14685 GCA_020724765.1 Thermotoga sp. | reverse complement strand
GGGAGCCGATAGATCAGAGCGTGGATCGATTCCGTCGCTGTCCGGAGCATGTCAGGGATGGCCTGGGCATGGAGGCCGCCTTGGGGAGGGTCAAGCAGTGGGACCACGGCGGGGCGTGGCCATGGCAGAGGAGCCAGGTGGGGAACCGCCCGTAAGTGCCCTTCCCACAGAAGGTCGAAGAACCTCCCGAAGGCATCTCCCAACTCCTCAGCCTCGATCGCCAGATCGAGCTGGACGCTCCTCGTGAGGGCGGACATCGTCCAGTGCGTGGATCCCACAACGACCCACCGCCGATCGATGACGAGGAACTTCGTATGGAGGGTCACATCCGGCGCATCCCACCGCACGATCACTCCGCGCTGTTCCAGATAGGTGCGAGCCGCTCTTTGCTCTGGGCCCGGGCCTGTCTCCCGCGTCTCCGCGAGGACCCGCACCTCTACCCCCCGCCCGGCGGCTGAGGCGAGGGCTTGGAGGAGACCGGCCGTGGCCCCGTTCCCGGTGTAGGTTCGGATGTCGGACAGAGAGACCAGAACCTCCGCTTCAGCCGTGTCGATCAGCTCGATGACGAACGGGGGGTACAGGGGGGCATCGGGGGTGGTGCACAACGGGACGAGGGGCAGGGCGGCAGCCCCCCAGGCGAACGCGGAGAGCAGAATGGCAACGCGCTTCATCGCCCGGTATGATAACCCACCGATGAACGGCGAAGTGTCCCCGGATCGGCTCCGCCGGACCTGTGATCCCCGTGTCTTCCCCTTCTCCACCACCGAGGAGCTGGACCCACTCACGGAGATCGTGGGCCAAGAGCGGGCGATCGAGGCCCTGTGGCTCGGGTTGTCGCTCGAGGATCCCCAGCACCGATACAACATCTACGTGTCGGGTGGGCCGGGCCTGGGGAAGACCTCCGCTGTCTCGCGGCTTCTGGGAAAGGTCTCCCAGACGCGACCTGTCCCGTCCGACATCTGCTACGTGCACAACTTCCGGGTTCCCCACGCCCCCCGCTACCTGCTGCTCCCCGCCGGGCGGGGGCGCGAGCTGAAAGCGGACATGGATCGGTGCATCGAGTTCCTGGCTCACGAACTGCCGCGGGTTCTTGAGTCCGACGAGTTCAAGGCCCGTACGAAGAAGGAACGGGACAGGTTCTCGCGGGAACGCGACGAGGAATTCCACGGTTTGGAGAAGAGGGCGGCCCAGCTGGGGTTCTCCCTGCAGCGAACGCCCCTTGGGATCAACACGCTCCCCCTCAAGGAGGACGGGAGCCCCTACTCGCAGGAGGAGTACGGTTCCCTCCCTGAGAGCGACCGGGCAGAGATCCTTCGCAAGCAGGAAGAGGTCCAGGGGTTGGTGCGGGACACGTTTGCGCGCCTGGCGAAGCTCGATGAGGCATGGCATGAGGCCCAGCAGCAGCTGACGAAGAAGGCGGTGGAGTTCCTCGTCGAGCCGCGCTTCGCCCAGCTGAGCGAGAAGTACAGCGGCTTGGAGCGGGTGCAGGGCTACCTCGCCGAGGTGAAGTCGGACATCGTGGAGAACGTGGAGGGGCTTCAGGCGGCGAACAAGAAGGGACCGCCGGCAGCGCAAGCAGGTCCGGTTTTCGTTCCCCTGCCGGACAGCGGGGACCGGTTCCTTCGGTATCGAGTGAACGTGGTGGCGGACCGCTCCGGCAGCGCGGGCGCGCCGGTGGCGGTGGAGGGGAACGCTACGTACACCAACCTGTTCGGCACGATCGAGCGCCGGGTTCAGTTCGGGGCCGTGACGACCGACTTCACTCAGATCCGCGGGGGAGCCCTGCACCGGGCGAACGGCGGGTACCTCGTCTTGGACGCGATGAACCTCCTCCGGTTCCCCCTGTCGTGGGAGGCCCTCAAGATCGCGCTCAAGGCGGGGCAGATCCCGAGCCGCTCCCCCTCGACGTGAAGATCCTCCTTGTGGGGTCTCCCTATCTGTACTACCTCCTCTACCACTACGACGAGGACTTCCGCAAGCTGTTCGGGATCCGGGCGGATTTCGACACGGAGATGCCGTGGACCGAGGGCTCGGTGCAGTCTCTGGCGCGGTTCGTGCGGACGTGTCGGGACGAGAACCCCTCCGTGCTTCCGTTCTCCCCCAGCGGGGTGGCGCGGTTGGTCGAGCACGCGGCCGAGATCGCCTCCGATCAGGCGAAGCTGGCGACGCGGTTTGGGGAGCTTGCTTCGCTCGTGGCCGAGGCAAGCTTCTGGGCCCGCGAACGCGGCTCGCGCGTGGTGAGCCGCGACGACGTGCGACAGGCCATTGTCAAGGGTCGGTACCGTCACTCCCTCCTAGCGGAGAAGGTGCGCGAGTGGATCGCCCGTGGAACGCTCATCGTGGACGTGCGCGGCGCGGTCGTCGGTCAGGTGAACGGTCTGGCTGTGCTCAATTTGGGAGACTTCGCGTTCGGCAAACCGACGCGGATCACGGTGAACGTGTTCACCGCCAAGAGCGGCGTCGTGGACATCGAGCGGGAGGCCGAACTTGGGGGGAAGCTCCACACGAAGGGAGTGATGATTCTCAAGGGCTACCTCGCGGCGCGATTCGGTCGGCAGAAACCCCTTTCACTGGGGGCAAGCCTCGCTCTGGAGCAGTCCTACTCGGGGATCGAGGGGGATTCCGCATCGGCGGCGGAATTGTACGCCCTGCTGTCGGCTCTGGCGGGGATTCCAGCTCGGCAGGGAGTTGCCGTCACCGGCGCCGTGGATCAAAGGGGACGGTTGCAGGCGATCGGTGGCGTCAACGAGAAGGTGGAGGGGCACTTCCTCGTGTGTCAGGAGCTCGGCCTGAGTGGAGATCAGGGGGTGATTCTACCTGCGGCGAACGTGGACCACCTGATGCTTCCCGAGGAGATCGTCCATGCCGTGGCCGAAGGCAAGTTCCACATCTGGGCCTGCTCCACTGTTGAGGAAGGCGTGGCGATCCTGTTCGGAGTTCCTGCAGGGGAACCCGGCCCGGAGGCCACCTATCCCGAGGACACGCTCTTCCGCCGCGTAGCGGATCGCCTCGACGAGATCCGGGCGAGTCTCCGTGCGGAGTCGGAACGGGAGAAGGAAGAACGCTAGTCTTCACCCGCCATCGGGAGCGCATCCCGCTTCAGGAACCGGGAAAGCACTCGCCCCCATACGACAAGCGGGTATCTCGCCCCAGGCTCCAGCTTCGGAGGCAGGCCCCGCTCTGCACCGAGGACGAACCCGAGCCGGGTGTTCTCGGCCACTCCGCGTCGGGCGAGAAGGGCCATTCCCACTTGACCGGTCTCCAGCGCGACACAGCTGGTGACCCAGCCCATGACCTGCCCTCCCGCGTCCACGACTGACGCCCCGGCCCGCACCGGTCGCTGGCCGACGGGGACATCGAAGCGCACGACTTCCCGTGTCCAGCTCTGGAACACACGGAGATAGGCGGACCGCCCGACGAAGAACGGCTTGTGCAGCTTGACATAAGGAGCGAAACCCGCCTCGTGGGGGAGAACCCGATGGGCGCCTTCCAGCTCGTGGCCGTAGAGGGGCAGCCCGGCCTCGGTGCGCAACGAGTCCCGGGCGGCGAGTCCGATCGGCTGCAGCTGGTGGGGCTGGCCGGTTTCGAGGAGGGTCTCCCAGAGCTGCACCGCGTGCTCCGCGGGGACGAGGATCTCGTACCCCAAAGGCTCACCAGTGTACCCGGTCCGAGCGCAGAGGACGGGGATCTTGCCGACAGTGAGGTGGCAGAACTCGGTCCGGCGGAGCGCCGTCAGTCGGTGCACCTCGGGTTGAGCGAGGAGTCGCTGCAGGATCGAACGCGACCGCGGTCCCTGGAGAGCGATGTTCACGAGTGCGCCGTGCTCGCTCCCCCTGAGGTCGCGGAGTGTGACGGGCCCGTCGGGCTCGATCCATGGCCGGTCGGGGTCGAGAAGGATCTCGCCCGAGTTGACCGCCGTCAGCCAATCCCAGTCGGCGTTCGCGTTGGCAGCGTTGACCACGAGGAGGAACCGGTCGCTGGCCTGCCGGTACACCATCAGATCGTCCGCCACTGCCCCGTCGGGTGCGAGGAGGAATCCGTACTGGGACTGACCGGGGTGGAGCCATCCTGCGTAGTTGGTGGTGGCGAGGTTGAGGAAACTCTCTGCATAGCGGCCCTCAACGGCGAACGCCCCCATGTGGCCGAGGTCGAACAGGCCCGCTGCTTCCCGCACCAGGCGATGCTCAGCGAGGGCGGAGGTGTACCAGAGCGGCATCTCGAACCCGGCGAACTCGACCATCCGCGCCCCGGTCTTGCGGTGCCAGTCCGCGAGGGGCGTGCGGGCGATGCCCGATGGGGCTGGCTGGGGTGTGTAGGGCTTCTTGTCGTCCGCGAGCCGCACGCACGAGCAGCCGATGAAATACGGCTTTCGCGGCGCGGCGATTTCAAGGGGCGGCTCCTTCGCACCCCGTGATTGCGAGGAGGCTGAGAACAAGCCCTGTCCCGCCGTGCGCTTTGCCTCACCCACCGAGACGGTCGTTCCGTCGTCGAGGCGGAACGAGGCAGATCCCGCGTACGGCTCCACGACGGCCGGCCCTTGCACCTTGCGGTGAATGTCGTTGGGATCGAACAAGACGTACCCATCGGCGAGCGCGGAGAGCCAACGGCGCACGTCTTGGCCGCGCTCCCGGGGGACGAGGACGGCGAATTGCGGCCGGATCCAAGGGTCGTTGGGCAGTCGGCCCACGATCGCCTCGGACAGCACCCGCCCTTCGCCGTCGAGGAACAAGGCACGACAAGCCTGGCTTGGGTCCAGGGCCAGCACGTGGGCCGTGCTCGCCTCGTGGAGGAGGCACGCGGCGCGGCCCCCCCGGACCCTCAGGACGGCAACCGGGCTCGGATCGGGCTGCGACTGTTGCGGTTCAGGCGATTCGCGCGACCCACCGAACCGGGCGGCGAGGTCCCGGACATGCTCCTGGGCCTCGGTGAGCACGGGCGAGGGGAGCTTGCCCCGGGGGAGGGCACCGGTGACGCCCGGGTAGGTGAAGGGTTGGATCGAGGTCAACACCAGGCCCGTAATGTCGGCGATCTCCTCCATCTCTGGTTCCCCCATCCCGCGTTGGGTGGCCCACGGGGTTCCGTAGCGGATGCCGCGGGCGTCGGCTGCCGACAGATCGCCGGGGATCGTGTTCTTGTTTGCCACCAAACCCACAAGGTCGAGGATTCGGGCTGCGATCTCGCCCATCAACGGTTGGCCGTTGGCCGTGGGGATGGCACGCAGGTCGAGGACGAGGAGGTGGGTATCCGTACCTCCGTAGGCGAGTTTCAGCCCGCGCGCGGCGAGCGCCGTGGCGAGGAACCGAGCGTTGGCGACCGTCTTGTGCTGGAGATCGCGGAATGCCTCGGTTTGTGCCAGCGCGAGGGCGCACGCGATCCCGGCCCACTTGTTCACGTGCGGACCGCCTTGGGCTCCGGGGAACACTGCGGCGTCGATCCGGGAGGCGATCTCGGGGTCGAACGAGAGGAGGACAGCCCCGCGCGGACCACACAGGGTCTTGTGCGTGGTGAACATGACCACATCGGCGTACCCCACCGGGCTGGGGTAGGCGCCGGCGATCGCCATGCCCGCGGTGTGGGCGACGTCCGCCATGAGGAGGGCCCCGCATCCCGACGCGATCTCCCGCCACCGTCTCCAATCCGGGGCCCACGGGTAGGAGGTGTACCCAGCAACGATCACTTTGGGGCGGTGCTGCTGGGCGAGGTCGGAGATCTGGGCGTAGTCGAGGCGCTCGGTCCGCGGATCGACGCCGTAGCGCACAACCTTGTACCGTCGCCCAGATTGGTGGAACGGGGACCCGTGCGAGAGATGGCCCCCCTGGGAGAGATCCATCGCCATCAGCGTGTCCCCTGGCTGAAGGAGGGCCTCGTAGATCGCCATGTTCGCCGCTGCCCCAGACAGCGCCTGGACGTTCACGTAGATGCTGTCGGCACCGACCTCGGGGGTGGCAAAGCACGCGGCAGCGCGCCGGCACGCCAGCGCCTCCACGAGGTCGGCGACCTCGACACCCTTGTAGAACCGGCGGTCGCTGTAACGCCGGAAGTACGCGAGCTGTTCAGCGGTATCATGCAAGCGGTCTTCGGGAAGGCGGAGCATCTCCTCGCGGGGGTACCCTTCGGCGTAGATGGAGGTAAACGCGGACGCCATGGCCTCGCGCACCGCACCTGGCGTCAGCGACTCGGAAGGAATGAGGATGATCTTGTCCGCCTGGCGCTGTTCTTCTACGCGCACGAGGGCGGCGAGCGCCCGGTCGACTTCAGCCAATCCCATTGTCCACACTGCGCTCTCGGTCATGGCATGCTCCTAGTCGGGAACGGTAACGGCCGAAATCGGGCGGCACGATCGGTGTTCATCCACGCCAGCTCGACCGCGAGGTACATTCCGCCGGACACGAGGGCGTGTCCACCCAGCAGGAACGGGACCGAAGCACCTGCGCAAGCGGCGGTGAGCTCCCTCAGGGTGGGGTTTGTGACCTGCGTCGGATCGAGAAGATCGGAGGCGAACCGCTCCGCTGGCGGGGGCCAGAACCCGAGATGAGCCATCAGGACGCGGGTATCCCACACGACAGCGTCGCCAAACTGGCCGAGAAGCTCGACGAGTTCGGGCACAGTTCGTCCGTGGTGCAGGGCTCCGATCAGCGATCTCACTGCGCCTCGCTCAGCGCGGCCGCTTGACTCCATCCCCCGCTCCTCGGACAGGATCCGCGCGCGGCATGCAGTCTCGCGTTCGACGAACCGCGCCAAGTGCCCTCCGACCCGCCCCAGGAGAACCAGTTCCTTGTCTGCGTCGACGAGAACGTCGAGCAAGCCTTGGGCGCGCGCGGTGGGGACTGCCGCGAGAACCTCGCGGAGACGAGGGGGCAACGTGGTGTCGAGGGCGAGAAGCGAAAGCTCTCCCGGGGTGTCGATGTCGAACAGAGTCCCGGCCGATCGTGGTAGCTCGTAACAGGTGTACCCAGCCTGCCACAGCCGGGCCCCGATCGGGTTGTCCCGCGTCAGGTCTCCCACGGCAGCGGGAGGAGCGAGAAGCCCGAAATCGGTGGAGTAGAAGTTGTTGAGCACCGCGTAGGGAGAGGACGTTGGCTCTGCGGTGATCAGCCGGTCGAGCAGGGGCTCGGAAAGGAGAAAGCCGCTTCCGGCAGAAAAGTAGATGAGTCGATCCGGCTTGAACTTCCGGACGAGTTCGGTGAACCGAGCCCCGAACCTCCACGGACCGGGTGGATCGGGTGCGACCGCAACAGGCTCTCTCTCCCAGTGGCCCGGGTTGGGAGTGGCGATCACCGTTTCGTCCACTGCGGGGTGATCGGCCAGTCGACGGAGAAGGGCTTGGGCAGCCGCAGTCCTCGCCCGTCCAACCAAGTCCGGGCCTCCGCTGTCGAACAGGAAGGCGACCGTTCGGGGCATGGAACGAGGGGTTGGGGCTAGCCTTCGTACGGGAGCAGGGCGATTTTGCGGGCGCGATCGATCTCTGTTGCCATCCAATTCTGGTGTTTAGCGCAGAGCCGTGACACGCGCCGAGACAGGATCTTCCCCCGGCGGTTCACGAACTGGCGAAGCGTTTCAGGGTCTGTATAGCGAAGCTTCAGTCCCTGGTCACACACGCGGCACACCCGTCGCTGGCGTTGCATCATCAAAATGGAACCTCCTCTTCCGGTGGGGCATCGGGTGGGGCATCGGGATGGCTGTCGCTTCCTTCCCCTGTCGGCTGGGGTTCCGCGGTGCCCTCCGCGGTCGTCGGGCGGCCGCCGAGGAAGTGAACGGACTGGGCCGCTACTTCCGTGGTGCGCCGCCGATCTCCGTTCTGGGTTGTGAACGACCTGACTCGGATTCGCCCATCCACCGCCACCTGTCTACCTTTGCGCAGATAGGCTGCGCAATTCTCAGCTTGTTTCCCCCACACCACAATCGGGAGAAACGTCACCTCCTCTTCAGTTTGGCTCGTCTCCGGGTTGATCCACCGGCGGTTGATCGCGACATCAAACCGCAGCATCGCCCGGCCGCTTTGAGTGTACTTGAGGTCGGGGTCTGCGGTAAGGCGCCCGGTAAGGATGACCCGGTTGAGGTCGCTCATCCTAGTTGTCGCTCACCCGTACGGTCTGATAGCGGAGCAAGGCATCGTCCATGGACAACCGCTCTTCCACCTTGCGCACTCGGTCGGGTGGGAGGGTGAAGGTGACGAGGACGTAGTATCCCTCCCGGAAGTGGTTGATTTCGTAGGCCAAGAGACGCGTCCCCCACTCATCTGTCGTTTGAATGCCGCCCGTCTCGGATTCAATGATCTGCTGAACCTTGGCGATCTTCGCCTGCCGCCCCTCTTCATCAAGGTCGGGGCGGAGGATGTACACCATCTCGTACTCGCGCACCTCACCGGCCACCAGGATTCCTCCTTCAGGAAAGATCTCGTATCACCGCGAACTCTATCCGTCTTGTTCCGCTTCGTCAACCGTTTTTCCTCGAAAGAGGGCATGGGAAGTACGTTCGCACTTGACAGCAAAGGGAAAGCGCTCTATACTAGCGCATCTTTGACCAGGGAGGGGGTGTTACGATGAACAAGGGAGAACTGGTAGACCGGATTGCCCAGCGGACTGGGCTTACGAAAAAGGATGCTCGGAAGTCGCTCGATGCCACGATTGACATCATCACGGAGAGCATCGCGGGGAACGAGGAGGTCCTGCTGACGGGGTTTGGGAAGTTCGAGGTGCGAACCCGGAAGCAGTCTCAGCGCATCAATCCGCAGACGCAACGGCGAATCATGGTGCCGGCGAAGGTGGTTCCGGCGTTCAAGCCGGGAAAGAACCTGAAGACCCTCGTGGCCAAGCGTTTGAAGGCGATCGATCAGCGCGGCCAGCTTACGGTGAAGAAAGGCTGACGCTCGTCGTCAGGGGAGAGGTGGGCGGCTGTCTAGTGCAGCCGCCCACGCTCATTTGTGCGGCCGGTTCGAGGAGGTGGCACCACACCATCTCTGCCGAACGTGGTGCAGCAACGCGCGCGGATCCCGTACGAAGCAACTCGACGCTGCCTCGGTGTCAACCGCCGCGCCAACATGGGGGAAACCGCCCGAGCAGTGTAACCCGAACCACCCCCACCCTCAAGGGTATAGACGATCGAGGGTTCTCGGAAACGGGATCGTCTCGCGGATGTGGGGTATTCCGGCGATCCACTGGATCGTCCTCTCCACGCCGAGGCCGAACCCGGAGTGGGGAACAGCCCCCCATCGCCGGAGGTCGAGGTACCACCGATAGGGCTCCCCGGACAACCCGGCTTCGTCGAGCTGGTGGAGAAGCTCCTCTTCGGCGTCCACGCGCTGGGAACCGCCGATGATCTCCCCGTATCCTTCGGGGGCGATGAGGTCTGCGCACAGGGCGAGATCAGGCTGTTCGGGATCGCGCTTCATGTAGAACGGCTTGATCGCCGCCGGGAACCGTTCCACGAACACAGGGCGTCCGAAGCGTTGGGACAAGGCGTCCTCTGCCGGGGCTCCGAAGTCATCCCCCGCCTCCATCTCCACACCGGCGGCCTGGACCAGAGAGACAGCCTCGTGGTACGTGACCCGGGGGAACGGTTCGGCCACTGCGCGGAGCAAGACCGCCGAGTCGCGCTCCAGTTCCGCGAGGTCACGGGAGTGTTCCGCTGCTACGGCCTCGACCACATGCCGCACCAGCGCTTCCTGGAGGGCGAGGTTCCCGTCGTGATCGAGAAACGCCTGCTCCGCTTCAGCCATCCAGAACTCGATGAGATGCCGACGGGTCTTCGACTTCTCGGCCCGGAACACGGGGCCGATCCAGTACACCTTCCCCAGCGCAGCGCACGTTGCTTCGAGGTAGAGCTGCCCTGATTGGGAGAGATAGGCGGGCGCGCCGAAGTAGTCGAGGGGGAAGAGGGTGGTCGTCCCCTCGACCGATGTGCCGACGAGGACCGGCGATTCAGTGGCGACGAACCCACGCTCGCGGAAGAAGGAGCGGATCGCCCACAGCACCCCGTCGCGGATGCGGAGGATGGGGGCTTGGCGGCGCATGCGGATCCAGAGGTGGCGATGGTCCATCAGGAACCCCGTCCCGTGTTCCTTGAGTCCGATCGGGAAGGGGGTTGCTGGGACGTGGACCGGTTCGATGTGGGTGACGGAGACCTCAACCCCTCCCGGCGCGCGTGGTTCGGCGCGCACGGTTCCCCGCATTCGGAGCGAGGCCTCTTGAGGCAGGGAATCAGCGAGTGCGAACACGGTGGGGTCTGCGTCAGAGGTCACAACCCCCTGGACAAGCCCCGTCCCGTCGCGCACGAGGACGAACCGCACCTTCCCCGAGGAGCGCTTGTTGTAGAGCCAACCTTGAAGGAGCACCTCGCTCCCCACGTGCCGGCTCAACTCCGCGATGTACACCGATTTCATCGGTCCCTTTCGAAGAGGAGTCCCTTACGTCTCGCCACCGGCTCCTTCCTTCTCGTGAACGCGGCTCTCGACGTAGGCGATCGCCTCTCCAACGGTGGCGATCTTCTCTGCAGACTCATCCGGGATCTCAATGCCGAACTCGTCTTCGAACTCCATGATCAGTTCGACCGTATCCAGGGAGTCCGCGCCGAGGTCGTTGACGAACGATGCCTCGTCGGTGATCTCGTCGAGATCCACCATCAGCTGCTCGGCGATGATCTCCCTTACCCGATCGGCAATCTCACTCATATCTCCCACACCTCCTCGGTTGGCCCACCCTGCTGAGGGTCACCCGGTGCCTCCGGCACGCGTGCGCCAGTTATATAAGGCCTTCCTACAATGCGCAACACCCGCGTTCCGACGGGGGCGCCTCAGGGTGCCTCAGTTGGGGCGGCGGAGCGTACCCGGAGATCGCCGGGGTTGGCAAGTCCGGGTTCGGCTGACAGAGAGGAGAAGCGTCCAGCGAGCTTCGTCACGATCTGGGCCTTGCAGGCGAGGTAGGTTCGTCGAAGACCGCCTTCCATCGCCCGCGCGTCCGATCGGCCGTGGGCGACGGTGACCAG
Source organism: Thermotoga sp. (assembly GCA_020724765.1). Lineage (GTDB taxonomy): Bacteria > Bipolaricaulota > Bipolaricaulia > Bipolaricaulales > Bipolaricaulaceae > Bipolaricaulis. The sequence continues at coordinate 3,702 of DYGJ01000036.1, read as the reverse complement.
ACCGGTGACCCCGAGGAGGGGTGCGGCGTTGTGCTCTTCGTAGCGAAGCTGCCGGGCGACAGCTCGCAACGCGCCGCGGGCCAGCCACGCGCCGAGGCGGGCGCGGAGTGAGCTTCTCAGGGCGCCGTTCAGCGATCCCAAAACAGCTTCTGCTCCACCCTCGACGGCCTTGATGAAAAGGTTTCCGGCGAACCCGCCCGAGACGACGACGTCCACCGGTCGCGTGGCAAGGATCGTGTGGGGTTCGACGTTTCCAGCGAACCCATCCCGGTGGGAGAGAAGGGCGTGCGCCTCGCGGGCGATCCGATCTCCCTTTCCCGGCTCGGTGCCGATGTTGAGAAGGCCGACGGTGGGAGAGGGGATACCCAGCACCTCCCGGGCATAGGCCATGCCGAGGTCCGCAAACTGGGCGAGATGCGCTGGTTTGGGATCTGCGGTCGCTCCGGCGTCGATGAGGAGCACTTCACCGTTGAGCGTGGGCAACGAGGCGCACAAGCCGGGGCGGAGCACGCCGGGGAGTCGCCCCAGTCGGAGGATGGCCGCACTGACCACGGCACCCGTACTGCCGGGGGAGAGGAACGCGTCCGCCTCTCCTCGACCCACCGCGTCCAACCCGCGGCCAATCGAAGAGTCGCTGCGTCGCGCGGTGCGTGTCGCCGACTCTCCATGGCCTGCCGGTCGCGCACAATCCAAGACGCCCACACTGTCGGGGAGGCGGGAGGGCAGATCGGAGCAGTGTCCAACGAGGATGAGTTGGATCGGGAGTTTCTCCGCGGCGCGGATCGCCCCCGCCGCAAGCTCGGCGGGTGGCCGATCAGCTCCCATAACGTCCACGACGATGCGCGGTTTCACCGGTTGTGGTGCCGAGGGTGGGATTTGAACCCACAAAGGCCGAAGCCCACTGCCCCCTCAAGACAGCGCGTCTGCCAATTCCGCCACCTCGGCGCGGAGGGATGGTAGCCGCCTCCGCCAGCGGCATCAACACTGGTGCCCGCCGCGGTCCACGGGTAAGGTGAGGCGATGGGTGCGGTCCGGTTTGGCGCCTACTGGGGAGATCCTCTTCTCGTGGAGCGGGTCCTTTCTCGTGCTCTCGCCGGCATGGGTGCAGTGCGGCGGGTTGTCCTGTTTGGGGACGAGCCGTGTCTTGCGCGTCTGCTGGGAGAGCTTGGGAGCGTGGACCTCTTTGGCGAACGACGAGCGATCGTCGTTCGCCGCGCCGACAAGCTGGTGGAGGAGGAACGGCTGGCGCGAACCCTGGCGAAGGGCTTGCCCACGGACCTCGCCCTGTTCGTTCTCGGCGAGACCTTGAAGGGGCCTGTGGTGCAGATGGCGGAGGAAGCGCTCGCGCTGCCCACGCCGACCGGGCGGGCGTTGCGTGCGCTCGCTTCTGAACTCCTCGGCGAAGC
>DYGJ01000036.1:0-2286 GCA_020724765.1 Thermotoga sp. | reverse complement strand
GAAGCCGAACTATCTCGGTCCGCGTCCCTGGTGGACTGCCTCGTGGAAGCTGCAGGGGGGGACACGCTGCGCCTCGCGCAGGAGGTGGGGAAGCTCACCGTGTGGAAAGGTGAGCGCCTCCCGCCTGACCGCTTGTCCGAGATCCTGTACTTTTCGGGTGGAGCGCCGTACGCGTACCTTGATGCCGTAGGGTCGAGGGATCTCCCCCCGGCGCTGTCCGAGCTGCGGATGCTTCTGGACGCGGGGTGGAGTCCCTCTGCTCTCTTCTTCACCCTTGTGGGCCACGTGCGATCGCTCCTCGCCGCCCTCGCCGCCCAGAACGGCGGCCGCGATCCCTCAGGGCCCGCGTGGCTTGTGCGGAAACGGCTGGCCCAGGCTCGCGTATGGGGAGAGGCGAGGTTGATCGGTCGCCTCGCCTCTCTGCAGAACCTCGACCTTCAGATCAAAACCGGTCAGCTTTCAGCAGAAGCGGCCCTCTACCATTTCACGTTCGGTTTGGCGCAGTTCGAACAGGGATGAACGCGCCGAGTCGAGTGGTCTCGAGCAGCAGACGGGACAGGATCAGCGCTGAGAACACCGAGGCCACGATCCCCAGTCCGAGGGTGATCCCGAACCCCTCAACCGGCCCTGAGCCGAGCAGGAACAGGATGAACGCCACGATGAGCGTGGTGATGTTCGCGTCGAGCACAGCGGACAGCGACTTCGAGAATCCAGCCGTGACGCAGGCCGTCGGCGCCTTCCCTGTCCGTCGCTCCTCCTTGATTCGCTCGAAGATGACCACGTTCGCGTCGACCGCCATCCCGATGGTGAGCACGATCCCCGCGATCCCGGGCAGGGTGAGCGTAGCCCCGAACGCCCGCAACGCCGCGAACACGAGGAGCATCGTCATCACCAGCGCGGCGTCCGCCACGAGTCCCATCCAGCGGTAGTAGATGAGCATGTAGATCAAGACGAGAACGAAGCTCACGACGAGGGCGGTCATTCCCCGCCGCACGTATTCCGCTCCCAGGGTGGGACCGACCGTCTGCTGCTCGATCACGTCCACCTGGGTCGGCAACGCGCCGGACCGCAGGACCACGGCGAGGAGCCGCGCCTCGTCGAGGCTGAACCTTCCGGTGATCGTTGTGGAGTCCTGCACCGCTCTCCAGCCCTGCTGTGCGGCCTGCTTGATCGAAGCCGACACCTGGGGGGCCGAGTAGACCGTGCTGTCGAGGATCACGGCCAAGCGATCGTTCACCTGGAGCCGAGCGAGGGCACTCACGAACAGCTCCGCACCGCCCCGGTTGAAGGTGAGGGCGATGAAGAACCCCGGGGAGCGTGGGTCGGTGGACGTGCGCACCGCGGCGTTGTCGAGCACGTCGCCGGTGAGAAGGGGCTCCGCCTCGACGAGGTACCACTCCGTCTTGTCGGGGTTGGGCAGGATCTCCTGGATCAGGGTCCGCCGGGCTTCGAGGTCGAACCAGCTTGGGGCGGCGTCGATGACCTTGCGGAACTCGAGCAGGGCCGTACTTCCAAGGAGTTTCTGCGCTTCTTCGGGGTTCTGAACCTTGGGGATCTTCACCTCGACCCGATCTCGCCCAATCGGCCGGATCTCGGCGTTGACCATCCCGTACTGGTCTACCCGCTCCGAGAAGATCGTCACCAACTGGTTCACCGCGTCCTGCTGCTTGGCGGCGTCCATCTGGGAGTCCCGCAGGGGGATCATCTCGCCTGTCTCCGGGTCCAGCACCTGCGCTTCGAGAACCAGCCGCACCCCTCCCTGGAGGTCGAGGCCGAGCTTGATCACCTCCTGGAAGGGCAGGAACGGGTACAAGAGACCGATCGAAGCGAGCAGAGCCGCTACCACAACGCCGAACCGAATCCAATCCGAACGTCTCATCGTCGCACCTACTTCCGCACCTTGTCTACGATGCTGCCCTTAGACAAGCGCAGCTTCCCTTCCTCCACCGTGATCGTGATCGAATCCTCGCTCATATCCTCGATCGTGCCGAAGATTCCACCGGCGGTAACCACCCGGTCCCCGCGCTTAAGCGAGCCGAGGAGGTCGCGGTGTTCCTTCTGGCGACGGCGCTGGGGCCGGATGAGGAGGAAATAGAAGATGGCGGCGAACGCCACGAGCATCACCACGAGGGTGATCATGGACTGGGTCGTCTGGGGATCATCCATCTTGGCACCACTCCTTTCGCTTCCAGAGTCTACGCGCGCCAGCGGCCACGTACAGAACGGCGACAAGCGCGATCGCCACGCTCCACAACGCGAACGCCAGCCCGGTCAGGTCCCGGCCCA
>DYGJ01000035.1:12941-15309 GCA_020724765.1 Thermotoga sp. | reverse complement strand
GCCCGGCACGCTGGGCACCGACTCCGCGAGCTTCTTCGCCCGCGGCTTCCACCGCTCGGGAACCTCGATCGAGAACCACCGGCCATACCAGAGGAGGTCCTTCATCTGGAAGAGCCCGATCAGAATGGCAAGCGAAGAAACAGCATACAGAAAAGGCACGCGGAACCCTCGCGCCCCGACGGTCATTCCGAGCAGGGAGTAGACGAGGAATCCCATCGTGAAGTACGTCACGTAGGTCCCGGCGATGAACGCCAGACCTGCCCAGAGAACTTTCATCCGTTTCCCGAGCACGACCAGCGTTCCCATGAGGAGGAGCATGAGGGCGAAGTCGCACGGGTTGAGCGAATCGAGCAGGGCTGCGCCGATCACCGCCCACAGGGTGAGCTGCTCCCGCAGCCGGAGCCGTTCCAGCGGCGAGGCGACCTCGTCCTCGACGGCACGCGCAACGTGGGTCTCCACGGTCCGGAGGTCGTCCTCGCTGAACGCGAACGGCTGAGGGGACTGACGACGGAGGTAGAGTCTATCGCCGACGAGAGCGAGATCCCCCACGAACAGCGCCGGCGGATTCCCAGGGGCCTCCATCATCCGCTGCAGGCGCCCCAGCGTGCGCCGGCCCTCCTCATCCGCTGGGTCGAGCCGCACCAACCCGAGCGCGGGATGCCGCTCAAGCAGGGTGTCGACCAGCCGCTCAAACGATTCTGCGGCCGGATCGTCCGCGTCGAGGAACACGATGAGATCCGTCTTCGCCTGGGGAAGCCGGTCGAGCGGGGAAACGATGGGCTCGTGCAGCGCCCGCAGCACGGCCTCCTCAAGAGCAAGCTCCGATCCAAGCCCCGCAAGATGAACCGGGGCATCGCGGAGGCCGTAGAACGTCCCCCCGACCATCGCCACGTCCCCGACAAACACCATCGGAACCGGTCCAAGTTCAGCGTCGTACGCTGTCAGCAGTCGCTGGACGAGGCGTCGCCCCGCAGGGGTATGGACATCGTAGCGGTCGACGTGCAGCACCGGGTGCCGGGCAGCGAGATCCTGCAACAAGGTGTCCACCCGGGCGCAGTCCGTGCAACCAAGCTCGTAGATGTAGACGACCTCTACCTCTGGCCCTTGGGCGAGCACAGGGCCGCCACCCGCGAGCAGCAAGGCCAGCAAGCCGCACAGCACGAGGGCGGGGTAAGCCCGCGGTGTCGGTCTCCGGTCCATGTCACATTCTTCATACCGGAAGACGCGACGCCTCACAAGAGGATGAAATCCGAGACCGTTACAGGGTCAGGTGTTCCGGCTCCACCGCCTGGATAACACGAGAGGCCGGCTCTCCGTCGGCCTCTCCGGCACCCTGCTCGTGCCTTCTACTCAGATAGGGCGGTGATGATCGCCCGCAGGAACGCGGGCAGATCGCTCGGAACCCGGGACGTGATGAGGTTCCCATCGCGGACGATCTCCTCATCAACCCACGTCGCCCCGGCATTCTCGAGATCATCCCGAATTGCGGACACGCTCGTGACCTTCTTCCCCTTCACCACCCGCGCCGAGCACAGCATCCACCCGCCGTGGCAGATCGCGGCGACGGGCTTCCCTTCCTCGGTCATCTCCCGCACGAACGAGACGAGGGCCGGGCTGCGCCGCATGTTGTCCGGAGCGTACCCCCCAGGAATGACGACCGCATCGAAGCCCGCACCCCGCGCCTCGACCGCGGCGAGTTCGGCCTGGGCTGGGTACCCCAGTCGGCTTCTGTATTCGCGTTTTTCCGGTCCCACCGCCACCACCGTCGCGCCCTCCTCCTTCAGCCGCAGATAGGGGTACCAGAACTCGAGCTCCTGGTACAGGTCCGCCACCAGGACCGCCACGCGCTTACCGCTCAGGCTCATCGTCTCCTCCTTCCCTATGCGTAACCTTCACCGCGCCCGCCACACCCGCTCCTGGCCCACGAACGCTTTTCCAGACGCTGCTCGCCGCAACCGATCCATCATGGCTGTGCCCAAACCCTCCTCAGGAAGCGGCTCGGCGACGATGGCCGCCAAACCTGCCCGGTCGAGACGGTGGACCGCGGCGAAAAACCGAGCTCCTGCTTCCACAAGATCGCCCCGAGGTGACAGGACCTCCACTCGTCCAAAACCGGTCCACTCCTCTTGGAACGCAAGGAACCCGCAGGCGAGCCGATCCAGGGGGTCGCTCCCCTCGGGAGCCGTCCCTCGTTCGAGAAGCAGGAGCGGCGTCGCCGGAACGTAGTGCCGAGGCAACGTCCCCGGCGAGGCCGACGGTACCATCGGCGGAGCCATACGCAAATCGGGGACAAGCTCCTGCAGCGCCTCAAGCGGTGTTCCACCCGGCCTTAACACGAGGGGGATATCCTCCACAAGCGATACCACGG
>DYGJ01000035.1:0-12931 GCA_020724765.1 Thermotoga sp. | reverse complement strand
AGATTCGATCCCGACCGACGTTGGTCCGCCCGCGAGCACGGCGTCGATGCGCCCGTCTAGCTGGTCCAGCACGTCATCGTGATGGGTCGGAGAGAGACGTCCAAACCGGTTCGCGCTGGGAGCGGCGATCGGCCGATCGGCAGCGCGAATGAGGGCCAGAGCCACGGAGTGGTCCGGCATCCGCACCGCCACCGTGGGCAGCCCGGCGGTGACGATCGGAGGGACGCGCTGCCGCCGGGGGAGAATCAGGGTCAGGGGGCCTGGCCAGAACCGGTCCATCAGCCTCCGAGCCACGGGAGGGACCTCGGTCCACAGCGAGCTCACCTCGCCGGGGTCCGCAACGTGGACGATGACCGGGTCGAACCGCGGGCGCTCCTTGGCCGCGAACACGCGGGCCACGGCCCGGGCAGACAGGGCGTCCGCCCCTAAGCCGTACACGGTCTCGGTAGGAAACGCCACCGTTCCCCGGCGACGGATCACGTCCGCCGCGGCGGCGATCCCTCTCTCATCTGGAGCGAGCACCTTCGTCTCCATCGCCCTCTATCCTACAGCGTTCAGGTGAGGAGGGAAGCCCCCGGTGGCGGTGATGGGTGAACGGTGACCTGTGAAAGGCGGCACCTGAGTCGCCCGAGACCTATCACGGGTTCATGCATTGCGGTCTGCGCCGAGATGGGGGATCCGGGATAATCGGCCTACGATGCCAGCCGAGGCGATTCTGTACGAAGGGCCCGTGTTCGGAGCTGAGGGCGCGGATGCCCTTGCCGTCCGCTGCGGGCGGATCGCCGCCGTGGGGGCCTCTGCTGAGATCCTCCGCCTGAAAGGACCGGAGACGGTCCTTGTCCCCCTCCGTGGCCGTGCTGTCGTCCCGGGATTCTTCGACGCCCACACCCACTTCGTGCGGGTGGGACTGGAGAAGACCTTCTACGTCGAGCTGGGGAGAACGCGGTCCCTCGCCGAGGCCCTGGAGCGCCTGCACAGCGCAGCGAGCGCGCGTCCCGGAGAGTGGACCGTCGGCAGGGGCTGGGACGAGTCGTTCTGGCCGGAGAAGCGGTACCTGGAGCGATCTGATCTTGATCGGGCAGTGCCGCGGCAGCCCTGCTACGCGATGCGCGTGGACGGGCACATGCTCGCCGCGAACACCCTCGCCCTTGCCCGCTGTTCTCTCCCCGACGGGGAATTCGTAGACCGCGATCTTGGCCACCTTCGCGAAGAGGCAGCGTGGCAGGTGGCCCGCACTGCTCGCCCCGACCCGGAGACCCTGGTCGAGGCCGTTGACGCAGCGTCGCGCCACGCCGCTTCGCTCGGCGTGACGTCCGTGGCGGACATGGCTGGGGCGGGAGACCTCATCGCCTACCAGTCCGCGGTGCAGCGGGGAACCCTGAGAACACGGGTCTTCCTGTACCTCCCTGTCGATGAACTCCCAGCGTTGATGTCGCTTGGCGTGAGCCGCGGATTCGGGTCTGATCTCCTGTCGGTTCAGGGTGTCAAGGCCTTCGCCGATGGTTCGATCGGGGCTCGCACTGCTGCCGTCGGTGAGCCATACCGCGATGGGACGGGCCACGGCCAGCTCCTCATCGGGAGGCATGAACTGGCCAGCCGATGGCGTGCTGCATGCGAGACAGGCCTCCAGGTAGCTGTTCACGCTATCGGTGACCGGGCGATCGAAGAGGTTCTCGCCGCGGCCCATCAAGCGGGGATCAGTCCCCTCGACCGACATCGGATCGAACACCTTGAGCTCCCCTCCGCTGCCCAGCTGGAAGACGTCGCGTCCCTTGGTCTCGTGGCCTCGATGCAGCCGAACTTCCTTCAGTGGTCTGGGCCAGGAGGGATGTACGAGGAACGACTGGGCCCAGAGCGCGACGCGCGCATGGATCCGCACGCCCGCGTCATCGAACACAGTATTCCCCTCGCGTTCGGCTCTGACGGGATGCCGATGGGCCCCTTGTACGGGATCGGCCTTGTCCTCGACCCTCCCCACCCATCCCAGAAGACTCCGCTGTTGGAGGCCATCCGCGCCTACACGGAGGGAGCGGCCCACGCCTCGTTCGCGGAGGGCGAGCTGGGAAAGCTCTTCCCCGGGAAGTGGGCGGACCTCGTTGTCCTCTCCGGGGACCCCGCACGCACGCCGTGGGGCGAGCTAGAGGTAGACCTGACGTTCCTCGCCGGAGAACGCGTCTACCTCCGCGATGGCGCTTCTTAGCGAATGCCCGAGCTCCCTGAGGTGGAGACGATGGTCCGTGGGCTACGGCCCCACGTGGTGGGAAAGAAAATCGTCGCCGTTGAGATTCTGGACCCCAAGCTGCAGAACATGGAAAGAACACTCCCCCTGCCCATTACCGTTGCGTCCCTCTCCCGGCGGGGAAAGCACATCCTGTTTGACTTCGGAGACCAGACGCTCGTCCTCCACCTGCGGATGAGCGGCCGGGTGCTGTGGTCGAAGCGCAGACCCGCGGGACGGGTTCGGCTTTCGCTGCGCTTCGCCGACGGAACCGTGCACCTCGTGGACCCCCGCCGGCTGGGAACGGCCGAGGTGGTGCGGGGGTTCTCCGACGGCCTCGGCCCCGAGCCCGTGGGGGACCTGTCCTGGCTCCCGCCGGTCGTGAAGGAGAGCCGAATGCTGATCAAGCTCTGGCTCATGGACCAGAAGAAGATTGCCGGGATCGGGAACATCTACGCCGCGGAGATCCTGTTCCGGGCCGGGATCGCGCCCGACCGACCGGCGAACTCCCTCTCCCGGGCGGAGGTGGGTCGACTTCGGAAAGCGATCCCCGCGGTGTTGGAGGAGGCGATCGCCTGCTGCGGCACCACGCTGGAGGACGGCCTCTACCGCGGACCCAACGGCGAGATCGGCGCGTTCGCGTGCGAGCTGGCGGTGTACGGCCGGGCGGGCGAGCGGTGCCGGAGGTGTGGGTCCTCAATTGTGCGGACCGTCCTCGCCGGCCGTGGCACGTACGCCTGCCCCCGCTGCCAGCGTTAGGGCATCTCCTCTGCAGATAGAGCCGGCTTGAGCAGCGCGAGTACCGCCTCAAGGTAGGCCGCTGCGTATGCGTCCCAGTCCCCAGCCTCCCAGTGCTGAGCGAGGCGCGCGAGGATCTCCTGAGCCTGCTCCCTGATCTCCGGCGGGCCTCCCTCGCGCTGGGCCGCCAGGCGGAACACGCACTCCCGTTCTCGCAGTTTCCCCAGGGCGTCGGGCGTCGGGGTAGGTGGGGGGCCGGAGATGGAGTCCCAGAACCATGTTACGTCCTCCTCAGCGGTGATCTCGCGCACAACGTCCCGCACATCCGGAAACAGCGGCTCGACGAGCGAAATCACGTAGAACGCGTTCTCGACCCGGAGACGGGTACTCACGGGTGCGGACAGTGGAACCTCCCCGCGCAACCACTCCCTCCACTCCCCCTCCCATTCAGCCAGGCGCGCGTTCCAGTCCTCCAAGAAGCTCGGAAGGAGACGGAGCACGTTCCCGAAGAGGTAGTACTTGCGGACCAGGAAGTCCACAAGGCTCAACCCCACGTCGTAGACGAGTTCGTTGGGCGCGTCGGCGAGTCCCCCGCCCCGCTGCGCCCACACCGCGGCCACGGGGTGGAGCAACGTGGGGGCGACACAGTCCCGGTGAGGCCCGAAGCTGAGGGCGAACAGAGTGAACTCGGCCAGACCCTCCCTCAGAAGCCAGGGCAGCGCATCATAGCTGAGCCCATGCTCCTCGGCCCACACCAGGGTCGCCCAGTGGGCGGTCTCGTGGGCGAGAATGCATAGGAAGTAGTCCTGCGACGTCATCGGCGGTCTTCCGATCACCGGAAGGAGGATCGCGGGATTTGCGATCCCGGCTACGCCAAGGAAGACAACGAGCAGCGCTGTCGTTCGCTTCATGGTCCCTCCTGATGAGAGAGTATAGCGGATTAAGAAAGCCGGTCGCCAATGAGAGGGTGGGAGGCCTATGCCAGGCGCCGCCTGCCCAGATGCGGCAAACAGCAGGGGAGAGGGTATCCAGAGGCTATGGACCGAGAACCCTCGCGGGCGACGAGACGTAGAGCTTCAGCCCGTCTATCTCGAACACGAGCTCGGCAAAGAACGCCCTGTACCCCGCTGTGGCGGGTAAGACGTGGACCTCCCATCCCGTCTCCACTCTGGGAAGGTCCTGCTCGACCCACCGCGCTTGGCGGAAGCCCGGGGTGGCGCTCTCCGCCACCCACAGCCGGGCCTCGACCGGTACCCAGTCCGCGTGAACCGCGACTGTCGCGCCCTCCGGGGTCAGGCGCACCCCACTTTCCACCCGGGGGAGGCCCTCCCCTCGCGCCACCAGCCGCGCAAACAGGGACAGAGAGCCCATGACCCGACCCACATCCAGCACCCCGTGGCCAGCATTGGGGACCACCAGGAGCAGCTTGGGATCGGGAAGCCCCGGCCAGTAGAGGCCTGTCGCGCCCACGGTCCAATACGGATCGTTCGAGCTCACCACGACGAGCTTGGGCATGGTGTACGCGTAGTGGTACGAGTACGGGTCCACGATCCACGCCAGCCGCGCCCCCTCCGGGGTGGCGGTGAACTCCGCCGTGAGGCCAAGAGCCGTGTAGTCCCTGAGCATCGAGGACGGGCCGCCGAGGAACTCGTCTTGCTGCCCGAGCTGGGCAGGGATATTGAGGAAGTCGAACACGATCGGGACCATTCCCAGCACCCGCTCGGGAGCGGTGGCCGCCGTGAGGTAGGTCGTCCAGCCCCGCTTCGAAGCCCCTGTGACCACGAACCCGCGCAGCTCCGTTCCCCACAGCTCGGGGGCGAGGGCCTCCAGGGCGTCCATCGCCGCATGGGCGCTCTGCACCATCGGCAAGAGAAGCGGCCAGTCTGAGTCACCCTCCTGGAGGTACCGCTCGAACGTGTGGGCGATGAGCGCGTCCTCGCGGAGGCCAAACAGGGGCTGGTTGGGCACGCCGCCGAGAACCGCCACCCGCAAGCCCGCGAACGACGCCATCGTCAGCCCGAGCAGCGCGTCTGCCCGGCCCTCCCCTCCCGTGATGTACACCACCATCACGTCCTGGACGAGCACGTTCCCCGGCTCGCACACGAACAGCACGTGGTTCCAGGGGATCCCGCGCCACACCTGGGATCTGAGGCGGATCTCCGTGATCCGGCTCGCTCCGACGTCCTGCGTCCCCACAATCTCCCAAGCAGCAGTGCCCTTCTCCGCGTAGACGTAGCCAAAGACCTCGGCCGGCGGCTGGGCCATCCCTGTCGCTCCCACCAGAAGCAACACCAGCGAAAACAGTCGCTTCACGAATCCTCCTTTATCAGGGGAAGTGTACATCCCAGCCCGGCGCAGGAGCTCCAACAGCGCGCAGCCGAGGCTTCGGACTACGCCGAGGAGAGCGCCGCCCGCATCGCCATCACGAACGCGGCGAACTCGTCTTCCCCGTACACGAGCGGGGCCACCCGGCGGAAGTCGATCGGCGCCCCGGGGAACGGGTCGTCCCGGTGACGGGGGAAGAGGTGCATATGCAGGTGGGGGATGGTGTTCCCGTGGATCTCGTAGTTGATCTTCACCGCCCCGGTGACGGCCTTCAGCGCCCGGACGCAGATCTGGGCCTCCTTCATGAACGCGAGCAGGTCAGCCTCATCCAGATCATAGAGCTCGACCGCGTGGGGCTTGAGGAGGAGACAACACGTCCCGCGGAGACAGACCCGGGGATGGGCGATGAGCCACGAGGTCGGGTACTCTCGGATCGTCACGTGATCCTCGGGCTCCGGCCAGTTCTGGCACACTGGGCAGCCCTCCGGTCGTGCGAACCTCTCCCATTCCTCGAAGTCCCGGTGGAAGCTCACGGTTTCTCCTCCACAGCATACCCGGTCTCGAGCGGAGGGACGCCGCTAGAGGGGCCTCGCTCAGTGCATCCCAAGCGTGCCGCGGGCCCGGCACACGCGTTCGATCGCGCTGAACGCCATCCCTCCCAGAACGAGCATGGCGACCATGAAACCAACCAGCACCACGGCCGCAACCCCCAGAGGAAGCAGCGGCTTCGTTCCAAGGAGCAGCGCCCGTACCGCATCGAACCCGTAGGTCGTGGGCAGGACGAGCGAGATCACCATCAGCGCCCGCGGAAGCACGGTCACCGGGAACCCACGTCCGGACAGCTCGCCGACGAGGAAGCTGGACACATCCACGAGCGTGTTCGCGTCGCGCATGAGCAGGACCAACCCGGCGAAGGCGAACCCGAACCCGTAGAGCCCCGCGAGCATCGGCAGCGTGATCAGCATCGCCTTGCCCACCGGGCCGCCGGCGCTGAACCCGAAGAGGAGCCAGCTTGCCAGCAGCACACCCGTGCAGTTGAGCGTGGTGACGACCAAGCTCGTCAGCGTCCGCCCTACGAGAAACGCCAGCCGCGGCACCGGCGTCATCCAGTTCGACTCAAGAACGCCAGAGTCCATTTCCATCTTCAGCGAGTAGCCGATCCCCCAGAACACGGCGCTGATGTACGCCCCGAGGAGACTCCCGAGGAGGATGAACGAGAAAAAGTCCCCCGTACCCGTGTAGGCGGCGAACCCCGTGGCCGTACCGTCCACGCTGAACCCCCGGCCGAGGAAGAACGCTGGCGTGAGCCACATGATCGGCTCCACGATGCGAAACACCGCGTTGATCGGGTAGCGAAAGAACATGATCAGGTCCTTCCTCGCAATGGCCAGCAGCGTGCCGATCATGCGCACCCCCTCAGTAGTGCCCGAGCGCGCCGGTGCGCAGGACACGACGCTCCGTCCAGCGGAACGCCACGAACCCCGCGACCAGCGTCACCACGGCGAACGCAGCCAGGGCAGCGATGTGGCCCATTACATCTGCTAGGCCCGCACCGGCCAAGGCCACGGCACGGATACCGTCAATGGAGTAGGTCAGCGGGAGCCCGCGGGAGACGATCCGCATCCACCCCGGGAGCACAGCCAACGGGTACGTCATCCCGCAGAACACCATGAACAATCCCCGCACGAGGAACACCATCGCGTTCGCCTCCTTGACCCACATCACCAAGCTGGCGAAGGCGATCCCGAGCCCGTACACGGCGGCGGCGGACAGGATGAACAGAAGGGCAGTCAGACCGAGGTTCCCCACGATGCGGAACCCCCAGATGTAGCGGAACGCGATCAGGGAGACGGTGAGGTTGACCATCGAGATCAGAAGCTGGCTGCAGGTGGCCCCGAGCAAGACACCGAGCCGGCTCACCGGACAAAGCCACGTCGCCTCAAGCGTCCCCCGCATCTGCTCGGAGCGCATGAAGCTTCCCAGCGTCCACAGGGTCATGTTCAGCCACATCCACATCACGAGCCCGACGATGATGTACCCCGTGTAGTCGGTCGTGCCGGAGAGCGCAGCGAACGCGTGCAGCGCCTGTCCCTCCGGCCCAGCAAGCGCCCTCGCCGAGAACACGGACATCATCGGGAACAGAAGCGGCCAGATGAACACGGCGATGACCCACGACGGGTAGCGCCGAAACTGGATGAGTTCCTTCACCGCCACCGCGAGCATGATCCCGAGCCCATCTCGAACTCGTTTCAGAATGCCCATCCCAGCCTCAGTCCCGCAGCGATTTTCCGGTCAGGCTGATGAACACGTCCTCCAGCGTCGGCTGGACGACCTGGAAATGCACCACCTCGTGCCCCGCCGCGCGCACCGACTCGATGATCGGACCAATGCTCCGCCGGCTGCTCGAGGTGATCACCTGCAGCTCGCACGTTCCCACACCATTGGCGCTCGGCCGAACAGCAACTGACTCGACCGACGCGACCGCCCGCAGCGCGTCTCCGAGTCCGTTCGGCTCCCCCTGGATCTCGAGGCGTACGCCCTCCTTGGCGCCCAATCCCTCTTTGAGGGCGGCCGGGGAGTCGAGGGCGATGACTTTCCCCTGATCGATGATCGCGATCCGGTCGCACAGATCATCGGCCTCGGCCATGTAGTGGGTGGTGAGGAGCACCGTCTTCCCTTCCGCCTGCAGATCGAAGATCGTCTGGCGGAGGTTGCGAGCCGCTTGCGGATCGAGCCCCACCGTGGGCTCGTCGAGGAGGAGGATCGGCGGGGACGGCAGCAGCGCCCGAGCGAGCGCCAACCGCTGTTTCATCCCGCTCGAGTACTTCTCGACCAGCTCGTCGGCGCGCCCCGCGAGTTCCAGGCGTTCCAGGAGTTCCGCGATTCGCTCCCGTGCCTTCCGGCGCGGGATGCGGTACAGGGCGGCGTAGTACCGCAGGTTCTCCCGTCCAGTGAGCTTCCAGTAGACGCTCCGCTCACCGGTGAGCACCGTGCCGAGCGAAGAACGGACCTTCGCGGCCTCGCGCACCACGTCGTGCCCCGCCACACGCGCTGTGCCCGAGGTAGGAGAAAGCAGGGTACACAGCATTTTGATCGTTGTCGTCTTCCCCGCGCCGTTGGGGCCGAGGAGACCGAAGATCTCTCCTCGCTTCACGCGGAAGTCGATCCCGTCCACCGCGATCAGCGTTTTCGCCCCGTTTGGGGCGCGACGGAGCAGCCCGCGGCGAGCGCGGCGCTCGAACACCTTGCGCAGGCCTACAACTTCTACGGCGTCCTGTCTCTCGTTCACAGTCACCCCCTGTAGACGACAGCTTCGCCTGGGCAGTGTAACATCACACTGTTACTCGCACCAGGCGCCGCCATCCATGGAACACCCCTACTGAACGCTGGGTTCAACGGATCGCCCTCAGCCCGGTCCAGCGGTTGGCGAGAGGAAACCCCGGAAGGCGATATCCAACCTCTCCTGAAGCCCTCAGATGTATACTTCTTTGTTTCAAAGGAGGCTCCATGGGCAAGCTACTGTGGGTGGTGGCTGTGGGCATGGTCCTGTGCTGCTCTCTCGCGGCGGGGGCTCCGACAACTCTGGACAACGTGTATTGCTGGCAGGAACTCGAGTACTGCGTCCGCTATCCCGCGGATTGGATGCCTGCTCGACCGAACGACTACACGCTGATGCTCTCGGGCAAGCCAGGGTCTCAGGCGTACTACGCCACCGTCACCATCGCCAGCTTCGCCTCCACCACGATGGGCGGCCGCTACGAGACCGCCCAAGCCCTCCTCAACGCGTACAAGTGCGATCTCGTCTCGGGAAGCCCCGTGGTGTGCGTTGACAGCAGCGATTACCCGAATGGAACGGGCTACATCGCCGAGTTCAGCCGCGACGGGGAGACGTTCCGCCAATGGCGCGTCGTGGTCGCGCAGGCCGACGGCAAGGTGTTCCACTCGTGGGCGTTCACCGCTTCTGTTGACCTGTACCCGACCTACCGGCCCATCGCCGAGGCGATGTACGGATCGTGGACCCTCGATGGAACCGCGGGATCCGCCGAGCCCGGAAGCGCCGCGACGGGGGCGAGCATCTCGGTCCTGTTCGAGGTCCGCGATCGGATCCGCCGCCTGTCCACGTGCAACAGCGACTCCGATCTGAGCCTGGGTCGATGTCAAGCCCTCTCCTACACCCTGAACGTCACATCGCCGGGCTACGTGGCCCTCTCTCTCGTGCTGGAGCGTGGGCAGTGGGTGCTCGCCACCTTGTACGACCCGAGTGGAAGGCGCGTGGCCTTCCGCCCAGGCAACGTCAACGACGTGTACACCGGTGCCCACGCCGTTTCTCCCGGCACGTACACGATCAAGGTCGTGCCCCAGCTGTTCACGGCCGAGTCGGAGTTCGAGCTGACGGCGTACTTCAGCGCGCAGGAGTTCTCGGTAGACGAACTCGCCGCCCTGTACGGGCCTCGCAGTCGCTACATCCAACGCTGATGCCAGCGATGACATGGTCCTGAACTACCAGGCGCCCCAGGAAGGCCACCGTGGCCTCATCGCGGAGATGCTGAGGCAGAGCTACGCGGAACTGCTGACAACGGAACCCGCGTGCTGGCTGCCCGAGGTAGCGAAGTGGGAGCAGTTCGACCAAGAGGTGTTCGATCACCCCGACACCGTCGGGGCATGCGTCTTCCTTAGTTCGCTCGGCGCTCGCGTCGTGGGGTTCGGATCGTACGATCCCCGCCGGGCGCCGGAGTTCGGCCGCGTGGAGCACAACTGCATCATCCCCGAATACCGCGGCCGTGGGCTCGGGAAGCTCCAGATCCGGGAGATCCTCCGACGCCTCTCCGCACGGGGCATCCATACGGCCCGTGTGTCCACGCTCAGCGGCGCTTGGCACATCCCCGCGCAACGGATGTACGTGGCGTGCGGGTTCCGTGAAATAAGGAGGAGACCATGGGCCTGCGATCCACACCAGACGGTGATCGAGTACGAACGGGCACTCGACCCAACCGATGCCAGGTGAGATCGTGGGGAGTTGCAGCTCCCAAACCTGTCCAATGATCG
The DNA here is from genome assembly GCA_020724765.1 of Thermotoga sp. GTDB lineage: Bacteria > Bipolaricaulota > Bipolaricaulia > Bipolaricaulales > Bipolaricaulaceae > Bipolaricaulis. Next base: position 2,604 of record DYGJ01000035.1, on the reverse strand, counting down.
CGGGAGATCCAGCAAGGAGGGAATCATGAACATCGGGTTGATCATCCACTCCCAGACGGGACACACGCTCTCCGTCGCGGAGAGGCTGCAGAAGAAGCTGTCCGCCGCCGGCCACACCGTGAACCTGGAGCGGCTGGAGACCGAAGGCGAGGTCCGCCCCGGGGTGAAGAACGTGAACCTCAAGTCGGTGCCCAGCGTTGAAAACTACGACGCCGTCGCGTTCGGGTCACCTGTCCACGGGTTTGCCCTGGCGCTCGCGATGCAGGCCTACCTCCACCAGGTGCCATCGCTTGCTGGCAAGCGCGTGGCGTGTTTCGTGACCCAGTCCTTCCCGTTCGCCTGGATGGGCGGGAATAACGCCCTCCACAAGATGCGTCGGGCCGTCGAGGCCAAGGGCACACAGGTACGCGGGTCGGGCGTCGTCAACTGGTCTCGCCGGAGCCGGGAACGACAGATCGCCGAGGTGGTGGATAGGCTCAGTCGCTGTCTCCCATCGTAGACGACGCAATAGGCTGCCTTCTTGAGCAGAACGCGCTGCTCCCCTTGACAACGGAGGCTTTCTCCTGTAGCGTTTGCTCTGATCAATCAGAATTTTCTGATTTATCGGGAGGAGCGATGCCGAGAGCCAACCGCAAGGAGTCCCGTGGCTGCTGCAAGGTCGAGGCATTGATCAGTGTGGACGAACGGGGGCAGATGGTCCTTCCGAAGGGAGTACGGGAGAGGCTCGGACTCCGCGGCGGCGACAAGCTCGCCCTCAGCACCATCGAGAGGGACGGAGCCGTATGTTGCCTCATCCTGACGAAGGCCGCGGCCCTGGCCGACGCCGTGCGATCCGTCTTGGGGCCGATGGCCGAGGGGCCTCTCGAAGACGCTTCCCCGTAGAAAGATGGAGGAACCATGCCGGACGATGACGATCAAGTGAGAAGAGCCGTACGCGAGGGGTATGCCCGACGCGCGCAGAGCGGAACCTCGTGCTGTTCAGGACAAGGCTGCTGCGACGCCCCGGCGCCAGCGAGCGAAGCGATCGGGTACACCGAGGAAGAGCTGCGTTCCCTTCCCGCGGGCGCCGACCTCGGGCTCGGCTGCGGAAATCCCACCTCGCTCGCCGGCCTGAAGAAAGGCGACGTGGTACTCGACCTCGGGTCGGGGGCCGGCATTGACTGTTTCCTGGCAGCGCAGATCGTGGGCGAGGAGGGGCGCGCCATCGGGGTGGACATGACCCCCGAGATGCTCGATCGCGCAAGAGAAAACGTCCGCACCCAGGGCGTGACGAACGTCGAGTTCCGGCTGGGCGAGATCGAGAACCTTCCCGTCGGCGACGCCTCGGTGGACGTCGTGATCTCGAACTGCGTCATCAACCTCTCCCCTGACAAACCCCGCGTGTTCCGCGAGGCTCACCGCGTCTTGCGGCCCGGGGGGCGGGTGATCGTCTCCGACCTCGTCCTCCTGAGAGAGCTGCCCGACAAGGTCCGATCCTCGCTCGAGGCCTACGTGGGGTGCGTGGCCGGAGCCGCGAGGAAGGACGACTACTTGGAGATGATCCGCGCCGCGGGCTTCGAAGGCATCCGCGTCCTGAAGGAAGTGTCTGCCGACTCCGCCCTCCCCTGCGCGACCGGCTGTAGAGAGAATGCGGCCCCGTCCGTCGTGAGCATCACCCTCGAGGCGACGAAGCCCCATATCTCCTAGGCAGGTGCCTCGATCCACGCCTCGAACCGCCGGCGATGCTCCTCCCGTAGCGCCTTCCGGATGAGATCGGCGTCGTACCCGCCCCGACGCAGCACGGCAACGATCGCCGCCGCCCGCTCCTCCAGCCTGCGGCGCATGCACGTTTCGAGCTGGATCTCTAAGGGAACGACAGGCACGACGTGGTCGCCCCACCGCACGTTCTTGACATGCGGCCAGATCTCGGGTCCGGATTCCCACATCCCGGCCCCGTTCTTCGAGGTCGGGAACCCCTCCGGCGCGGCGATGTGGGCGATCTCGACCTTGACCCCCTCTGCCACCCATCGCGCGAAGTGCCAGAAGAACCCGTACTCGTCGGGCCCTACGCTCACGGGCCGGTCCCTAGACGAACGCCAGTCCGCGTGATCGGGAAAGTGTTTGCACCGCTCGGGGGTGTACGGCTCCATCAGCCTGACGAAGCGGCGCACGCCTTCTGGATGCGCAGCGAGGAGGTCGATGTCTCGCGGCGTCACCGCGCACCCCTGAAGGGCCGTGGCTGCCGATCCGATGACCGCCCACCGCGTCTCGGGGCCCGTCGCAGGCGGCCCGATCTGCGGCATCAGGTTCCCTAGGACCTCTCTCCACGCTTCCACAGCCCCACCTCCTCCCGCATCCACAGGGCGTCCAGGCCCCTCCGCCGGTGTGCTCCACAGTGCGGATCCCCAGCCTACACACGGCGGGTCCCCTCTGCTACAGGGGCCGTCCCCCCTGAGCGCCCTGTACGATCCTCATTACTCCCCAGGGCTTCCCTTGACCGCACGACTAACGTAAACTAAGGGGAACCATTATGTACGACGGAGGTGGTGAACGTGCGTACAAAACTGGTTTGGCTTTATCCCCTTGACTTACCGCACTAGCCGCTGTATAGTAGTCCAGGAGGCG
>DYGJ01000034.1 GCA_020724765.1 Thermotoga sp. | reverse complement strand
GGCTCCTTGATGTCGATCAGCCGCCGGTGGACCTTGCGCTCGAAGTGCTCCATGGACCGCTTGTCGACGTGAGGCGAGCGCAGGACGGCGTACAGCCGCCGCTCTGTGGGCAACGGAATGGGACCGCTCACCTTGGCTCGGCTCGCCATTGCCGTGTCCACGATCTTCCGCACGGCGGCGTCTACGAGCTCGTGGTCGTAGCTCTGTACTTTGATCCTGATCTTTTCCCTAGCCATCGTACCCTCGACTCCTCAACACCTCACGCGCAATTCCTTCTGGCACCTCGTCATAACGGGTCACCCGAAGGGTATGAACCGCACGTCCCTGCGTTAGGGACCTCAACTGGGTGGCGTACCCGAACGTTTCTCCTAACGGGATGGCACACCGAATGACATCCACCACCCCCCGGGTTTGAATGGACTGGACTTCGCCTCTCCGGCGACCCAAATCCGAAACCACCTCACCGAGATACTCGGTGGGCGTGATTATATCTCCCTCCGCGACAGGTTCCAGGAGGAGGCCCTTTCCCTCCTCGAGCGCCCGACGCAGCGCCTGGGTCCCACACGCCTCAAACGCCACATCCGACGAATCCACGGGATGCGACCGCCCTCCATGGAGTACGGCCCGCAGGTCTGTCAGTGGGAATCCCCCAATCGGACTCGCTCCCAACCCTCCCTCAATCCCTCGCCGGGTCGCTTCCACGAGTTCCGGCGCCAACGCCTCGGCCGGGACCGTGGACCGGAACTGGAACCCCACACCCCGCGGCAGCGGCTCGAACCGAACCAGGATCTTCGCGTACTGCCCGCGACCCGCTAGAACTTGCTCCCATTCCTCAGCGATGTCGACCGGGCGACGCAGCGTCTCGCGGTAGGCGACGATGGGCTTCCCCACACGATGGGGAACTCCAAACTCCTCCTGGACCCGGCGCAGCTGGACTTCGAGCTGAAGCTCTCCCATTCCCCCCACCAGAACCTGTCCGGTCGCTTCGTCATCCCTCACCTGGAACGTGGGATCCTCTTGAGAGATCCGGTTCAAGGCATCGCGCAGCGCCCTCTCTTCCCGTTCTGAGCGGGCCTCCACCGCGAAGAACACCACGGGATCCGGGAACGCAATCCGCTCCAGAAGCACGGGATGGTTGGGGTCCGCGAGCGTCTCCCCGGTAGACACAGGGCCCGAGGCGATCATCCCCACGATCTCACCCGCTCCAACCCCGCCAAGGCGCTCGCGGCGATTGGCATGGAGTCGAAACACACGGACCAAACGCACATTGCGACCTGTCGCAACGTTGAGCACTACCTCGCCTTCCTCCGCCCGCCCGGAGTAGACGCGCGTGTAGAGAAGGCGCTCCGCATAGGGATCGCTTGCCCCCTTGAACACGAGCGCCGCAAACGGCTCATCGGCTGAGGCACGCCGCGCCTCCCGGGTACCATCGGGAGCGAATCCGTGGACCGGTGGCACCTCCTCCGGTGAGGGCAGGAACTCCACCACCGCATCCAACACGGGTTGAATCCCCACGTTTCCAAGCGCGGCCCCCCCCAGCACGGGTACCCACAGCCGGTCGAGCGTCGCCGTCCGGACCGCCGCACAGAGGCTCTCCACAGGGATGTCCTCTCCCGCCAAATACCGCTCGGCAACGGTGTCCGACACCTCGGACAGGTTCTCCAAGAGACGTTCCCGCCACTCCGCAGCTTCGGCCCCCACCTCCGCCGGGACGGGCGCGGCCTCCACCCTCCGCCCGAAATCCTCGGGATCCCAGCGCAGAGTGGTCCAGCGGATGAGGTCCACCATCCCGAGAAGCCTTCCCTCTCCATCGCGCCACGGGAAGACAAGCGGAAGCACCGTCGCTCCGAGCTTGTCCACCATGTCCTGCACCGCGCGAGAGAAATCGGATCCCACGCGGTCAAGCTTGTTCACAAACGCCAGCCGGGGAACACGGTAGCGATCGGCCTGGCGCCACACCGCCTCGGATTGGGATTCCACGCCTTCGACACCCGAGAAGAGAACGATCGCTCCGTCGAGAACCCGCAGACTCCGCTCGACCTCCGCCGTGAAGTCAACATGTCCCGGGGTATCGATGATGTTGATCGAGTGCCCATTCCACTCTACGGTTGTCGCGGCAGCGGTGATCGTGATCCCCCGCTCCCGCTCCTGGTCCATCCAGTCCATTTCGGCTGTGCCGTCGTGGACCTCACCCATGCGGTGAATCTTGCCGGTGAAGTACAGGATGCGCTCGGTGAGGGTGGTCTTGCCGGCATCGATGTGGGCGATCACGCCAATGTTGCGGATTCTACGAACGTCACCCTCCGCCATCGGCGTGCCCCAAGAACCCGAAACAGACTACCAGCGGTAGTGGGCGAACGCCCGGTTCGCCTCGGCCATGCGGTGAGCTTCCTGTCTCTTCTGGTAGGCTCCACCTTCGCCGCGGGCCGCAGCGGAGATCTCGCCCGCCAGTCGCTCGGGCATCGTGCGCTCGGAACGAGCGCGCGCCGCCTGGATCATCCACCGCAGGGCGAGCATGGTCTGGCGGTGACCCGGCACCTCGAACGGCACCTGGTATGCCGCGCCGCCCACCCGACGGGAACGGACCTCGATCTTGGGCATGCAGTTCTGCACAGCTTTGAGGAACGTATCCAACGCCGGGCCCTCGCCCCGGCGGTCGAGGAGGTCGAACGCCGCGTACACCGTACGTCGAGCCAGCGATTTCTTGCCATCCCACATCACGTAGTTGATGAGCTTCTCGACTAGTTTCGAACCCTGACGGACGTCTGCAGCAGCGTCCCGACCGGGGATGACGACATCGAATGTGGGCACCTAACCCTCCTTGGGACGGCGCATACCGTACCGAGATCGTCCCTGACGGCGGCCCTCGACACCCGCAGTGTCCAGCGCCCCGCGGATGATGTGGTACTTCACCCCGGGGAGGTCCTTCACCCGTCCACCCCGCACGAGAACCAGGGAGTGCTCTTGAAGGTTGTGACCCTCACCCGGAATGTACGCTGTCACCTCGCGCCCGTTGGAAAGGCGCACCCGGGCTACCTTCCGCAACGCGGAGTTCGGCTTCTTGGGGGTACGGGTGAACACGCGCAGGCATACACCTCGGCGTTGTGGGCAGCTGGCGAGAGCCACGGACTTGCTTTTCGACCGCTGCGGTTTGCGTCCATGTCGCACAAGTTGGTTGAACGTTGGCATGTATCCTCCTCGGGATTCTAGGTCCCCCTCGACCGGGTTTCAACTCTGCGAAGCAGGTGCTGCATCCCCAGCGGGGAACCCTGTGCCCACGGGAATCCTCTTTCCGACCATGAGGCATGGTTTCAGTCCATCGAGGTGGTCGTCCTCGCCGCGCAATGCGGCATCAGCAAGCACTTTCGTCGTACGCTCGAACGAAGCCGCGGCAAGCCACGACTTCCGGAGCAACGCCGCCCGGGAGATCCTCAGGAGTTCTCGCTCGCCCTGCGGAATGCGGTACTCAACGAGCCGCACCGTTCGCGCTTCGTCGTGGATCTCGACTCGAGCTTGGCGGATCCCAAGGGCAATCGCCCGCTCCAGTGTTTCGCGGGTTAGCTCCTCGCTCGCTTCAGCTACCGTTGTCCCCCCCCGCACGAGAGGCGCGAGGAGTTTGGCCCCGACCAACTCGTTCCGGCCGCGTCGGATCTCCTCGTTCTCGGCTGACAGCCGTCGCACCTCAAGCTGGAAGATCTCAAGGGGGACAACGTCGTTGAGGAGGAACGCCGACTCGCCGGGGTCCACGATTCGCACGTTGTTCAGGATCTGCCGGGCCACGACTTCGAAGTGCTTGTCGTTGATGTCCACGCCCTGAGAGCGATAGACCTTCTGAAGCTCGACGAGCAGGTACTCCCTCGTCTTCTGGACGCCGGCCACCTCCATCAGGTAGTGAGGCGGGATCACCCCTTTGGACACGGGCTCACCGCGCTCAACCTTATCCCCTACCCGCACGATCGTTCCCTCACCGCACTCCACCTGGGCTCGGTAGCGAAACCGCACCGTCGCCCGTTCACCGGCCGTCTCCAGACGGTCGATCAGCAGAGCGTCGCCGGGGGGCGTGTTCACCTGGAACAGCTCTTGCCCTTCGCGGACCGGAGCTCCGTGCTCGACCATCGGTAGGAGGTCGGCAGTGATCGGGGCGAACACAGCGCGGCTCTTCTTTGTGCATACCGCAACCGAGCGATGCCCCGCCAGCACGGTTCCCTTCACCTCCGCTCGCACGGTAAGCGCCCGTGATCGCGTCGCGAGCTTCTTCCCTTCTTCAACCACGTCTCCGTCCTGAACCAGGATTTGTGATCCGTACGGGATTTCGTACTCCCGTGTCTCGCCTCGCTCTCCGCGGACGACGACGTGCCGCGTCCCTCCATCGTGCCGCACTTCCACCTGGCCCGGGATCCCCGCGACGGGAGCCTCGACGTGGTACTCCGTGGTCAACGCCTCGCCCTCGTCCACGGTCGCCCGATGTGCGACCTGAATCTCTGCCTCAGGGGGAACCGCGTACATCCGATCGAGCCCTGCCTCATCGAGCACAGCCAAGTACCGTTCTCCTTCTTCCTCGAAGAAGAACGCCTTGCCCTCGATCGGACTGCGCAGGGAACGGAACCGCCCCCCGTCCACTTCCTCTCCCTCAGCGAGTTGGAGAAGGGAGCGCGGCAGCACCACAGTGTGTGGCTCAGACGTGATCTCCACCACTTCGCGCCCCGTGCGTGTGGTCTCGATGTCCGTGATCCGCCCCGCGAGGGGAGCTACGGTGGCGTGGGCGGCCTTCGTCGTCTTCCGCGCCTCGAACAGCTCCTCGGCTCGGGGGAGGCCCTGGGTGATGTCGAGACCGGCCACGCCGCCGGTGTGGAACGTACGCATCGTCAACTGGGTGCCCGGCTCACCGATGGACTGAGCAGCGATCACGCCCACCGTCACCCCGAGGTCCACCAGGCGATGAAACGCGAGATCCAGTCCATAGCACATCTGACACAATCCACCAGGGGTTTGGCACAACGCCGGGGAGCGGATGACGATCTTCGGCCTCACCCTCACCTCCCGGACCCCCGACTCACGAAGGTCACCCACGAGTTCAGGGGATAGGGGTTCGCCATCGCGCACCAGGAGACCGCCCGTCTCAGGGTGATACAGGTCCCCAACGACTTTGCAGAACCCCACGCGTTCGTCGAGCCCCTGCTCATCGAGATCCAGCGATAGTTCCATCGTCCCCACCCGATGCGAGGTGGGCCTGTCCAGAAGCACGCCTGCCTCGACGAGGGTCTCGCCTGTCCCCGGATCTCGAATCGGCTCCACGGTCACCCGTCCGTAGATCCGCTCTGGAATATCTTCCATCACTTGACCCTTGGGAGCGAAGTACAACGGATCGACCTCCACCCCCTGGCGGGTCCCGCAGTCTCGTTCCTTGACGATCGCGTCCACACAAGCATCGACAAGCCGACGGGTAAGGTACCCCGCGCTCGCCGTACGGAGGGCGGTATCTGCCGTGCCCTTCCGACCACCATGGGTGGAGATGAAGTACTCCAGAATCGAGAGCCCCTCACGGAAATTCGAGATCACAGGCCACTCGAGAACCCGTCCCTGCGGGTCGGCCATTGGTCCCCGCATCCCGGCAATCTGCTTCACCTGTCCAGCCGAGCCCCGCGCCCCCGAAGCAACGATGGCGTGGACCGGGTTGAATGACATTCGGGACAGGTTATCCATCGTCGCCTTTTCCACCTCGTCCACTGTCTCCCGCCACACCCGCGTCACAGCGTGGTAGCGATGTTCCTCCGTGGCCAATCCCCGACTGAACATTCGGTTGATCTGGTCCACCTGTGCCTGGGCAGCCTGCACCAACGCCGCCTTCTCGGGCGGGATCGCGCAGTCAGGAATCGAGATCGTCAACCCAGAGAGGGTCGCGTAGCGAAACCCGAGGGACTTCAGTTCGTCGAGAACAACAGCAGCACGCTCCCATCCGTAGCGCAGGTAGCACTCCTCGAGTTTGCGACGGACCTGCCGTACGTCAAGGGTCAAGCTGTAGTCCTGAAGTTCCGGCGGGAGAGCCTGGTTCAAGATCGCCCGCCCCAGCGTGGTCTCCACGATCTGCTCGCCGATCCGTATCCGGATCAGGGCGTGAAGACTGATCACTCCTTGATCGTGGGCCCTCAACGCCTCGTCGATCGAGCGAAAGGCCTTGCCCTTCCCTTTCCCGTCCGGGTCGAGAATCGTCAGGTAGTAGAACCCGTACACCTGATCCTGAGTGGGTAGGGCAAGCGGTCGCCCGTGGGCAGGGGAAAGCGTATTGCGAGCTGAGAGCATAAGGTCCCACGCTTCCTGAACCGCCTCCTTCCCGAGGGGAAGATGGACCGCCATCTGATCCCCGTCGAAATCCGCGTTGTAAGAAGGGCACACATGGGGGTGGACCTGGATCGCATCGCCATCCACAAGCACCGGCTGGAACGCCTGAATCGATAACCGGTGCAGCGTCGGGGCACGATTGAGGAGCACGGGATACTCGCGGATCAGATCATCGAGGGTATCCCAGACCTCCGGCAGCTCGCCGGCGAGCGCCTTGTTCTTGATCTCGTCGTAGTCTGCGTACGGGAGGTTCTCGAGTCGAGCGAGGATGAACGGCTTGAACAGCTCAAGCGCCATCTTCTTCGGAATCCCGCACTGGTGGATCTTGAGTTGAGGGTTGACGACGATCACCGCACGGGCGGAGTAGTCCACGCGCCTCCCGAGGAGATGCCGACGGAGACGACCCTGCTTCCCCTGAATCCGCTCCGACAGCGACTTCAGCGGGCGGTTGTCCCGGCCTCGGATCGGGTTGTCCTTCTTCTCGTTGTGGATCAGAGCGTCCACCGCCTCTTGGAGCATCCGCCGCTCGTTGCGCAGGATGATCTCCGGTGCCCCCATCTCACGAAGCTTCTTCAAGCGGTTGTTGCGGTTGATGATCCGCCGGTACAGATCGTTCAGGTCTGTGGTCGCAAACTTCCCGCCTTCGAGCTGGATCATCGGCCTCAACGCCGGAGGCAGGACAGGGATAACCTCCAGTACCAGGTTCCCTGGGTTGTTCCCAGACCGGCGCAACTGGTCCACAACCTCGAGGCGGTGGAGGATCCGCCGTCGCTCCCCTTGGTTTGCGGTGTGATCCAGTTCTTCCCATAGCTCGTCGGCGAGTGCGTCCAAGTCGAGCGCCTCCAGCAGCCGCTCAATACCCTCCGCCCCGGTCGCCGCCTCGAATCCGCCCGGGAAACACCGATCGTAAGCCCGTGCCTCCAACGTGGACAGCTCCTGGCCAAGCCGCAACGGAACGTTCTCCGCCACCCTAACCACAAGATGGGCAAGGTTGTCCACCACTTCTTGGATCGAGCTCCCATCCACGCCCTCATAGCGCGCCCGCAACATCTCGAACATCGTCTGCGAGCACACTTCTCCGGCCGGCCTCTCGCACAAAGTCTCCCCGGCTTCGACGCTGTCCCCATCCTCAACGAAGGCCTCCGCGTCGGAGGCCACCGGGTACTCGTGACGGCCAATCACCAGGGCCCGGAACGTCTCTCCGTTGGCAAGTCTCCGTGTTTCGACCTGGACTTCCCCCTCTTCCTCCGCCACCACCTTCGGAGCCTTGGTGACCAGATACGCCTGCTCGACCTGGAACGTGAACGCAGTGGAAAGGATCCGCACCTCGCTCCCGTAGAGGGTTTCTCCCTGTCGGATTTTCGGAGAGCCTGATTGCGTAACGATGAACAGGTCTTCGCGCGATGTCTCGGTTTCGTAGTACGCGATGCGCCGGAGATCGCGACGCTTGATCCCGAGCAGGCGAGACAACGGGCTTGCCACTCCTTTGAGATACCAGAAGTGGACCACTGGACTGGCAAGGCGAATGTGCCCCATGTTCACCCGGCGAACCGCTGAGTCGGTGACGAGGACCCCACATTTGTCGCAGGTGATACCCTCGTACTTCTTGCCGCGGTACTTGCCGCACGTGCACTCGTAGTCGTTCTCCGGACCGAAGATTTCCTCGGCGTAAAGGCCGCCCCGCTCGGGCTTGTGACTTCGGTAGTTAATCGTTTCGGAGTTCGTTACCTCTCCTCGAGACCACGACAGCATCTCCTCGCTCGATGCCAGTCCTAGTTTGATCCGCTTGATGTCATCCCCGGAAATGACCACCGGCTATCACCTCAACGGCCGCACGGGCCGATTATCCCTCTGTGGAATCGCTGGACGAACCGCTTTCCGCACGCGCTCGCCGGTAGTCGGTCGTGTAGAAACCGCTCCCTTTGTATACCACACCGAACCGCGGCAAGAGCCGCGTCACCTCGGCCGCGCCACACCCTGGGCACCGAACGAGCGCCCGATCCCGAACCGGTCGGAGCTCGCGAAACTCGTTGCCACAGCGTGTGCAACGGTAGCGATACATGGGCATAACCTATCCTCCTTGCTACGCTCTGCTGTCTGAAGGTAACCCGTCGCACGAACCAATCAATTGTAAGTCCGCTCAGGAGGAGATCAAGGCAGGCACCGGGTGCCCCTCGACGGGGAGCCGCATCTGGCGCGTTTCCCCCTCCCACTCACAGCGGAACCGGACCACCCACGCCGCGGCTCGCGGCAGGCCCGCGGCCTCCGCCATGCACTCCGCCGCCGCCGCGATGATCGTTTCACGGCCTTCCGGACTATGTTCAGACCAACGGGCCCGCACGAGGGCCAACGGGGAGCGCGGGATCTGAACGTAAAGACGGACATCCGAAGGCAAGAACAGAGGCTGGAGGCGCACCTGCTCTTCCGCGGTCAGCGCCACCACAACCTGAGCCGCAGATCCAAGCCGGTAGAAATGCTTGAACCGCAAAAGCTGGATCAGGTTCTCGGTAACGCCATCTACGGGGTCGATCTGTAGCAGGCGATGCACGAACTCCTCGTCGGCCAGCAAACACTGCCGCTCACCGTGCCAGGGATCAAGACCGAGATCCCTTGCCACCGCAACGACGTCCTCCCGGAGGCGCTCCCCGCGCTTGAGGCCCAGCAGAGCCTGGCGGTTCACCCTCCCTTCGCTCTCAGCCGTGGTTGGAGGAAGGAGACGGGCCGAGAGCGGCCGTAGGACCCGGCCGGAGAGCCCTAGGGATCGATCCAAATCCACAAGTTCTTCAATGCCCAGGCCTCCACCTCCTGCCACCTCCCCTGTCACCACGAGGTCGGCATGAAGGCGCCGCGCGAGGCGCTCCACCCGTTCCAGGAGGAGCCGGCGACACACCGCGCACGGGAACGGACGTCCCCCCCCGTGCCCGCCGAACGAGAGGAACCCCCGCTTCAACGTGATGCTCTGGAAACGGAGTCCTCCCAACCAGCGGTGAGCATGAAAGCCCACCTCCTCCTCGCCCAAGAAGAACGGAGACCGAAAGTAGACGAGCCGAAGATGCGTAACCCCTGCGCGCTCGGCCAGGCGTACGGCTGCAGTGCTGGCCAAACTCCCCGAGTACAGCGCAAGGGCGAGCGTTCGTCCTCCTTCAGTGTCAGCGACGGGGGATCACCAAGCCGTACGAACCATCCCCACGGTGGAACAGGACCGCTGGCTGATCATCCTCGGCCTGGAAGAACACAAGGAATTCGCGCCCTCCCCGCTCCAGTTCCCGAACCGCAGCCTCCGGGGTCAGAGGCTGACGCGGGTAGTCATCCACGATCTCGATCTTCGGTCCTGACGCCACCCTCCGCCCTGGAGAGGAGACTGCAGGACTGGTCTTGCGCGACACCCGCAGCCGCTCCTTGTAACGTACGAGCTGGCGCTGCATCTTATCCACCGCCTGGTCGATCGAAGCGTACATGTCGGTCGTCTCAACCTTCGCCTTGACGACTTTGTGGTTAATGAGATACCCCATCATCTGCACCCGCTGCGCCGGTCCTTCCACCTCGAGGATCACGTCCAATTTCGAGATCCTGTCAAAGTAGCGCGACAGGGATTCAACCTTCTTCTCCACGTATTTTGCCAGCGCATCCGAGTCCGAAGCGTATCGTTCCTCGATATGAAGCCTCATGATAAGGTCTCACCCCTCGGTCACCCGCATCCTACCACACTTAAGGGCAGATCGTCAAGGGGTGTAAGCTAGATCACGTTCAACAGGAGCAAGATCGGCGATTCGACGACGAAGATGGGCAACCAGCTGTCGTGTTCCGTCGGCGCCAAGCCCTGAGGAAAACCCTGCGAATGCCTCCTCCACATACTGGCGGACCATCCCCCGGTATGTGATACCTCGCGCCAACCGTTCGCAAGCCACCAATCCGAGGTCGAGCGCATCGACCGGCGGCTCCACACGAAGAAGGATCTCCGGGCAATCCACCCACGCTGCGAGTTCGCACGTAGTGTAGGCATTCGGCTCCTGCCCCACCAGAAAGCCCACGACCCTGCGCTGCACAGAGGGTAGCCTTCTCAGACGCCGCACGAGCCGATCCACGCGAACAAGGACCGGTTCAGGGAGGTCCGGCCCGATCAGATCGTCCGCGTGGAAGGCCATCCCGGTGGGGGGCACGGCAATCGGCTCGTTCCAGGAGCGCACCTCTGGCGCAGGATCGGAGGCGGAGCTCCTTGGGGGCTCACTCCGGACAAAGGCAGTCTCAGCCGGAGGCACGACAGGGTTCTGAACTTGAGACAGAGCCTCCAAGAGCCGCCCACGAACCTGGCGAAGTTTCGGGGATTCCACGGGACAGAAGGACGGCGTGTACCCGCCGTGGAACGTATCACGAACCCTCATCCTGATCCTCTGTGCCGTGGAGCCGGACATGAAGATGCACTCCCCCACCCCCAGCTGGGTCACGATCTCCTTGGCTTCGGTCTTCCGCCAGGGAAGGAGCTCGCTGTACACTCGCATATCCGCCTCGTGAACCACACGGTGGAGAAAGAGCATCCCGGCTTGGGTGAGCACATCCTTCTCCACTTTGGCCGAGCGCTGGGAGATGATCACCGCTCCCAAACCCCGCTTCCGTCCCCGGAGGGCGATCCGAGCGATGACGTCCTTCATCCGGGTCCGCACACCTTGGGGTATGAACTCGTGGCACTCCTCAATCCCGATCATGTACGGACTGCGGAGTCGTCCGGCGAGCGTCCACAGCCGGGTCAGGTAATCGAACACGACTGCCTCCCGCTCCCCGCCCAGCATGTCCGAGACATCGAGAATCACAGGAACCCCTTCGCGGAGGGAGAGATCGGCCACCTCTCCTACCGTGGCCATGCTCAGTTCCACATCGGCGTGCTCCCCACCACCGACGACGAGGACCTCGTACTTCTCCTTGAGGCCGAAGTACTCGCCGTCGATGTCCACAAGGGACATCGGGTAGTGGGCAGCGAGGAGCTCCTCGAAGATCACCCCCGCCGTGTTCGATTTGCCCGAACCACGGATGCCGAGGATGGCCACGCACTGACCCACGACATCGTCCAGGGGAACTGCCAACTCAGGTCCGAGGTTGAGAACGCTCATCGTGGCCACAGTAGCCACCCGCGGCCACCGCCACGAGGGGAGATGCCAACCGCTGAAGGGACATGCGGACCCGGCTTGGACTTACCTGTGACCTCGCATGAGCGCGCGAGCGTGAGCAAGCGCCTCGTCCCGAGTAGAGACCTCTCCAGCGAGGATCCGCTCGTGGACAAGATCCAGCACCTCGCCCAGGCGCGGGCCGGGGGGGAACCCCATCGCCAACAGGTCGTCGCCGGTGAGGAACTCCCGCGCCTGGCGGATCCCGTGGATCCGGCGAAGGTGAACAAGAAGCTCCACCGCGCGTGAGAGAAGGGGAAGCCACGCTTGCGCATGATGGGCGCTCGCCTCGGCATCGCAGATCACCACTCGGAGAAGGTCAGCGAAGAGAGGGAATCGCCGCGGCAGGTCTCCAAGAGGGCACATCTCGTCCTCTCCCACCCCAAGGAGACGCACCTGCTTCCCCACGCCCATCTCCGGAAGCCGCGCCACCCGCATGTGCTCTCGCACCAAATGGGTGATCCACTCCACATCGCGCTTTGGGAGGCGCAGTCGGATGAGCGCTCGCGCGGCGATTTCCGCCCCCAACCCGCAGTGCCCGCCCATGTTGTCCCCCCCTGATCGTGCAAGCGCGGGGGGTTTTCCCACGTCATGGAAAAGCACAGCGAGCTTGAATCGAGGAACGTCCCACAACCCGTCGGCAACCCGCAGCGCGGCCACAGTGTGGACGAACACGTCCCCCTCCGGGTGGTACTCCACGGGCTGGGGCACCCCCCGCAGGGCGGCGATCTCGGGGAGGACGTGCTCCAGAAGACCCAGCCGATTGAGGGTGTCAATCCCCTCTCCAGATCGAGCGGTCCCTAGAATGCGCAACAGCTCGTCGCGGATCCGCTCCCGGGAGACCTCTGTGATTCGCGCGGCGTGAACCCGAATCGCGGCCGCGGTCTGCTCTTCAACCGCAAACCCGAGCTGACAGGCAAACCGGATGGCGCGAAGCATACGCAGGTGGTCTTCGCCGAATCGCGTCGCGGGATCCCCGATTGCCCGCACCAGACCAGCCTTGAGATCAGGGATCCCCCCCACCAGGTCGAGCACCTCTCCGTCGGGGGTAGCGACGAGGCCGTTCACCGTGAAGTCCCGACGCTGCACGTCATCGGCAAGCAGCCCCCATCGCACCACGTCCGGCCTTCGTCCGTCGCTGTACCCCCCCTCGGTGCGAAACGTGGCCACTTCGAACTGCTGCCCTCCAGGGGCGATCACCACCACCACGCCGAAGCCTTCCCCCATCGACAAGATCCGTCGATCGGGAAACAGGTATTTCACCTCTTCGGGCAAGGCCGACGTGGCGATATCCACGTCTTGAGCCACACATCGCTGCCCCCGCAGCTCGGCGAGCACGGCATCGCGCACAACTCCCCCCACGAACACCGCTGTGTGTCCGGCGCCGTTCAGCCGACGGACGATCTCCCCCGCGAACGGGTGACCGGCAAGCAGGGACTCCACATGAAGCTGCACGTTCGATTATCGCCCGCTTGCGGCTTCAGCGCAGCAGAGCTAGGATTCGCGTGAAAGGGGGTCGGTCATGGAACACGAGCTGCTCCGCCAAGCCCGCGGGCACATGGTACGCACCCTGGACGTGCTCCAGGGAGAGCTGGGCAAGATCCACACCGGGCGAGCCAACCCATCGTTGTTGGAAACGGTGGCGGTGGACTACTACGGGACGCCCACACCGTTGAAGCACGTCGCGCACGTTGTAGCCCCAGATCCCGACATGATCATGATCCGGCCGTTCGACCGCACTCAGATCCCCGCCATCGAGAAGGCTGTGCTCGGTGCCGACCTCGGTCTCAACCCTCAGAACGACGGTCAGGTGATTCGGGTCAAGATCCCCCGCCTGTCCGAGGAGCGGCGCAACGAGCTTGTGAAGCTTGTGGGCAAACGAGCTGAAGAGGCCAAGATCGCCCTGCGCAACGTGCGGCGCGATACTCGGGAGAAACTCGACACTGAGAAGAAGGACGGCCGTCTGGGTGAGGACGACCACCACCGGCTGCAGAAAGCCCTGGACGACCTCACAGCAGAGCATGTGAAGCAGGTCGACGAACTTGTGGAGAAGAAAGCCCAAGAGATGCGCACCCTATAGCCCTATGGTGCGCGAGGCAGTGTGGCTTGGAATGGGAGAAGGCCTGGGGCTGGCGCTGCCGTTGGCGCTGGGGTTCCTCATCCTGGGATGGGAGTGGCCCGTCGGTCTTCTGTGGGGGTTCGCCGCCGTCGGCATTGGCCGGCTCGTCCGGTGGAACCTAATCGCGCTGATGCTCCGCGAGGGGGGTGGGGGACTTGCGGCAGGGCTGACCGGGGTCGCACGACACCTCCTCGTATCGTTCCTCACCGTGGGGGGGATTCTTGCCGGACTGCCCGCCCTCGCGGTGGCGGGAGGGCTCCTCATCCCCACGCTCGGCCGCTTCTTCTGGATGGTGAGACTTGCTCGAACACCTGGGTAAAGAACTCGCGTTCCGGTTCACCGTGGGGGGGGTGGAGATCACGTTCCACCCCGTCGTGATCGCCGTCGCCCTGGCGGTGGTGGTCGCGATCGTCCTCGTTTCCCTGTGGCTCCGGCGAGGGCTCCCCCACACCCCTGACGCACCCCTGTCGCGGCGGGCAGCGTTTCTCGCCGGAACGATCGACCTGTTCGAGAACCAGCTCCTCGGCGGCGTGTCCCCCCGCCTCGTGCGGCAGCTGCTCCCGTTTGTGATAACCCTGTTTTTCTACGTCTTGTTCTGCAACTGGGCCGGGATCCTCCCCATCCCGTACATCGTCGCCCCAACCCAGGACTTGAACGTGTCATTGGGACTGGCCCTTCTCGTCTACCTGCTGACCCATTACTACGGGATTCGGGCCAAAGGAGTTGGCCGTCACTTGAAGGGGTACCTCGAACCGTTCCCGTTCCTTCTTCCCCTGAACATCGTCGGTGACCTCGGACGCACCCTGTCCCACGGGTTCCGCTTGTTCGGGAACATCCTGGGCGGTGCGATCTTGATGGTCGTGGCACCGACGGCAACGATGAGCATTTCCACAGCCCTTGTGCCGGTGGTGGGACCTGCATTGGGTTGGACAGGGCGGGTCCCCCTGAGCCTGATTCTCAACGGGTGGTTTGGACTGGCGTTTGGGGTAATCCAAGCGTTTGTGTTCACATTGTTGGCCGTGGCCTACATCCAGGTCACCGCCGACTAGGAGGTTCGACATGGAAGGAGAGGCACTCGTCGCAGCAGCGAAGTTCCTGGCAGCCGGGATCTGCATGGGTCTCGGCGCGATCGGACCCGGGGTAGGCGAGGGCATCGTCGGCGCTCACGCGCTCGACGCGATGGCCCGCCAACCGGAGATGGCCAACACGCTCCTCCGAACGATGGTCATCGCCGATGCGATCGCCGAGACCACGGGCATCTACTCGTTGCTCGTCGCCCTCGTCCTGTTGTTCGTCGTCTAGGAGAGGACCGTGGCGCTGGAGTGGGGCACGATCGTCAAGAACCTGAACTGGACCCTTCTGTTCAACCTCGCCATGTTCGCCCTGCTTCTGTGGCTCCTCAAGCGGTACCTCTACAGGCCGGTGCTGAGCTGGCTCGATCGTCGGCGGGAGATCGAGGAAGAGCACCTCCGCGCAGCTCAGGAAGCGCAAGCCCAAGCCGAGGATCTCCTCCGCGCTCGGGAGACTGAGCTCGCGGATGCCAACCGGCGGGCGCGGGAGATCGTGGCCCAAGCAGAAGCAGAAGCTCAGGAGACGCTTCGCGCCGCGCGCCGCGAGGCGCGGATCCAGGCCCAGTCCGTCGTCGCCGAAGGCGAAGCGACTGCAGCCCGCGTTCGCGAAGAAGCGCTGGTGGACTTGCAATCCTCCTACGCCGATCTCGTCGTGCTCGGGGCATCCCAGATCCTCGCCCGCGAGGTGCGTCCCGCAGACCACGCGCGCCTGCTGGCCGAGCTCACGGAACGGGTCGACAAACGGCTTCTCCAGTAGCGATGCTCGAATCCAATACTGCCCGCCCCTACGCCCGCGCCCTGTACGAGGTCGCCGCCACCCAGGGGCTGGAGGAGCGCATCGCCCACGATCTCGGCCTCATCCGCGCCCTTTGGGAGGAGGATCCAGAGCTGGCGCAGCCGTTCTTGACCCACCCCCTCATCCACGTCGCTGCGAAGGAAGCGGTTCTGGAACGCGCACTGGGCTCAACCGTTCATCCGCACATCTTGACCCTGATGCGGCTCCTCGTGCGACGGGGCAAGGTCGCGGCCATCCCCTCCCTCGTCCCAGCGTTCTTTCAGGAGTAGGAGGAAGCGGGGAAGGCGTGCCATGTAACCGCTCGCACTGCCCGGCCTCTCGCGCCCGAGGAGCGGGCCGCCCTGCGGGACCGGCTGGCGGAGGTGTTGGGAAGGCCGGTGACGATCGAGGAAGTGGAGGCTCCCGACCTCTTGGCGGGGGTCGAACTCTCCGTATC
>DYGJ01000033.1 GCA_020724765.1 Thermotoga sp. | reverse complement strand
CTGGCCATGGGCGATGCCTGTGTTGGGACTTCCGTTGATGTTCATGATCGCCGCGGCCATTGTTGTGCTCACGAACCTTGGCCAGCTCCAGCCGATCAAAGTCATCTCGGATACGGTGGAACAGCTTCTGCCGCTTGTTGGAGTGATGGTAGTCGTGGGCATCCTTGTTCAGGTTATGGCGTTGAGTGGAGCGCGCGGTCTGATCTCGTTGGGCATTGTGACAATGCCCCTCGTGGCGATCTTCGCCACTCTATTCATCATCCTCCCCGTTTCGGAGGGTCTGATCCAATATGCCGTAGCTCCGCTGATCGGTGTTCCGCTGATCCTCCTGTTCAACATGAAGGGGTTCAACCCGATCATCGCGCTGGCGGGAATGGCGGCGATGTGGCCGATTGGGGATATGCTCCCGCCAACAAGCGTCGTCGGCCGCGCCACGGTGATGATCTTGGGCTTCAAAGGGCGCTATTACTCGGGCTTCGCGAAAACGTGTCTGGTACCGGCCGCGTTCGTGTTGTTGCTGGGGTCGCTGTTCGTCGTGTTCAGCAGCAGACTTGGGTTCCTGGTCGGCGGGTAAGGAGGGTGGCTGTGGCGGTCATGGTGCTGTACTACGTGATAACGGCGCTCTTCACTGTGATCTTGGTGCGGAACTTCATCAAGACCCGCGACGTGCAGAAGGGCATCTTATACCTCGCCGTGCTGATGCCATTCGTGCTGAGGTTGTTCCGGCTGAAATAATGATCAGCCCGAGGGACGGGAGGCCGCGATGAGACTGAACAAGGAGTGGACGATCAAAGGGATCGCGATGGCTGTCACGGGCATAATCCTTGTCCTGGCTGGTATCGCGTTTGCCCAACACCGCAACTTCAAAGAGGAGGTGGTCCTCGGCCCGGGGGTGACCGCAGTGAGAACCTTGGGGGACTACTTCACTCCGCTCAAGGGTGGCCCTAACGACGCCAACGTGTTCATCCTGGACAGCGGGGAGCCAGGGGGGACGATGCTCGTTCTAGGCGCCTCGCACCCTGAAGAACCCGCGACGAGCTTGACCGCCCATCTCTTGGTGGAGAATGCCAGGGTCGAGCAGGGCAAGCTGATCGTCGTCATTCACAGCAATCCAAGCGCATCGACTGTTACCCGCCCTGGAGACGCCTACCCGCGGTTCTTTCACATCGAGAGCGACTGGGGGATCAAGAAGTTCCGCATGGGGGATCGTTGGGCGAATCCTCTCGACTCGTGGCCGGACCCGGAAACCTACGTACACTTCCCGAGTGGTCAACTGCTGGCCTACATGGATGTGCGCAACCTGAACCGGACATGGCCTGGCCGGGCCAATGGGAGCCTCGCCGAACAGACGTGCTACGCGTTCATGCGCCTGATCGAGGCAGAGGGCGTAGACCTGGTGATCGACCTTCACGAGGCTGAACTGGAATACCCGATTATCGGGACGATCGTTGCCCATCAGAGGGCGCTGCGGATCGCCGCGATGGCATCCATGACCCTGACTGCGGAAGAGTTCCGGATTGGCATGGAGATTTCGCCGCTCGCCCTTCATGGTCTGTCGCACCGCGAGATCGGCGACCACTCCAACGCCCCGGCCTTTCTGGCGGAGACCCCGCAACCGTTCCTGGATCGAGTGCGTGGGATCACCGATGAGTCGCTGCTTCTGACGGGGAAGGACGAGTTTGTGATGAAGGCGGGAGAACGCGGCCTTCTGTATTGGCCGATCGATGAGGACGGATGGCCGATCGACGTTCGTGTGGGAAGACACTGCTCGACCATCCTCTCCATCGCGGAGTTCTGGACGATGTTCAACCGTTCGAAGCCGCTCGTTGTGACGGGCGTGCCGCGCTACGCTGATGTTGTGGCCGAGGGTGTCGGACGGTTCTTCGCGGATCCGCGAGGGGCGAGCGCTCAGGTCGTACTCGAGTAGGCAGCAAGGCTGTTTCAGAATGGCGCGTGGCCTCATGCGCGAAGGGGGATTGTCGGCAAGCCCCTGCGCCGTGGGGCGCTTGATCGGCGCGGAGCCGATCAGACACACGCAGAGGGCGACAGCGTGAGCTTCGGGAGAGGTGTTCGCCTTCGGGCGGCACGGCGATGATCCCTGTCTTCACGCGTGGTCCCTGTGCTTCCTCTTGATTCACGGCCTGGGCTCTCCTGCAGACGAGACCCAGGGCCGGTGAACCGCGCTTCCATGTCGTCACCCCCTGAGGAGGAGCACCGCCTTCCCTCAGCCCGCCCTTCGCCGAATCCCCACTGCTCGATCTGATAACGATCGCCTGGCGCACCAACGTTGTCGCTGTTCTAAACCTTGTGTATCATGCTTTGTTTTGGAGCTTGAGGAGGGGCGGTGAGTGAGTCACGGTGCGCGTTCCTTGCTCTTGTCGCGGTCTTGGGGGGGGCGGCGGCGTCCCAGGAGGTTGCCGCCACGAGGGGCATGGTCTCTTCTGCTCACGCGCTGGCGTCGCAGGTCGGGGTGGAGATCCTCCAGATGGGCGGCAACGCCGTGGACGCGGCGGTGGCCATCGCGCTTGCGCTGAACGTGGTCGAGCCCAACGCCTCGGGCATCGGCGGCGGCGGGTTCATGACCGTGTACCTCGCGGCTACCGGCGAGGCGATCGTCCTCGACTACCGGGAAACGGCGCCGGCTTCGGCGATGAGGGACATGTTCTCCTCGCCTCAAGCCCAGGCCGAGCAATGGTCGGTGCTTGGGGGGAGGTCGGTGGCCGTTCCGGGTTGGCTCCTCGGGATGTGGACCGCGCTGGAACGTTACGGGACGATGACGTTCGCCGAGGTCGCCGCGCCTGCGATCCGTCTCGCCGAAGAAGGATTCGTCGTCCACCCGACGCAGACGGGGATCATCATCGATAGCTTCCCAAAGCTGCTTGCGTACACGTCCGCCGACCTCTTGCCATATCTGGAATACGGGCTCCCGATCGAGGCGGGGAGCGTCCTCCGCCAGCCGGCGCTGGCCGCGGCGTTCCGCCTCATTGGTGACCAGGGGCCGGGCGTGTTGTACGGTGGCCCGATGGGGGAAGCCGTCGTGGCGGCGGTCAACCGCGCGGGAGGGGCGATGACGATCGAAGACCTCGCCGGCTACCGGGTCGAGAGCCGATCCCCGGTTTCCGGGACTTATCGCGGATACCGTATCTACTCCGTTCCTCCGGCTTCAAGCGGTGGCACGCACGTCGTGCAGCTTCTGAACATCCTGGAGTGCTTCCCGATGCGGGAACTGGGGCACAACTCGACGGCGGCCCTTCACGTGATGGCCGAGGCGATGAAACGGGCCTTCGCCGATCGCGCGCTCTACATGGCGGACACGGCGTTTGCGGACGTCCCGCTTGTCGGTTTGACGTCCAAGGCCTATGCCCGCGAGCTGGCTTCCAGGATCGACCTCGCCAAGGTGGCGACCCAGGTCAGCCCAGGTGATCCCTGGGTGTACGAGCCCAAGGCAGGAGGAGCACCGGATGCGGTTGGCGGGCACGGGCACGGGCAGTTCTCGACGAGCCACTTTTCCGTCGCTGACGAGGCTGGGAACATCGTTGCTTCGACGAACACCATCAACCAGTTCTTCGGCAGCGGCGTGTTCGTTCCCGAGTACGGGTTCATGCTCAACAACCAGATGGCGGACTTCGCGGTGAACCCGACAAGCGTCAACGCTCCTGAACCTGGGAAGCGCCCTCTGTCGTCGATGGCGCCCACGCTGGTGCTTGATCCCGAGGGGCGGCCGTTCATGGCGATCGGGGCGGCGGGAGCGACGCGGATCATCACCGCCGTCGTTCAGATCGTTGTCAACGTTGTGGACCACGGGATGAAGATCGATGAGGCAATCGAGCAGCCGCGGATCTACAACCTGGAGACTGGCGGTCTGCGCCACGAGCGCGGGCTTGGCGCGGACGTGGTGGCGGGCCTTCAGGAGCTCGGGCACGCGTTAACGGCGGAATCGAAGAGCGCGACCTACGGGACCGCGCAAGGGATCCTGTTCGATCTCGAAAAGGGCGTGATGTACGGCGGCGCCGATTCCCGCCGGCTGGGGGTCGCCGTTGGGTACTAAGATAGGAGGGTGTGAAGAGGAAACCCTGGAAGGGGAGTTCACGTCTGCCTCTAGAGCGGACTCGACTGATCCACATCTTGCGCCGGAGGGATTGGAAGGAGGCGAGAAGAGAGCACTTGTACGCAGTGGAGGTCCAACCCGCCTCGCTCTACAGGGGCGAGGCAACGCGATGCGATGGAGGTGGAGGATGAAGCGAGCGGCGTTGTTGGGAGCGAGTCTTCTCACAGCAGTGATGGCGCTGGCGATGCCTGGCCTCGGGCAGGCTGCGGCCACCGAGATCGGACAGATTGCCATTGGGACAGAGGGAATGGTTGCGGCGGCCCATCCGTTGGCCGCGGAGGTGGGGGCGAGAATCCTCGCTCTGGGCGGGAATGCGGTGGACGCTGCGGTGGCGATGTCGTTCGCGCTGGGTGTGGTGGAGCCGTACGCCTCAGGGCTGGGTGGCGAAGGGTACGTAATCTTGGCCCTCGTTGATGGTACGCAGGTGGCGGTGGACTTCCGTTCGTGGGCTCCGGGTGCGGTCACGGCGCAGACGCCGAAGAACTCCTACGGGGAGAAGTCGGTGTGCATCCCAGGCACTGTGGCGGCGATGGACCTCGTGCTCACCAAGTACGGGACGATGACGTTGGCCGAAGTCATCGCCCCCGCGATCGAGCTTGCGGAGAACGGCTTCCCCGTGGACTCCGTATTCGTCACCCGCGTCCTCGACGCGTACAAGGATCTCTCCGATCCCAAGTATGCAGAGATAGGCCGGGTGTTCCTCGCCGACGGGCTCGTCCCGGATGAGGGCGCGATCTTCAAAAACCCCGATCTTGCCTACACGCTCCGGCTCCTCGCCGACGGCGGGGCGGAGGTGTTCTACGAGGGCGCGGTCGCGGAGGCCATCGTCAGCGCGACCGGCGGCTGGATCACGATGGAGGACATGGCCGCCTACCGCGCGGTCGAACGGGAGCCGGTACGTGGAACGTACCGTGGCTACGAGATCCTCAGCGCTCCTCCGATCGTAGCCGGCGTGGTGGTGGTCGAGGCGCTGAACATCATCGAGCACTTCAACCTTGCACGGTACCGCCGGTACGACCACCCGACGGTGGTGCACATCATCGCCGAGGCGCTCAAGCTCGCGTTCGCGGATCGAGATCCCGTGGTGTGGGATCCTGATTTCTACGATGTTCCCGTGGCCGGGCTGACGTCGAAGGCGTTCGCCGCCGAGCGGGCGAAGCTCATCTCGCTCGAAAAGGCAATGGTTCCCCGGGAGACCCCGGTGGGAGATCCTACGCCGTTCAACACAACCGCGGTTCCCGTGGCGGTAGGGACTGATCCCGATGCCGGGTGCACGACCCACGTCAGCGTGGTGGACAAGGACGGGAACGCGGTCAGTCTGACCCAGACCCTGAGCTCGTTCTGGGGAAGCAGGATCGTGGTCCCCGACCACGGGTTCGTCCTGAACAACGAGTACACGAACTTCAACGCCTACCGCGCCGATCGGCCCGACGACCTCAACGTAGCCGGTCCGTACAAGCGGCCGCGCACGGTGATCGCCCCGACGATCCTTCTCGATGGAGGAGAGGTGTTCCTCGTGATTGGGACGCCGGGTGCGGGCCGTATCCCCGGCGTGATCGTGGAGACGATCGTCAACGTGGTGGACTTCTGCATGGACCTCGAGGACGCGATCACGGCTCCCAAGTACTACAGCCGGAACTCGGTGGCCAACCTCGAGATCGAGGGAGGATTCTCTCCCAGTCTCATCGAAGCCCTCAAGTCCCTGGGCCACGCGATCAAGGAGTACGGGCCTTTGGACGTGTACTTCGGCGGCACGAACGCGGTGATGGTGCTCGCCGACGGAACGCTGATCGGCGTGGCCGACATTCGACGGCTCGGCGGAGCAGCGGGTCCGTAGTCGTGGTTCATCGGGGAGGGGACTGCGCAGTGGTCCCCTCCCCTGTTCTTTCAAGAGGAGGTCGTACGATGCAGCGAATCGTTCTTTGGATGGTAGGAGCGCTGGTGATGGTTGGGTTGGCTGTGGTTGGGGGGCCGGTCTTGAATGCGGGGTTTCAGCCCGGCGCCGCGGCCTCGTGGGTGGCTCGATCGGGCACGTGGACCGTTGCCGATGGCCTTCTGGTGGGCGAGAGCGGGCGAGCCCTGTTTTCGGTCGAACTCGGATCGGTCCGCCGCGTGGAGGCCGTGATCGACCACGTCCAGGGTGAGTGGGCGACGGTGATCGGGAAGCACGAGAGCGATGAGGCGTGGGTGGAGGCCCGCGTGTCGGCGACGGGGATCACGCTCGTGGCCTGGTCGGGGGGGCGCGAGAAGGCCTGGACCCAGGCGGTTGCGGTGGCGTTCCCGGCGACGGTGATCGTGGCGTTCGCTGGCGAGCGGGCTCGGGTCGTTGTGAACGGGGAGACGGTCCTCCAGGCTTCGGATGGGGTGTTCGCGGACCTCGGGGGCGACGTCGGTCTGGGCGCCCAGGGGCAGGCCGGATTCAGCCTCTTCCACGCCAGTTCGCTCAGCGGGCCGGTGCTTATCACCTCGCTCGGGCAGAGCCCGGGTGCGTTGATGGCCAAGGTGCTCGCAGATCGGATTGGGATCGAGAGCACCTATGAGACCATGGCCAAGCCCGAGATGGTCGAAGGGAATGGCACACTTATCCTGGTGATCGGCGCGAGTTCAAAGGGACTCGGTGCTGCGGGGATCTCCGTGGAAGACGAGAGCGCCCGTGGAGCGGCTCTGGTTGCCAAGGCTCAGGTGTTGGGATGGGGCATCGTGGTGATGCACATCGAGGGGGAGCCGCGGCGCGGCACGCTCACCGACGAGCTGATCGACGAGTTCACGCCCGTTGCGGGCTACGTGGTCGTGAAGGCGGACGGCAACGCGGATGGCCTGTTCACGTCTTTGTGCGCGGCAAGCGGGATTCCGTTGCGCACGATCGTGGCTACGG
The DNA here is from genome assembly GCA_020724765.1 of Thermotoga sp. GTDB lineage: Bacteria > Bipolaricaulota > Bipolaricaulia > Bipolaricaulales > Bipolaricaulaceae > Bipolaricaulis. Next base: position 9,471 of record DYGJ01000033.1, on the reverse strand, counting down.
CGCAGGGTGCCGATGTGCTGGCCGACCTGTTCGGGTTGTGGAAGTAGGGCCCCCGTGATCTCGCGCACTGGATGGGGGAGGGGGATGATCCTTGCGGTCGTCCTCCTCCTTGGCTTGACCTCCGTCGCTCAAAGTCCGATCACCCACGATGTGCGCCCCGGGTACGGGGTGACCTCGATCGGCTGGCTGAGCGACTACCACTCCCCTCTGCGAGGGACTCCCGGCGATACGCGGGTGTACGTGCTCGACTCCGGGGTTTCGGGAGGGACGGCCCTCGTACTCGGCGGGACCCACGGAAACGAGATCGCCGGCGTTGTGGCGGCGGTGATGCTTGTGGAACGAGCGATTCCCACCGAGGGACGCCTCATCGTGATCCCTCACGCCAACAACGCGGTCCACGGCTACCCGGACTCGCGGTGCCCGTCGTGCCCGTCGTGGGTGGAACTGAACGGGCCCGATGGGGCATCTCGCCTGTTCCGGTACTCCCCTCGTCTCACCAACCCCGCCCACCAGTCGCCCGATTCGTCCTCCTACGTTCACCCCTCCGGCCTCGCGTTCGCGGGTGAGGAGGCGCGTAACCTCAACCGCGTCTACCCTGGGGTGGCCGACGGCACATTGACGGAGCGCATCGCCTACGCCATCACCCGCCTCGTCATCGAGGAGAGCGTGGACTACGTGTTCGATCTCCACGAGGCGGGGGTGACGTCGCGGTTGGCCCACACCCTGGTCTGCCATCCCCGTGCCCTCCAGGTCGGGGCGATCGCCGTCATGGACCTCGAGCTCGAGGGACTGGTGATGAAGCTGGAACCTTCTCGCGAGGAGTTCCGGGGGCTCTCGCACCGCGAGCTGGGGGACCTGACGGAGGCCCTGGTGTTCCTGATCGAGACCCCGAACCCTGGCCAGGAATCGGGACTCGATGCCCCCGATGTGGTGGCCGACCCGGTCCATCCCCTGGAAGAAAGGGTCGGAGTCCATCTCGCGTTCGTTCTGGAGGTTCTCAACATCGGACGGTCCCTGGGGCACCCCCCGGTGTCGGTGAACGGCGTGCCGAACCACCAACAGCTCGTGCAGCTGGGGGTCTCAACGTGGCTCAACTGGTGATGAGAGGCAGGTGGGACCTCTGAACGTGTTCTTCCCCGAGGCGTGGGTGTTCATCGCGATGGTGGGAACGTTCCTCCTCACGGTGTTCCTCCTGCGCCAACCTGTGGCTGTGTCCCTGCTCGCCGGAGCTGTGGTGGGCGCGGCGATCGCGGGCGCGGGGTTTCCGCTGCGACAGTTCGTCGAGGGAACGTTCGTGTACCTCGACACGATTCTCATCATCTCCTGCGCGATGCTGTTCATGCGGGGGATTCAGGCGTCCGGGCTCTTGGAGACGGTGGCCCACCACCTCGTGCGGACGTTCAGGAACTGGCCGACGGTGCTCCTCGCGGTGATGACGGTGTTCGCGATGTCGGCGGGGATGGTCACGGGGTCGTCTACGGCGGCTGTACTGACCACGGGGGCGATCGCAGCGCAGGTGTTTGCCAGCATGGGCCTCGGGAAAGCTCGGGTGGGAGCGCTCATCGCCATGGCCGGATTGCTGGGGATGATCGCTCCGCCGGTGAACATCCCGGTGATGATCATCGGGGGCGGGGTGGACATGCCGTACGAGGGGTTCAACTTGCCGTTGCTCCTGCTCACGGTTCCCACCGCGATTCTCGCTTCCCTGTGGATCGGCTGGAGGGAGATTCGGCGGGTTGGTGCGGAGTCCCAGCTTCCCCCCTCTGTGCACGGGGAGTACGGATGGCGGCTGTACCTCCCGCTTCTGCTTTTCGTGGGACTGGTCGTCGCCGAACGATCCTTCCCCACGGCGTTCCCATCGCTAGGGCTTCCGATTGCCTTCCTCGCTGCCTACCTGATCGCTCCCCTGTGCGGGCGCCGGTTCAACCCCCTGAAGACGGCGCGGCAGGCGGTACACGACGCGCTGCCGATTCTCGGCATCCTCGCCGGCGTGGGAGTGTTCATCCAGATCATGACCCTGACTGGGGCACGCGGGATGATCGTCGAGGCGTTCGCCGGCCTTCCGCGATCCTTGTTCTACGGAAGCATCGCCGTGAGCATGCCGCTGTTCGGCGCGGTGAGCGCGTTCGGATCGGCTTCCATTCTCGGGGTCCCGTTCCTGTTGAACCTCCTTGGATCGGGGGTGATCGTCACCGCCTCCGCGCTCTCCCTGTTCGCCTCGCTGGGCGATCTGGTGCCCCCCACGGCGCTGGCGGGGCTGTTCGCCGCCCAGGTGGTGGGGGAGAAGAACTACGTGCGGATCCTTGCGCGGTGTGCAATCCCCGCCCTGTTCGTGATCGCTGTGGCCGTCGCCTCCTTGGTGGGCGCTCCCACGCTGGAACGCCTTCTGTTCAGATCTGCAGCTTCTTCACGCGGGCTGTTCCTCGGTGGGGTTGCGCTGGGATTGGCAGGGGCTGTGCTGGGGCTCGAGTGGGCCAAGCGCCGCCGCGGGAGCAGGGAGGGCGCATGATCGGCTGGGTATACCGCCTCCTCGTGGGGCTGCTGGTGATCCTCGTGACGTGGGACCTCTTGCGGGAGAAGAGCCTTCGGAGGCAGGCCGTGGCGGCGATGGTGCTGGTGCCGCTTGTGCTCCGCCTGCTCATGATCAAGTAGGGGAGGTTCAGAGTGGCTATCCGTGCAGCGCGATCGTGGATCTCGGGGATCGTGTTCCTGGTGGGGGTCGCAGTGGTCGTCTCCGTGTCCGCAGTCGCGTTTCGGGACATGCACCGTGACCGGCCGATCTACCCTGGGCCAGGGGTGACGCGGGTGGGGATGCTCAGCGCGTATCTCGGGGGCCTCGCGGGGACGGGTTTGGATACCGAGGTGTACTACCTTGAGGGGCAGACGCCCGGGGCGACCGTGCTCGTTCTCGGGGGGACCCATCCCAACGAGCCGGCCGCCTTTCTCGCAGCCGTCCTCCTTGTCGAGAACGCCGTGGTCGAGCGCGGGCGGTTGATCGTGATCCCCCGGGCCAACCGCTCCGGGTTCACCTGCACCGATCCCGGAGAGGGGCACCCTCAGGTGTACGAGATCCCGACCTCGGGCGGCCCGCGGGAGTTCACGTTCGGCAGCCGGGCCACGAACCCGGTTCACCAGTGGCCGGACCCCGTGGTGTACGTGAACCGCCTCGGGCAGCAGCTCACGGGGTCGGAGGTCCGGAACCTCAACCGCTCGTATCCCGGGAGCCCCACCGGGTACCCCACCGAGCAGCTGGGCCACGCGATCACGGAACTCATCCGCGCGGAGAGCCCCGCCCTTTCGATCGATCTGCACGAGGCATCGCCCGAATACCCTGTCATCAACGCGATCGTTGCTCACCCGCGGGCACTGGGGCTGGCGGTGGAAGCGGCCATGCTCCTGGAGCTCGACGGGATGAACATCTCGGTCGAAGTGTCCCCGGTCAGCCTACGGGGCCTCTCGCATCGGGAGTGGGGGGACAACACCGATACCCTGGCCTTGCTCCTCGAAACGTCCAATCCGGCGCAAGGGCGGTTGCGCGGTCGAACCGACGCCGCTCTCGTTCTGACGGGACAGGACAAGTTCTACGTCCGTGCTGGAGAGAGAAACGCCCTCTACGTCAGGTTCACAGATCGAGGGTGGCCGCTTGAGGAGCGTGTTGGGCGGCACCTCCAAGCCCTGGTTTCGCTTGTTGAGGTGTACTCCGCGCAGCATGGCCAGACGCCGTTGGTCGTGCAGGGTGTTCCCCATCTGCGGGAGCTGCGAAGGGACGGCCTGGGGGCGTTCCTGCAGCGCCCGAGGTAGGCTACGGGCTCTCCTCCTCGGCAAAGCCGCAACGGGAGAGGCCCAGAATCCCCGCTCGCTCTGCCGTGTGGTGAAGGTCGCGTGGCACCTTGCTGGTTGATCTTTGGGGTGGACCCTCTATCATACAACTTAGCAATCCAAGGTGGTGAGTGCTAAGTGCAAGGACGGAGGGCCAGACTCCTGATCGAGGTCGTGGACCGGTACATCCGGACCCGCCAACCTGTGTCCTCGCGCGAGATCGTGACCGAGTACCAACACCGGTTCAGCCCGGCCACGATCCGCAACGAGCTCCTGGCACTGGAGGGCGACGGCTACCTGTTGAAGCCCTACCCCTCGTCGGGGCGGGTCCCCACGGCGTACGGGTTCCGTTTCTTCGCGGAGTGGCTCCTCGACCTGGCGGAGCTGGGGAGAGCACCGTCTGCCGTGCCAGCCGAGCGCCAGGAGATGGGACTGGGGATGCTCCCGGACCTCTTCCGCAACACGGCGACCCTCCTCTCGGCGATGACGCAGGAGCTCGGGTTCGTCGTTCCTCCACCGCGGGACCACGCGCGCGTGAGCGCACTGTTCATGCGGCGGGTCGGTCCAGAGACGCTGCTTGCGGTTACGGTGTCCGAGTTCGGCACGGTGGATTCCCGGCTGCTCCCGCTCGATCTCGACCTGGCGCCCGAGGAGCTGACGGAGGCCGAAGGGTTCCTCTGCCGCTGGCTTCGGGAGCACTCGCTGGCCGAGCGCCCCTTGGGAGGACCGCCGGTTCCCGACGGTTGGCACAGCCGGGCTGCCTTGGGGGCGCTGGCGATCCTGCGCCGGCTGACGGAACGTGAGCCGCAACACGGGTTGTACATCGAGGGTTGGCCGCAGCTCCTCGCCGAGCTCGCGGTGAAGTCGCCGGATTGGGCGCTGGCCCGGGGGCAGGCCTTGTTGCGCGTGTTGGAGGAGGGGCCGGCGTTTGCCAGTCTCGTCTACGATCTGCGTCGGGACCGAGAAGAGGCCATCTCGGTTCACGTGGGCGATGCGTCGGTTCCCGAACTCGAGGACCTGAGCCTCGTGTCGGCTCCGTACATGGGGGGAAGCGGGGTCGTGGGCGTCATCGGTCCGCTGTGGATGGACTACGCCCGAGCCTTCTCCGCGGCGAGATACGTGGCCGGTCGGCTGGGAGCGCTCCTCGCCGCTGGAACCGGAAGGGGAGAACCACATGGCTAGCGGAACGCGATTCCACCGCGGAGACGCGGAGTTCGCGGAGCTTGCAGCGTCGGGCTTCATGCCCGACGCCAAGGGGAGGGTCGGATCCCGGCATCGCCTACAGGCGAAAGGCCGTCGCAGACAAGCTACGACGCTACAGAACCTCAGGGACTTGGATTCAACTCCGCAACCGCTTTTCACGGCGGCCTCTGCGGTGAGATGCGGGAGGCGGGGATGAACGAGGACCGCCACGACGCACCGATCACGCCCGACACTGTGGCTGCGGAGGAGATGAACGCCGCTGCGGAGGAGATCGCGCGCCTGCGCTCCGATCTCGTCCGTCTGGCTGCGGAGTTCGACAACTACCGCAAGGGGGTCGCTCGGGAACGAGAGATCTACCGCGAGAAAGCGTTGGACGAAGCGGTGCTCGCCCTTCTTCCGGTCTACGACGCGCTCCAGCGGGCCCTCCACGCCCATGAGGGTGAGGAACAAGGCTCAGCCGTGCGCGAGGGCTTGATCCAGCTTCAGCGGCTGGTCCAAGAGGAACTGAAGCGCCTCGGGTGCGTGGGGTACGACTCGGTGAACAAGCCGTTCGACCCGCTGTACCACGAGGCGCTGTTTGCGGAAGAGACCGATGTGGAGAGAAACGTGATCTTGGATGAGTTTGAACGCGGGTTCACGCGCAACGGACGCGTGGTCCGGCCGGCCAAGGTGAAGGTGAGTCTGGGTAGACCCGGAGGTGTCAGAGGGTGACGGAGAAAGAGAAGATCATCGGGATCGACCTCGGGACGACGTTTTCCTGCGGCGCGCTTGTGCGCGGGGGGCGACCCGAGGTGCTGTTGAACGCGGAAGGCGAGCGGATCACCCCGTCGGCGGTGGCGTTCACGGACACGGGCGAGGTCCTCGTCGGGCAGCTCGCCCGGCGTCAGGCGGTGCTCAACCCGACGCGCACCGTGCTCTCGGTGAAGCGAAAGATGGGCACGGACTGGCGGATCAAGGTGACGGCCGGCGGCCGAGACGAGGAGTACACGCCGGAGCAGATCTCGGCGTTCATCCTCCAGAAGGTCAAGCGCGACGTCGAGGAGCTCCTCGGGACGAAGATCACGAAGGCGGTGATCACCGTCCCCGCCTACTTCAACAACCTGCAACGGCAGGCGACGAAGGATGCCGGGAAGATCGCGGGTTTGGAAGTGCTGCGGATCATCAACGAGCCGACGGCAGCCGCGCTGGCCTACGGGTTGGACAAGACGAAGGAGCAGAAGATCCTCGTCTACGACCTCGGCGGCGGGACGTTCGACGTGTCCATCCTCGACATCGGGGAGGGCGTGTTCGAGGTCGTGGCGAGCGACGGGGACACCCAACTGGGCGGTGACGACTTCGACCGGCGGATCGTGGACTGGCTTGTCGCGGAGTTCAAGGCCGAGTCGGGGATTGACCTGCGGGGAGATCCCCAGGCGGTGCAGCGGCTGCGCGACGCCGCGGAGGCGGCGAAGAAGGACCTCTCTGGGCGAGTGGAAGCGCGGATTTCGCTCCCCTACCTCGCGGCCGATGCCAAGGGTCCGAAGCACCTCGAGCGGACCCTGACCCGGTCCAAGTTCGAGGCGATGATCTCCGACTACATGGAGAAGACGATGCGCACGGTGGACGCCGCGCTTTCCGCGGCGAAGCTCGTTGCGAAGGACATCGATCAGGTGGTCCTCGTCGGCGGCTCAACACGGATTCCGAAGGTGCAGGAGCTGGTAGCGGAGCGGTTCGGCCGGGCGAAGGTGAACAAGGATATCAACCCCGACGAGGTGGTGGCCCTCGGCGCGGCGATTCAGGCCGCGGTCCTCTCCGGTGACATGCAGTCCCTCGTCCTCCTCGACGTGACCCCCCTCACCCTGTCCATCGAGACCCTGGGGGGCGTGGCCACCCCCCTGATCGAGCGGAATACGACGATCCCGGTGGAGAAAACGAAAACGTTCACCACCGCCGACGACTACCAGACCCAGGTCGAGATCCACGTCGTGCAGGGAGAGCGGAAGATGGCCGCGGACGACAAGTCCCTCGGCCGGTTCCAGCTCACGGACCTGCCGCCGGCCCCGCGGGGCGTGCCGCAGATTGACGTCACGTTCCAGATTGACGCGGACGGGATCCTCAACGTGACGGCGAAGGACAAGGCGACGGGCAAGTCCGCGTCGATCGAGATCAAGGAGACGTCGCGGTTGACCGAGGACGAGATCTCCCGGATGCAGAAAGACGCCGAGGAGCACGCCGAGGAGGACCGGAAGCGGGTCGAGGAGGTGGAGACGCGCAACCAGGCCGACGCCCTCGTCCACACGGTGGAGAAGACGCTCGCTGATCTTGGCGACAAGGTCCCGACCGCGAAACGGGGCGAGATCGAGGGGGCGATCCGGTCGCTGCGGGAGAAGCTTGACGGGCGCGCCGATCCGGGGGTGATCCGAACCGGGATGGAAGAGCTGAAGCGCCTGGCGGGCGAGATCGCCGCCGCGGCGTACCAAGGGGCCGGACAGGCCACGCACACCGACACGGGTGACCCCGGACAACAGGGCGACTACATCCCCTACGACAAGGAGGATAAGGAGTAGCCGTTGGCCCAGGACTACTACCAGACCCTCGGGGTCGAGCGCGCCGCCTCGCCGGACGAGATCAAGCGTGCGTTCCGTCGCCTGGCCAAGGAATACCACCCCGACGCCCACCAGGGCGACAAGAAGGAGGCGGAGCGGAAGTTCCGCAAGATCGCCGAAGCGTACGAGGTGCTCTCCGACCCCCAGAAGCGGGCTCAGTACGACCGGTTCGGCCATGCCGGTCCGGCCCAGGGGTTCGACTTCGGCCCCGGCGACTTCCGGCGCACCCGGGAGGCGTTCGGCGAGTTCTTCGGCGGTCGGGGGTTCGAGGACCTGTTCAGCATGTTCTTCGGGGAAGGCGTTCGGACCCGGGAACGGGCGGGACGAACCCAGCGCGGAGAGGACCTCGAGTATCGGGTGCGGTTGTCCCTGGAGGACGCGGCGTTTGGGGCCAAGCTACGGGCGACCGCGGCCCGCTATCTGTCCTGCGAGGGGTGCAAAGGATCGGGCCTCGCGCCGGGGACGAAGCTCAAGACATGCCCCAGCTGCAAGGGACGCGGACAGATCGAGTACCGGCAAAACTCGATGTTCGGGATGTTCGTGAACGTCCGGGCCTGCCCGGAGTGTGGCGGAGCGGGCGAGCTCGCTGAGTTGCCCTGCTCGGACTGCGGCGGCCACGGCCGGGTGCGGGAGAAGGCGGAGATCACGATCGAGGTCCCGCCGGGGGTGGAGGATGGAGCGCGGCTGCGCTTGGCGGGTCAGGGCAACGCCGGCGTGGCCGGAGGTCCGCCAGGCGACCTGTACGTGGTGGTGGAGATCCAACCCCACCCCGTGTTCAAGCGTCGCGGCCAGGACCTGGAGGTGGAGCTGCCGGTCCACTACGGCACGCTCGCCTTGGGGGCCACGGTGAAGGTGCCGACCCTCGACGGCGAGGCCGAGCTGAAGATCCCTGCGGGTACCGATCCCGACGCGGTGTTGACCGTGTCTGGGCGAGGTCTTTCCCGCGGCTGGCGACGGGGCGACCTCAAGGTGCGGCTGAGGATCGTCGTTCCCAAGAAGCTCTCCCGCCAACAAAAGAAGCTCCTGGGGGAACTCACGAGCTCTCTCCCTCCGGCGCAGTAGGTCGGTTGGCCGGCTGCAGGTGAGTTGTCCTAACCCCTAGAGTGGGAAACCGTTGCAGATAGGTTGCTAGTCGCATCTGGCCAAGGCGGCGAGCACCGAACGCAGTCCTTCGAGCGCGCGACGGCGGTGGGTGAGGGCGTTCTTCTCGTCAGCGCTCATCTCGGCCAGGGTTCGGGTCTCGCCCAGGGGGATGAACAGGGGGTCGTACCCGAACCCGCCGACTCCCCGAGGGATCTCCGCGATCGTCCCCTCGAGTACGCCTTCTGCGGTCCACGCCTGGCCGTCGGGCAGGGCGAGGGCGGCCACGGTTCGGAACCGTGCTCGACGATCAGGCACACCGGCCAGGGCGGCAAGGAGCTTCTGGTTGTTCGCGGTGTAGTTGGGGGGCTCCCCGGCGTACCGCGCCGACCGCACCCCCGGCCCCCCGCCGAGCGCCTCCACCTCCAACCCCGAGTCCTCGGCGAGAGTTGCGAGCCCGGTGCTGGCGGCGATGGTCTGGGCCTTGAGGAAGGCGTTCTCGAGCAACGTCGTCCCGGTCTCGGATACGTCGGGGACCGCGATCTCGGCGGGTGTGACCCACTCGATCCCTGGGATCTGCCCTAAGATGGCGAGAACCTCCTTGAGCTTCCCGACGTTCCCCGTACCGATCAGAACCTTCATCCTGTGTCTCCGTACCCCGAACTGGCGGCAAGGCGGATCTGGGGCTCAGCGGGACTCGGCGTTCTCAGCGAACTCCGCGGTGGAACGCGGTGTTCGATCTCACGCCACCTTGACCCCGCGCAGGGAGAGCGAGGTCGCGAAG
>DYGJ01000032.1:11051-16705 GCA_020724765.1 Thermotoga sp. | reverse complement strand
AGTTATCAACACCACTGCGAGACTGATCCTATCCGTGGGATCCGCGGCGTCTCCTTCGCTCAGCTCGGACCATGAGTAGCAGCAGGAGTCCTGTACAGACCATTGTTCGGGCAGCATAGACAGTGGCCAACACACCTCGGCTTGATAAGAGGGAGAAGGCAGGGGCTATCATCAGGCCGATCCACATCGTGAATGATTCGGTGTTCCGATCTGTCTTCCACAGCCTACGTACCACCGGGAAGTAGCCGATGACAAGTATCGCTTGGATCGCGCTGTGGGCTATTAGGTGCTGTCGAGTCATGGCCCATGTGGCAACTATCCCCGCGACGACGACCAGACATGCGAGGTCGAAACGTGTGAAGCGCGTGCTCTTGTCACCGAAAAAGGCGATCCAAAGAGCAACACCTCCCACAAGCATGATGTCGGCCGTGTTGAGGATGTTGTCTAGTGGTCCGTAGATACCCTCTCCCAGGTACGTGAGCAGGCTCCCTACGGTGGCGATGGTGAAGAACACCCACATGGCCAGCGCCGGACTGATCCGGCCCTGTCGGATGAGCCAGCAGTAGCGGATACCAACGACAGCATTGATGGTGCACACAGCGGCGAAGGAGAGCGTTCTCATACAGCTACTCCATCAGACACCTGGCCAGTCTCCAGAGCAGACCAACGCACAGGACCATCTACTTCTTCACAGATGCGGCGAAAGCCCACTCCCTCCCCTTGAGAGCGTTGGAGTCTACAGCACTACTGCTCTGGCTAGTCCATCACGACACGATCTGGAGCATCAGAGCCAATGGCACGTCTGGCGTGCCCCATCGCGGTCCCTGAAGCACTAGCCTCCAGCAGAGAAGCCAGTTTCCAGGAGGCATCTACGTCACGGACAGCTTCAACCTGTTGCCGATCGCTCGGGGCAGGGTCGCCCCCCGCCTTCGGATCGAGCAGCCTTGTGAGTGCATAGTACCAGTCTAGCTCCTACGTCAAAGTCCACACCGACGCAGCCAGCTCTCTGGCCCGGCCCACTCTGCGTAGGCTGAGTGGCTCCAATGCTAGCCCGCCGATGTCTTCTGGTGCCTTCCGGAGAATCGCTGCCAACTCCGTCCACGCAGTCCAGATCGCCTTCTCCGGTACGCTTCCTGAATCCTGCATCTGCGATCCTGACACAGGCCTCGGTCCGACCAAGACCAAAGCGGTCCTGGGCTACAACCGGTCCGCCAACGCGCGCCATTGGTCCCGGGTCTCGCGTCCGAGTCTAGACCTGGCACGCCATGACTCACTCGCGATACCAGGCTGCGGACGGGAATCGTCTGCGCACCATGGGACACGTCGCGAACCCTACAGGTCACGCACTCTGGCTGCATCCTGGGGATCAACTCGAATGGCGAAATCGGGGCAGTTGATCTCACACTGCCTGCAGCCAACGCATCTCTCGGGCTTGACGACTTCAGCAACACCATTGCCGCTCGCACCGCGTCGAGCTCCGATGGCGAATACTCCCCTGCTGCAGTACCAGACACACAACCCACACCCCTTGCAGTACGCCTCTAGAACGCGGACTTGGCTCACGATACTCCTCTCAGGTGATCGACAACCTCCAGGGGGTTCCGTGCTATCAGCGCCCCACTTGCCTTCAGTGCGTCTATCTTGCTTACGGCGGTCTCGTCGGGGCCGGAGATGATTGCCCCTGCGTGCCCCATCTTCCTTCCATGAGGCGCGGATCTCCCGACCACGAGAGCTATAACAGGCTTGTTCATCTCCTCACGTATCACCTTGGCTGCACGATGCTCCATTGTCCCCCCGACCTCGCCGAGGAGAACAATGGCCTCTGTCTGGGGATCGGCCTGGAACAAACGGAGGAGGTCGCTCTGATCCAAGTCCCACAGCGGTCCGCCCCCTATGCCGACAACTGAGGACTGGCCAAGCCCCGCCTCCACAAGGTGCTTGCACACTTCATATGAGAGTGCACCGCTTCTAGACACAACGCCAACAGTCCCCATCCGGAGAAACCTCTCAGGATGGACTCCAAGCTTACACAGTCCCGGAGCAACGAGGCCTGGCGTGTCGGGCCCGAGAACGCGTACCCCGTTAGCCCTTGCTGCATTGAGGATGTCCATGGTGTCCCGCACAGGTACGTTGGAGGCAGTCACAACGGCAAACTCGATGCCTGCGCTGATCGCCTCAAGTGCTGCGCCCCGTGCTGATACAGCGGGCACGAAGGCAATCGCGGCATTCGCCTCCGTGTCCTCGACCGCCTCACGCACGAAATCGTACACAGGCACTCCGTGGACAACCGCCCCTCCCTTGCCAGGAGTCACCCCTGCCACGACTGTCGTTCCGTGCTTGAGCATCACGGCAGTCTGGTACTCCCCGACCTTTCCCGTGATGCCCTGCACGAGGACACGCGTCTGTCTGCTCACCAGAACGCTCATTGTCCTGCTCCCTGAGCAAGCAGCACGGCTCTGCAGACTGCCTCATGCAGATCATCGACAGAGGAGAGACCCGCCTCACACAGGACCTGTCTGCCCTCCTCCTCAGCCGTCCCGCACATCCTGATCACCAGGGGGGGCAGCGATGCAGCACCTTCCAGACCATCAACAATCCCTGCAGCAACGTCATCCATTCTGGTGAGTCCACCTATCAGGCTTATCAGAACGACCTTCATCTGGGGGTCCTCCAACGCGATCCCGAGAGCGTGGCACATGGCCTCTCGACCCGCTGCGGCCCCGAGCTCAGAGAAGCTGCCGACTCGGCCGCCAGCATCCGTGACCATGTCAAGCGTGAGAAGGCCAGTCCCGGCTCCATCAGAGATCAAGGCGATCTCGCCGTCTAGCCGGATGTGGGTGATTCCAGGGACCACTGCGACCTTCCCGACCTCAGTGCTTCGCCCAGCCGGGGATGCTGTGTCAACTGCGGCCAGATGTGTGTGCAGCGTCACATGCCGGAACGCAGCGTTGTCATCAAGCTCGATCTTGGCATCAAGCGCCACCAAGCTATCTCCCGACAGGGCAAGGGGATTCACCTCGACCAGCATCGCGTCATAGAGAAGGAACACATCGACGAGGTTCCGGACGAGAGGGGCAAAGCTGGCATAAGGAAGGGAGAGGGCTTTCGCCAAGAAGTGCACACCCGAATCGAGAAGGCCGCACACCGGATCGCAGTACACTCTGACTACCCCGTCATGAGCCTCCTGCGCCCACTTCTCCACCTCTACCCCTCCCTTAGAGCCTGCTATGATGACTGGGACTGCGCGAAGACCGTCGCAGGTGACCGCAAGATACAGTTCTCTATCAGCTCGGATGACCTCCTCCACAAGGAGCTTGCTCACTCGCTGACCCAGAAGGCCTTCGGCAAGCAGTCCGCTTGCGGCGATCTCCGCTTGGTCAGCGTCGCCGACCCTCACTACACCGCCTGCCTTGCCTCTTCCACCAGACCTGACCTGAGCCTTCACCATTGCTGGATAGCGTAGATCCCTCAACCCGCTCAGCGTTGATACAAGCGTTCCGTCAGGTATGGGAACACCGTGTTCCTCCAGAATCTTTTTCGCCTGGAACTCAAACAGCTGCATCCCTAGACCTCCAGTCTGGCGCTGCGTCCCATGGTCCAGGTCCGGCCCTCGTTGGCTGCACAGACATTGAGCTCAACGAAGCGTTCAGGCACGTTCTGACGGATCGATGCCTCGAGGGCCGCCCATGGAACGATTCCTGTGGCTTCGACGAGGTAACCCAGCAAGACCATGTTCGCCGCAAGGCGGTTCCCCAGCTTCGTCGAGGCCAGCTCAGTTGCCGGGATCGCCTCCGCTCTTGCGCTATGACCCTGCGGTGGGGCCACGTACTGCGGATCCATTACCAGCACGCCTCCTCGGCGAAGTCGAGGGAGATAGCGAGCAAGCCCTTCTGGTGACATCGCGACAAGGATGTCGACTTCGCTGGCAACAGGCGAGTTGATCCGTTCCGCCGAGAGAACCAGCTGAGCTTGGCACTCACCGCCGCGCGCCTCGGATCCGAAAGACTGAGTCTGCACGCCTCTGAGGCCGGAGGACACGGCTGCCGCTCCCAATACGGTGGCCGCAAGAATCAGGCCCTGGCCCCCGAACCCACAGAACTGGATGCTGACTTCCCGGGATCTCACTCGGACCTCCCCTCACTCGGCGAACGCGAGGTCCCCTCGAAGATAGGGCTCTCGCGAGCCATGAAGTCGCCGAGAACGAATCTAGCGTCACCCGAATCATCTAGTCGACCATCGGGCCCCTGCTGACGAATCGCCGAGTGTGACTCGATCCATTCCAGGCACTGCACGGGGTCGCCAGTTCCTATCGCGCGCCGTCCGAAATTCGTAGGACACTGAACGACGAACTCGACTAGCGAGAACCCCTTGTGTCGCAGTGCCTTCTCAAGCGCGCGGATTCCCTGACGCGGAGTTGCGGTCGACCAGCGACTCACGAACGTTGCTCCTGCAGCAGCTGCCAATCGGCAGAGATCGAAGGGCGGCTCAGCGTTTCCAGTCGGTGTGGTCATCGTTCTCAGCCCGCCTGGAGTCATCGGCGCGACCTGCCCTCCCGTCATCCCGAAGGTGAGGTTGTTGACCACGATCATCGTCACGTCCACGTTACGTCTCGCCGCATGTATGAGATGGTTGCCGCCGATCGCCGCCGCATCTCCGTCGCCGGCGAACACCACGACTTTCAGGTCCGGGTTATGCAGCTTCATGCCTGTCGCCCAAGCAAGCGTCCTCCCATGAATACCGTGAAGTGCATCAATATTCAGGTAGACAGGGATCCTTGCTGCACAGCCGACACCCCCTACTCCCACCAGACGGTCGAAATCCAGCGACATATTCTGAGCCGCGCGTACAAAGTAGTTCATGACCTGCGCGGCGCCACAGCCAGGGCAGAAGAAGTGCGGGAGCGCATCCCTCCGTAGGTACGTAGGAATCAGGTGTGCTTCCATCCAATCGCCTCCTTGATCGCAGCGTACACCTCCGCTGGCGTGTGAATCTCCCCTCGGTTCTTAGTCAGCCGCTCAACCGGACAGCGCCCCGCCACGCATCTCTCGATCTCGGAGACGTACTTGCCAACGTTCATCTCAACTGAGAGGACACAACGGGCCTTCTCAGCAGCAAGCGCGATTTCGTTGTCTGGCAAGGGCCATATGGTTACAGGGCGGAGCATCCCAGCTTGGATTCCCTCTTCGCGAGCCTGAAGGACGGCATCGAGGGCAGGGCGGCTTTCGCTTCCATAGGCAATCACAACAACCTCAGCATCCTCCAGAAGCACCGCCTCAGCGGAGACGATGTCATCCCGGTGGCAGGTGGTCTTCCCGAGGATGCGTTCGTACATGCCCTCGAAAACATCGGGATCCCACTTGATTCCTCCTCTCTCATCATGCGGATTTAGCGAGTGCAGCACTCGGTAGCCTGTTCCCAGATTAGGAAGTGCGGGCGTCTCCCCCACCATTCCGCTGAAGGGCACAAACGATTCTGGAGGTTGGCTCGGGGAGACTCGCTCGACTACCTCGATATGGTCTGGACTCGGGATCGTCAGGTCCTCTCGCATCAGAGCAATCGTCGCTTCTGACGTCACGATCACTGGCATTCGGTACCGTTCAGCGAGGTTGAACGCCCTGATGGTCAGATCAAACAGCTCCTGGTCAGATGCGGGA
>DYGJ01000032.1:0-11041 GCA_020724765.1 Thermotoga sp. | reverse complement strand
CTCGTGATCACCAGCCGCGCCCCACCTCAGCTGCATGATGTCAGCATGCGTTGCGTAGTTCTCGCCGCGGCATCGCTGTACGTCAACGATGACGAGCGGAATCTCAGCCGCAACAGCGTACTCGATTCCCTCCTGCATGTAGTCAAACCCAGCGCTTGCAGTTGCAGTCATTGCCTTTGCACCGGCCAGGGCTGCGCCGGTTGCAGCAAAGATAGAGAACAGCTCGTCCTCCCCTTGGACGAACCGTCCTCCGACCTGCGGCATGCGGAGGGCCATTCGTTCTGATATCTCGTTCGCTGGCGTGATCGGATATCCTGCGAAGAAATCACATCCAGCTGCTAGAGCACCCTCCACAACAGCGTGATTGCCAAGCATGAAGTGCTTGCCCTCCAATACGCGTAGCCCCGACGACTGCGCATGCCTACTCATTCTCGCGGCTCCAGCCGGCCAAGTACGCCTCGATACGGGTCAGCCCCTTTACGAGATCGGGGATTGCAGCTGCGTAGGATAGTCGGAGATGCCCCTCGCCGGACGGGCCGAACGCCCCTCCGGGAACAACGGCCACGTGCGCGTGCTCCAGCAACCGCTTTGCCACATCGAGAGAGTCACAGTGTCTCCTGTATCGTGGGAAGGCGTAGAAGGCACCATGCGGCGTGACAGGGAGGTCAAGGTGATCAGATCGACAGATCATCTGCAGGAGGGCATCTCTTCTCACTCGATACCCTCGGACCATATCATCAATGCTTCGGCGCGAATCCGCAGAATCCAGCGCTCGTAGAGCACCTGACTGAGCAAATGAGGTGACGCAGCTCGTAGAGTGCTGGTAGACCTTTAGCATCCCTTGGACGACGTCGGACGGTGCTGTCACGTAACCCAACCGCCATCCGGTCATAGCATACGACTTCGAGAAGCCGTTCACAGTTATCACGTTGTCAAAATCACGCGCCGGGCTGTAGTGCAAGCCTTCGAAGACCAGATACTCGTAGATCTCATCCGACAACACATACGATCCGCTTGCCGTGGCCATGTCGGCGATCTGAGCGATGACCGCCTCAGAGTAGACCGCTCCGGTCGGGTTGTTCGGGGAGTTGATGACAACCAACCTGATCCCCTGGTCAAGAGCGGCTCGGAGGGCGTCTAGGTCGGGTGCGAAACCCTCATCGCCATGAGTGGGCACTCGGACCACAGTCGCTCCAGCCAGTTCCGCCGCCGGCGCGTACGACACCCATGCTGGATCGAACAGCACTACGCGATCGCCCGGTGACAGCGTGGCCTGGAAAGCAAGGAAGATCGCGAACTTCGCCCCGGCTGTCACCACCACGTCGTCTGGCCTTACGCGGACGCCGTTCTCCGTTTCCAGTTTCGCGACGATAGCCTCACGCAGCTCTGGATCCCCAGCCGTGGGTTCGTACTTGGTTCTTCCGGCCCGCAGAGCCTCGCAGGCTGCCTCCTTGATGTGGACAGGCGTGTCGAAGCATGGTTCGCCGACGGCCAACGATATCAGGTCGGTAACCCCAGCACGCCGCAATCGCTTGACTTCGTTGTCCATTTCCTCCGTAGCTGAAGGCGTCAACTGCGCGACTTTCTGACTCACGTATGGACGCATGTGCGTTGTCTCCTCCCTTTAGAAACAGTAGCGGCCGGTCAGGCTCTTCTGGCCAGCGCCCGGTCGGCTGAAGCTGATCACCGGCACTTCAGCGTTGCCCTGCTCCTCATGCAAGTCGAGGTCTCCGTACACACGATCCTGCAATACAGCCTCCGGCGCCCACCCCAGCGCCTCTCGCCCCCACCGCGGATCGTCCTCTCCGCCGTGTCGCTCTGCGGCCAGTGAGCTTGAGCCTCCGATCAGGCGCTGTGGAATACGCCTAGAGCAGGACAGCTGACAACTCCTGCCGGACGCAGTCCCGCGGTTCCTGCCACACGTTTCAGGGAACTGACGACCTTGTCCCGCTGCCTCGGGCTCCTCTGGACGCGATACTTCTAGCCGTGCGCGCCCGGTACGTTCTCCCACTCCTTCATGGCAGAGCGCCGCCCGTGTGCCACACTCTGTACACCAGCGAGATCGTGGTCCTATTGGTCTGATCCGCCCCAGGGGCTGACGCGCGCAGTTCGTAGCGGTGCGCTCTGCGGCTTCGGACTCCGCAGGCGCGTCAGCCCTCTCACTAACCGACCCCGCAACGGCGATCCTGGAGACGCCCCTCGCGGAGAGAAGTGGTTCCTGATCGCAAACAGACGTGTGTACCCGGACTCCTCGGTCTGTGTCTGTCATCTGCGGTCTCCCATCCCTTCGGCCCCTTGAACGTTCTCAGCTACAACCGTTCCCGTCCGGTTGTCGCACTCCGTCAACGCGCGAAGATGGGTCTCATCGCCACTTCGCCCTAAGGACTCTAGCGTTCTACGCCGCGCACTCCTTAGATGGGCACGAACGTTCCGCGCAGCCCCATTGCCATCGCCCTCGCACAGGGCCTTGATGATGTCAAGGTGCTCCTCTGTCATTTCCAGCACGACCGCGCTGATGTCGGAATCACACGTAGCCTCAACGAACGTACGAATCCGGCGGGAGTGATCGGACACCCGCATGAAGATGCCTCTCAATAGGGCATTGCGAGTTGCCCTGAGCAGTATCTCATTGAGCTCGAGATCGACCTCCTTGCAGATGGCTGCCCAGGCCAGCCCTTGCTCCTTCCGCTTCACTGCCGACAACAGCCGTGATGCCTTCTCCTTGAGAGTGCCTAGATCTCTCAAGAGTAGTCTGTCGCAGAGAGCGCGCTCTGCGGCTGTCCGCGCCACCAAGGGTTCCATGGCCAGCCGCACCTCGTAGGTGTCGCGTACATCATCTGAAGACACGGCAGCGATCCGGATCCCTCTGTATGCCTCAGAGGTGACCAAACCATCAGCCTCAAGCCACTTGATCGCCTCGCGAACCGGTGTTGGGCTAACACCAAGACGTCGAGAGAGGTCGTTGATCGAGATTGCTGTGTTGGGAAGCAGGTCATTGCTCAGGATCGCCTCGCGGATAGCGTGGTAGGCCTGCCTTGAGAGTGTTCTGTCATCTGTCACGATGCGCTTGATCATCTGTCCCCCCACATAATGGATCCGGAGCTCTCTGGCCTCTGCCTGCTTCCGTTTTCCGTGGCACGGGTCTCTGCCAGCCCGGGTGTGGACCGAGCCACCAACTCAGCGTACCGGAGGCCAGATCTGGTCGGGACCAACATATGCCTCACCTACTGCGCCCCAAACCGAAACGAGCAGCGGCCTCGATGAACGAGCTGAAAATCGCTCGTGAGCAAGCATCGTTGCCGAGCATGTGCTCGGGGTGCCACTGAACCCCGAGGGCGTAGTTCCCTCGGCTTGACTCGATTGCCTCAGTCACCCCGTCCTTGGCGATACCAGCCAGCACGAAGCTGGTACCCAATGACCGCACTGCCTGGTGGTGGTAGCTATTGACGTGCAGGACAGCAGCCCCTGTGGTGTGAGCAAGCCCAGTATTCTCACAGACCTCCACGGAATGAGTTGGGTGGCTCCTTGGCGCGTCTTGTTCGTGTGCCAGCCTGCTGTCGGTTTGGTTGTATATGTCTTGGTAGATGTCTCCCCCGTCAGCGATGTTCATGACCTGGATTCCCCGACAGATGCCCAGCACCGGCACTCCCTTGAGAAACGCGATACGCGCAAGCTCCAGCTCGAAGGCATCTCTTGCGGGGTCGATCCTTCTGTGGCCGCGGAGCGGCTCCTCTCCGAAGTACGTCGGGTCGACATCGGGGCCGCCCCCCAGAAGAACACCGTGTACACAATCCGCATAGCGTCTTGCAGAGGCACAACTCTCCCTGTGTTTGCACGGGAGGAGAAGCGGGATGCCGTCGAACTCCTCTGTCGCGTCCACGTATTGCGTCCGCATCGCGTACATTGTGTCATCTGTGCCGACGCCTATGGTGATGCCGATGACAGGTTGCCTCATAGTCACCTCACCCAGTTTGCATTGCGTCTCGCGTCTGTCACGCTGCCTCATGATCCACATGCCTTCCTTGTCACTCTTGGGTTGAGTGCGTCGTTCACCCCATCTGAGAAGAGGTTGAACGCCAGGACAATGACAAAGAGAGCTAACCCTGGGAAGACAGCCGGCCACCAGGCAAGCTGCATGTACTGCAGCGCGGACATCAGTATGCGCCCGAGGCTCACTACGTTAGCATCCCCAAGACCCAGGAAGCTCAGCGATGCCTCTTGCAGCACGGCTCCGCCAGCGCGTAGCGCAGCTACCACGGTTATCGCTGGGAGGGCGTTCGGCAGGAGATGGCATAGCATCAGCCGTGCGGTGCTTGCTCCTTGGGCGCGCGCTGCCATCACGAACTCCCTTTCCTTGAGCGATATGAACTGCATTCTGACCACTCGTGCAGTTGTGGGCCAGGATGTCATCCCGATCATGACGGTCACGGTGACGATACTTGATCCATACGTTGCCGCGACCAGGAGGATGAGGAAGAACGAAGGGATCACCATGAAACCATCCGTGAATCTCATGAGTACTGCGTCCACTGGCCCACCTGCCAAGCCAGCAACGCCCCCAACTACAGTCCCTGCGAGTGTCGAGATCGCTGCCGCCGCGACTGCAACCACAAGCGCCACGCGCAGACCGTGGAGGATCTGACTGGACACGTCCCTGCCAAGGTTGTCGGTTCCTAAGAAATGGCTTGCGCAAGGTGCCCTCAGAGTCGAGCGCGAGATAGCTCTTGGATCATATGGAGCCACTGAGGGGGCAAATGCGGCTAGGCTCCCCAACAGAACAAGGGCAACCAACGCACCCATGCCGGCCTTGTGTCTACGGAATCGCCGCCAGATCATCTCCCCTCCCGATCTCACATCTTCCCGCCTGCCCCGACCTCGTGTGACCAGGCGGCCTCCCGCGCACCTGTGGTGGCCGCCTGGTCTCTGTACATCTGCTAGTCGACATACCTCACCCTCGGATCCACGATGGCGCACACGATGTCTGCCACAAGGTTCGCGGCAATCACCGACCAGCCAACGAACACAAAGACTCCCATCAGCAGGGGGTAGTCCCGCTGAAGGACCGCGTTGAACGTCAGGCGCCCCAATCCAGGCCACGCGAACACCGTCTCGGTTACAGTCGCGCTTACGAGAAGGATCCCTACGTGCACGCCCAGCACAGGGACGATGCCTAGTAGGGAATTGCGCAACGCGTGTCTCCAGATGACTGCGCGTTCTCGGAGACCCTTTGCTCTCGCAACCACGATGAAATCCTGGGACAATGTCTCAAGCATGCTTGCACGGGTTAGCCGAGCGTACTCCGCCAGGAAGTAGCTTCCCAGGGTCGTCGCCGGAAGAACTAGATGCCTGACCACATCGCCTAGTCGGGCAAGGCCGGTCAGCTGCTGACGCATGGTCTCCATCCCCATGCTTGGGAACCACTTGAGCCAGATCGCGAACACCAAGACGAGGACAATGCCAAGCCAGAACACAGGCATGCAGTAACCTGCTACGGAGACAGCGGAGACCAAGTAGTCAGTTATGGAGCCTCGTCTTCTTGCAGCAGCGACACCCAGTGCAATGCCACCCAATGAGGCCAGTGCCAGACCAGAGAGGGACAAGAGCAATGTAGCGGGCAGCCTCTGGACAATCAGCGACAACACAGGCCCTCCGTTCACGTGGGAGTAGCCTAGGTCTCCTCTCAGCAACCTCAGCATGTATCTTAGGAACTGAACGTGCAGGGGATCGTTCAACCCAAGCTGGTTCCTTATCACCTCCATCTGCTCGGCAGTGACATTGAAGGCTGCATACATGTAGGTGACAGGATCGCCCGGTGCAGTGTGTATGATCGTGAACGTAACGACGATTACGAGCAGCATAAGCGGAACGGCCTGCAGCAGTCGCCTACCGGCATACCTAAGCACGTGTCTCCAACAGACATGCCAGAAGGGGGCCTGGCGACAGCTGCCAGGGTAACCAGAGCACGGGGGTGTGCAGTGGGGGCATCGTGATCGGGATGCCTGGCGTGTCCACAGACTGATGATTTCGGGCACAGAACAACCAGTCCGGGGTTAATACTCTGAGCGTGCTGGATGCTGATCGAGAGATCATGCGGGCACCCGCTTGTGATCCATCTTTGCCCCCCCGCCTAGGACATTGCCGATAAGCTGAGCGTAGATCAGAGCAGTCTCCACCACTGATCCCAGGTGAACGTTCTCCCAAGGTGTGCTCACTCCCGACCCCACCACTGGCGAATTCACCCCTGATGGGTTCCCCAACCCGTAGTAAGGACCGAACATTGCTGTCGGCACACCGGCTTCCTTGATAAGGAAGTGCGCATCCTCAAAGCCTGCTGTGCAGCCTATTGGCGCTTCGCGCCCCGTGATCTCGAGGAAAGCTCTCTGGCACTCCCTCACGATATTCTCAGTGGTAGCCACCTCGGCTGCTTCCACCTCAAGGAGGGGTTGCAGGGCGATTGGGTACTCATCTAGCTGATCAACAGCCTCTGACTCTCTCAACACGCGAAGGAGCTCCTCAATGATCGTCTCTGCCTTCTCCCCAGGCAGTGTCCGTCTATCCAGGACTGCCCTACAGACTTCGGGCACCATGTTCGCTTTCACCCCACCCGAGATCACTCCCACGGAAAGCGTGGGCGGAGGGAGAATCCAGTGTCGTGCGCTTGCGACCGCTGCAGGGAATCCGTCCTGAATGGCAATAAGCGCTCTGGAAAGGCGCTCGATCGCGTTGACGCCCAACCAGGGACGACTTGCCGGCGCGGGCTTACCGGACGCCGTCATCTCAACCCAGACGGTCCCGCGATGCGCTACTCGGACTTCAGGGCCGCTGGGCTCACAGACATCGCGAGGTCAGGACGTGGCAGCTTGCCTTTCAGGATGTGCTCTCGGACGAGATACCCGGTGCCCTGGAACCCACCCGAGACCTCATCGGCCACCGCCATGATCATCAGAGTCCCGCGGAGCCCAATCCCGCTATCGACCACCGCCTTAGTCGCCGAGACCATCGCTGCCAGCCCTGCCTTCATGTCAAGAGCTCCGCGCCCGTAGAGCGCCCCTTCCCTGACGATTGCGCTGAAGGGTTCCTTGTCGTGCGGTCCGGGTGGCTGGACGTCCATGTGACCGTTCAGAAGGAGGACGGGCTCTGCGCAGCAGCCGCTGAGGATCGCGACAAGATTGGGACGGCCGGCTTGCGCCTCCAACAGCATCGTCTGCAGACCGAGTTTCCTGAGATGGGAGGCGAGCAGCTCCGCAACCGGCCCCTCATTCCCCGGTGGATTCACACTCGGCAACCTGACCAGGTCGCGGAGAAGACCGACCACGTATGCATCGTCAACAGCAACCGGGCCATGCGCTCTGGCGCGCAGACCTCTTGACTCGTGCATGCAGCAACCCTCCTTTGCCGCAGGGCAGGAACGGTGCCGGTTGCCTCCGTCGCTGCCCTGCGACAATCCGAAGGCAGTGATCACTGGCCGATAAACCCTACTTCGTCTCGTAGACCAGACGTAGGCACTTGAAAGAACCGGCCCCCCATTGCGTTGGACAGAACCCTGTGAATCTGGCGTTCCAGACGTCGACCGCTGTCAGGATGTAGAGAGGGATGCCGGGGCAGTCCTCGGCGAGTATCTCCTGGTACTCCAGGTAGATCTCGCGCCTCTCTGCTTGGTCAGTTGTAGTCCGGCCGAGCGCTATGAGTTCGTCCACACGAGGGTTGCTGTATTGGGAAGGGTTCCGGCCCCCCGGTTTGATCTCCTCAGAGGCAACATAGATCGTCCCCAGATCTGGATCCGGAAGCGCTGGGATCGCGATGATGCTCCACATTCCGCGAGCAGTTCGGTCGTTCCGGACCTTGTTCATGTAGGTCGTCCAGTCGCTTATGTCGATCTTCGCGGATATGCCGATGGCGCGGAAGTACTCCTGCAGCAACTCACAGAGAACCTGCCGTGCCCCCGGGGTTCCGTAGATCGTTGTCTCGAAGCGCACGCCGTTCGCCCCTCGCGGAAAGCCTGCAGCATCGAGTAGCTGTTCAGCGGTCGCCGGATCGTACTCGTACCGCCTTACGTCCGGATTGTACGCCCACCCGATGGGACGGGGAACTTGGCTGTGCTCGACAATGCCGTATCCGAACAAGAGACGCTCGACAATGAACTCCCTGTCAATCGCGTGTGCGATGGCATGCCTCACCAGCAGGTTGTCGAAAGGAGGTTCGTCTACGCGAAGCCAGAGTGTCTGTGGTTGTGGTACCTCGTACAAGTGGACAACAAGGTTCCGGTTCGCCTTGAGAGCTGGAATCTGCTCGTATGGAACACCGCCAACAATCCCGGTGAAGGGCAGGAAGTCGATGTCTCCGCGCTGAAGAGCTGCGAATGCAACTGTGGCATCGGGAATGACCTTCAGCACAAGTGCATCCAGATAGGGTCTGCCGTCATGGTAGAGCTCGTTGGCGCGGAAGCGCATTGTATCAAGTCGGGTCCAACTCTCCAGAACCCACGGCCCTGTGCCGATCGGCTGGGTGTTAAACCGGCTCTCCATGAGCGACTCGTTCTCCCAGATGTGCTTCGGCAGAATCCCCAGCCAGAGCTTCCCTAGGAACGTAGCCTGAGGCCCGCTGAGACGGAACTCAACGGTCAGGGGGCTGACTGCTCGTACGCTCTCAACAACCTCGAACTCGGATGCGAACGGACTCACCGAGCCTGGTTCCAGTATCAGTTCGTACGTGAACACCACATCATCCGCTGTCAGAGCCTTACCGTCGCTGAAGAGGACGCCCGGCTTGAGGGTGAAAGTGTAGGTCAGACCGTCTGTCGAGATAGTCCACTGGTCAGCTAGCAGAGGGATCGGGTTTCCATCAAGATCGAACTCGACAAGACCCTCATAGACCAGGTTAACCACCTGACGGAAGTCCCACTGCAAGACCGGGTTCATCCTCGCTGGATCGGTTGACGTGAGCACGAGCGTTCCACCGTACGTCGGTTCGGCTAGACAAGGCAAGGAAGGAACAACAGCTACAGCAAGGACGACCGCCCACACGAAAGCAACCATTAGCCGCTTCGCACAGCTTTCGCTTCCGAGAGAATACCTCATGCTGCCCTCCTTTAGGCAGAACCACCTATGGGAAAAGCGTCGCCAGGACCTGTTCCAGAAGTGCTCGACCACCCCCTTCGGCGTCCGCACGACAACAGGAGGGAACCTCCGGGCGAGCAGACGGAATCGAGATATGTTGGACGTGGTGCCGGGACGATCCACGATACACACCGGGTCTCCGTTCGCCGAGCTGTCGCTCCTGCTCGTGCTGAACCCAGAACGCCTATGAGCGCCGTCGGTGAGAGGTCGTTGCAGAGAGCGAGGCTGCCCCCTTGTCTGGGGTGTTCCGGCCTATCTCGCCCGCCTAATCGTCCCAGCTCCAAGTCCCTCACCGATATACAGTATAGCGGTGATCACCATTGAGGCAACCGCAGTTGCTTCAGCGAACATGCTGCCGGGGGGACTACTGGTTCCTCGGGGTCCGGCCCACTCAACAGGAGATGCTGATGCACTCTGCATAGATGCCGTCGTCCGGGGCGTAAGAGAGGTTGACGTTCTTGTGTGAGGTTCTGTATAGTCTATACTATGTACTTCGTGCCTTACCAGGCCAACTGGCTCTACACTAGACGAGGCCGGACAGAACGGCATAGTGCTACCGTGAGATCGGCGTCGCACGCTGACATCTTCCTTGTGACGTCCAGAAGGTGTCTCGGGTACGAGGGATCTCGTATCCAGATCCCATCATCGTCGGCGGGCTGCCAGACTACCCAGCCGTGGATCACGGACGCCCGGCCGCTGTACAGAACGCTGACGGGTGATCTCACTGTGAAGGGCGGATGTGCCGCAGCGGCATGAGCCGGATCTCCTTGGAGTAGAGGTTCGTTCGGGCGTGTCCGGATCGAAATGGTCAAGGTGAGGCAGACTCAGGAGGGGAGGTAGATGACGATAGGAAGAGGTGCTGATGTTCTGACTACGGAGGATCTGTCACGGCGTGATATCGAACAGATCATCGGTGTGGCCGACTCGCTGGGGTCGGCTGTGGAGACCCGTACGTCCCTGGACTTGCTGGCAGGCAAGATCCTTGCCACCTTGTTCTTCCAGAGCAGCACGCGAACTCGACTCTCCTTTGAGTCGGCGATGCAGAGGCTTGGTGGAAGCGTTCTTGGCTTCGCTGACGCTCAAAGCTCGCGAGCGACGGGCGAGAGGGCGGAGAGCCTCGAGGATACTGTTCGAACCGTGGAGCACTATGCTGATGCGATAGTCATCAGGCATCCCGCGCAAGGTGCTGCTAAGAGAGCAGCTGAAGTGGCTTCAGTGCCCGTCCTGAACGGAGGCGATGGCACTAACCAGCATCCAAGCCAGGGTCTGCTGGATGCTTACACCATCTGGCGAGAGAAGGGTACGCTGGACGGTCTGTCGATCGCCTTGGTCGGGGACCTCAAATCCACGCGTGGGATGCACTCACTTGTCTACACGCTGTCGAACTTCCGTTCCCGTCTGTTCCTAGTCTCTCCACCGGAGCTGCGGTTTGGCGACGCCGTGAAGGCTCGTCTGAGACAGCGGGATCTGAAGTTCCACGAGGCCCGATCAGTTGATGAGGTGGTGTCTGAAGTGGATGTCATGTACGTTACTAGGCTGAACAAGGAAGGAACTGGTTCCGCCTACGAGCGCCTCCTGCGAGAGTATCCCCGCATCACTCTTGATACCCTTCGAGGATGCAAGGACGACCTGATCGTCATGCACGATCTCCCACGAAGTGACGAGCTGGGTCTTCAGATTGACTCACTGGTAGACGCAACACCGCACGCCAAGTACTTCTCTGAGGTCAAGTACGGGGTCATGGTAAGAATGGCTCTGTTAGCATTGGTTCTCGGGGCCGTGGAGCCGGGTGGCGAATGTTTGTAGCAGGTCTGTGAGCCTCTCCGCAGGAGAGTGAGCGATGGAGGCGCCAGCGACTTCCTGTAGCGGGAGCGTCATGTCCCTCGTCGAACTCCGCGATCTGCATACCCACTTCTACACTGAAG
>DYGJ01000031.1 GCA_020724765.1 Thermotoga sp. | reverse complement strand
TGGCGCACCCGCGCCTCGAGCGGGAGGAGGGATTTCACCGCCAGCTCAAGGGCGGGGAACACGTCGGTACCCCCGTCCGCGGTGAGGCCGCGCAGGGCCGCGAACAACGGGCCGCGAACCTCGGACACGAGCCCGGGTTGGACGAGCCAGTACGGGTACCGATCGAAGGCGATCGCGCCCACGAGGTCCTCGCGCGGCATGGCCTCCACCGCCGCGGCGGCGGCCTCTTTGAGGAGGTCGATCTTCACCACGTCGTTGGCCGTGGCGGACATGGACGCCGACCGGTCGAGCACGAACACCACCGCCGCCGTCGCCTCCTGGATTCGTTCCGGCACGGTGTAGGTCACGGGGAGGAGATCCTCGACCGGGCCGAGGTAACCGCCCACGGCCTGGCGGCCCTGGACAACGAGGAGCCCCCCGCCACCGGCGACGTACGAACGCAGTGCGTCGAGCATACGGGTGCCGAGGAATCCCAGCGGGTAGTCGTCGAGGATCAGTAGCCCCGCGCCGGCGAGGTCCTCCGGGGTGAGGGCCGCCACCCGTCGGAACGGCAGCCCGGCCGCGGCGAGGAGCTCGTCGGTCGCGGTGGGGTGGAGCCCGACGACGACGATCCCCGCTGGCTCGCCCACCGCCACCCCCCACGCGAGGGCGTTGTTCTCCAGAATCCGGTCGCCGAGGGCCCGCACCTCGACACGGTAGGTCCAGAACCCCGCGCCCGGCGGCGCGTCGGTAATGGAAAGGCGCGTCCGCCCCGCCGGGAGGTCAATGGAGACGGCCTGGATCTCCTCACTGCCCCGGTAGAGGTGCACCGTGGCCGCGGTGGGCCGGGAGGCCTCGACCATCGCGTCGAGGGCGATCGTCCCCAGCGGTGCCTCGCGGGGGCCACGGAGGTCGGCCATCCGCACCAGGTCGGTCCGGGCCACCGGGTATACATGGATCGGCACGCCGCGGTCTCCGGCCCGGGCGGCGGCAGCGAGGACGTCGCCGGAGGTGGCCCGGCCGTCGGAGAGGAGAACGAATTGCGTCGCCCCCGCCGGGGCAAGGGCGACCGCGAGGTCTACCGCCGCCCCAATGTCGGTTCCGGAGGCGGGGAGCACTCCAACAGGGACCTCGCCCACCCCAGGCCAGCGCGCGACCTGGGACGCCTCGGCGAACGCGATCACGCCCACCTCTCCTCCGCGGGACGTCACCGGGCCCACGAACTGGGCGAGCGCTGCCACCCCTTCATCGCCCACGCTCGCCGACCGATCCACAAGGAAGATCACCGTCTCCTGGCTCCGCCGGAAGGCGACCTCCGGCCCGGCGAGGGCCACGGCCAGGAGGGTGAGCGTTGCGGCCCGCCCGAGGAGGGCCCGTCGGCGCAGGGACATCATGAGCACCGCCACCGCCGGCACGAGCCCGACCAGGGCCCACGGGGTGAGGAACCGCATCACGATCCTCTCCGCACGGCGAGGCCCCACTCGGCCACGAGAACGAGGAACGCGGCCAGCGCCAGCCACGACCAGGCGGTGAGATCGGCGCGGGTCGTGGTCTGAGGGTCTTCGCTCGACGTGGCCGCACGGCCGGGAAGCGACTCGTCGTACGGCACGTTCACCGCAACCGCCTCGCGCTTCTCGCCGCGCAGCTCGTACAGACCCGGCCGGTCGGGGATCCACACCCCGCTCACCGGCCCGCCGTCCGTCAGAACCTCGGTCCCCGGCGGCAGCTCGATCGCCTCGCCCACCGCGAGGGTCGGCCGCGGCTGGTAGGGGAGGAGCCAGGTGACGATGTTCCTCAATAGGATCGGAAAATCCACCGCCACGGGCAGGTTGGACCGTGCGAGGTCGAGCGCGAGGAGCACCCGCCGGCCGGCGTCTCCCTCCCAGCGGGCGAGGACCGGCGCGTCCCCGGCCCACAAGTCCACTACCGCGTGCGACGGGAGCTCCACCGGGTGCACGACGCTGACGCGAAGGTCCTCGGGCACGACGTGGCGGAGGAGGGGCGACGCGTCGCCCCGGACCGCCCCTGCGGTCTGCACTCCGCCGAGGGCGGCCTCAGGGGAGCCCGCGCCGACGAGGAGCACCGGCCCCGCCGGGCTCACGGGGAGGTCGGTGCGCACGGCCACGGTGAGATCCCACGTCCCTGAACTGACCCTCTCCACGGGAAGGGCCGCCTGGAGCGCGGCCCACAGGTAGCGGTCCTCCTCGCCGAGCCACCGCACGCGGACCGCAGCCGCACCCTCGAACGCGTAGTAACGCACGTTGTCCCACGGGAAACCGTCGTGGGGGAGGAGCTCGGCGCGGAGCGCGGTCTGGACGAGCCCGATCTGGAACACGAACAGGTCCTCGGACCCGGGCGCAAGGAGCCGCGACCCGAGGTACGTTGCCACGCCCGTGTGGAGGGCAACCTGGACGTCGTGGTAGCGCTCCGTGTCGTTGCGCACCCGCACCAGGGCCTCGTACCCCATCCCGTCGGGAGCGGGGCGGGCAGCGAAGGCGACGATCGCCAGGTTGTCCCGGGCGGGGAGGGCGACGATCTCCACCCCGGGATCGGGCGGCGGGTCGTCGGTGAGAACCACGGTGCGGCCGAACCCGTGGGGGAGGAGGGCGAGGGCATGGCCGAGGGGCGGCCGGCCGCCCAGGGTGGGACGGTACGATCCGAGCAGGGCAAGGGCTTCGTCGCGGTTGGCGGTGTGCGGCACGAGAACCTGCGGGGGATCCGCCCAGGTCACGATCGCCCACGGGCCGGCGGAGTCGGCGATCAGCCGTCGCGCCTCGGCCAGCGCCTCGTCCGGCCGGCCCGCCACAGTCATGGATGCCGAGCCGTCGAGGACGATCGCCACCGCCCCCGCCGTCCGCGAGACGCGGAGCAGAGGGTGAGCGAGGCCGAACGCGAACAGGGCCACCGCGAGGAGCTGGAGCAGCAGCAGGAGGTCGACCCGCGCGAACATCCGCTCCAGGCGGGTGGCCCGGTCGGGCGGGATCTGCTCCCACAGGAACAGCGCGGACACGGGCTGCTCCCGCTCCCGTCGGCGGAGGAGGTACAGGGCGAGCACCGCCAGCCCGGAGGCGCCCCACGCCCACGCCCACGGCAGGAGGAAGCTCACCGACCCCACCCCGCGAGGACGGTCAGCGCCGCCTCGACCGGCGCGGCATCGCTCCGGAACAGGAAATAGGGCGAGCGCAGCTCACGGCAGGCGTCGGCCAGCCCCTCGTTCCACTGCCGCAGGGCATCGCGGTACGCGCGGACCGCGCCCGCGCCGAGGACGAGCGACCGGCCGCGGCGCGTCTCCACGTCGAGCAGCCGCACCTCGCCCCACCGCGGCGGGTCGAGATCGCTCCCGGACAGGACCTGCACCGCGGCGATGGAATGTCGCCCGTGGCGCAGGGCGAGAAGGCCATCCCGGTAGCCGCTCGGACACAGGAAGTCGGAGATGACCACGCACAGCCCGGGCTCGGGACCGGTCTCGGCCCACGCCGTGAGGGAACCCGAGAGGTCCGTCACCCCCTCGCTGGACAGGTCATGGAGGGACTGGAACGCAGCGGCTAGCGCGCTCCGCCCTCGGCGGGGCGTCGCGGCAGTGGCCAGCCGATCGCGGAACGGGTGGAGGACGAACCGGTCCTGGCCGCGGTAGGCGACGAACGCCAGGGCCGCGGCGAGCCGCCGCGCGAACCCCGCCTTGTCGCCCTCGCCCATCGAGCGGCTTGCGTCGAGGAACAGGTACAGCGGCGCCTCCACCTCGTGGGCGAACGTCTTCGTCACCAGCCGCCGATGCCGGGCGTACACCGCCCAGTCGATGAGGCGGAAGTCGTCTCCGGGCTGATAGGGGCGGTGGTCGGCGAACTCGATCGAGGTTCCCCGCCGCCGGGCGAGGTGCCCGCCGGGCAGAACGCCCCCCGGCCGGCGCAGGGAGAGCCGGGCCCGCGCCAGGGCCCGCAGCTCGGACGGGGAAAGGAGGCCGTCGGTCATGGCGCGCGGACCGCCTTCGCCGCTTCATCCACGAGCTGGCCTGCGAAAACGTCGTCGGCATCGGCCCGGAAGTTGGGAATGATCCGATGAACAAGCGCCGGCCGCAGCGCGGCCTGGATGTCGTCCACCGCCACGTGGTGCCGGCCGGTGAGGAACGCCCGCGCCTTCGCCCCCCACACCAGGGCGAGGCTCCCCCGCGGGCTCGCCCCATACTGGACGTACCTCCGCACCGCGTCCGGGGCCTGGCCACCGTGGGGATGGGTCGCCAGGACAAGCTGCGCCGCGTACTCCATGAGCGGCCGCGGCACGGGGTACTCCGCCACCACGGCCTGGGCCCGCCGCACCGCGTCCTCCGAGAGCACGGGGTCGGGCAACGTCATCCCGTCGCCCTCCGTGTTCCGGCGCACGATCTCCACAAGGTCGCTCTCGCTGGGAAACCCGACCTCGGCCTTGAACAGGAACCGGTCCACTTGGGCCTCGGGCAACGGGTACGTCCCCTCCATCTCGATCGGGTTCTGGGTGGCGAGGACGGTGAACGGGACCGGCACGGGATGGGTCTCCGTGCCGATCGTGGCCTGCCCTTCCTGCATCGCTTCAAGCAACGCGGACTGGGTCTTGGGGGTGGCCCGGTTGACCTCGTCGGCGAGCACGACATGGGCGAACACCGGCCCGGGGAGGAAACGAAACCCATCCCCGGAGAGCACGTTCGTGCCCAAAATGTCCGCCGGCATGAGGTCGGGGGTGAACTGGATGCGGGAGAACGAGAGCCCGAGCGCCCGAGCGAGAGCCCGCACGAGGAGGGTCTTCCCCAGCCCCGGCACGCCCTCGAGAAGGACGTGCCCGCGGGAGAGAATCGCCCACAGCGCGACCTCGACCACGGCGTTTTGGCCGACGATGACGTTCGCGATCCCCGCCCGCAGGGCGGTGAACGCCTCTCGAGCTTCGATCAGATCTCTGTCAGTGATCACGGATTCCCTCCAATGAGTTCGAAGTAGCGCCGCACGAGATCGCGCAGTTCAACGGGGATCCCCCGCGCACGGAGGACCACCTCGACGTCCTGCGGAGACAGGGCCACCGGGTCGGTCCGCGGGCCCGACGGCGACTCGCCGGGGATCCCCGGGACAACGTACGCCCGCATCGGACCCTCTCCCCCCCGCACCACATCCGAATCCTCCTCGGCCGAGGTCGGTCCCCACCCGTCGGCCGGGCCCGGCTCGAGCGGGTCGCCGCCCGCCAGACCGGGGATGGTGAACTCGCCCTCTCCGTCCAACAACGGATCGTGTCCCCCCACATCGTTGGGGTTGACCACCTCGCCCCCGGAGCTCTCGCCTTCGACGGAGCCCATGGCGGTCGTGCCCGAGCCCGGCACGGTGCTCGGGCCGGAACCGTCGGAACCCGAATCACTCTCCTCGCTCGCCCGCTCGGCCGCCTCCAGAACGGCTTCCACCGCCTGGGTGGCCTCGCGCGCCGCCGCCTCGCCCTCCTGATCGAGCAGGTCCTGCAACCGCTCCCGTAGGTCGGGCCGGGCCACCTCCCGTGCCAGCGGCGCCAGCTCCGCCCGCTCAGCGGGCGATAGTCCGCCCGGAGCCGCGGTGGCGATCCGCTCCGCGAGCTGCCGCAGGAGCCCCTCCTCCGCGGCGAGGCGCGCTGCCACCTCGTCTCCCGACAGCCCGCCCAGCTCCGGCTCGTCCAGCCCCAGCACGGCGGCGAGGAGATCCTGGTACGGCGAGTAGGCAGGGATCTCCGCTTGGGACGGGTAGAGGGAGAGCGCCTCCGCCGGCAGGGGAGACGCGGTCTCGGCGATCGGCTCAGGGGAGAGGACGGTGCCCACGAGGGCCCCATCGGGCGAATCGGCCCCCACAGGAACCGAAACCACACCGAGCGGCGGCACGAACGCCACGGCCAGCGCAAGCCCGAGGGCGAGGGCCGACATCCCGCACTCCACGGGACCGGTGACAAGCCGCCATCCCCGGGGGCGCGCTGCCACGATCTCAGCGTGAAGCGGACTAAGGAGGGCGCGGGCACCATGACGGGAGAGCACGTCCAGCGCCGCCAACCTCTCGCCGACTCCCAGGCGCCGTCCCGCCCGGAGGAGGAGCCGATCCCCCGCGAGAGGCCAGATCGCTCCCGCCACCACCAGAGCCGGGATCGCCCACCCCACGCCGCCGGGCAGGGATGTGCCCACGATGCGGCCGGCCAGGATCGCCACCAGAACGACCGCCAGCGCCGCCATGCCCGCCCGGAGCCCGTTGCGGATCCGAGCCCACCGTCTCACCCGCGCGAGGATCGCTTGCTCGCCCATCTCCACGCTCCTAGGGCTCCCAGGTCGAGCGCTCCGTAGAGGAGGATCCCCCCCCCGCCCACCGTCGCGCCCGCCCACATCCCCTCCACCGTTGGGAACGGGCTGAGAGGGAGTCCAGCCAGGGCGGGAAGAATGGCGACCATGAGCAGGCTCCCGTACTTGAGCGTGAACCGAAGCCCATCCCAGTGTACAACGGCGGCCAACCCGTACCCAACCAGCGCCCAGAACAGCCCGTAGGCGAACAGGAACCCGAACATCGCCGCGAACTGCGGCCAGGGGAGGCCCGTCTCGACCCGGTGGACGAGAAGGAACGGCAGGACGAGAGACAGCCCGAACCCCACCAGCCCCGCCAGTCGTAGCGTTCGCCACAGCCAGCGGTAGGTTCCGTACCCGTGCTCCGCCTCCCCGATCTGCAGCCCGAGGAACCCGATGAGGAACGCCACCGCGTGGACGAGGAACGGGCCTCGCATCAGGTTGGCGAGCGCAGCAGGAGCGGACTCCGGCCAGAGGATCGCCGTGGCGAATGCCGTTCCGACAAGGATGGTGAACGCGTGGTACGGGTTGACGAGGTTTTCCGACAGGCTACCCACGGCGCTCCCACCTCAGGCGGTAGACGTGCCACGCCACTCCGCCGCGGCGTTCGGCGGTCGAATCCAGAACCACCCGATCCCCTTCCTGAAGGAGCGGTCCCACCGCGGCGAGGAGCGGAGCGAAGCCGCGCTCTTCGATCAGAGTCCCAGGTCCGACCGTTTCCTCCTTCCCGCTTCCAAGCCATGCCGTACCGTACCGAAACAGGAACAGCGTTTGGCCCGGATCAACCTGAACCACGGTCCGCAGCCCTGCGCTATCCCAGAGCCAGCTCACATCGCGTCCTACGCGTTGGGATCCGGGCACCACGCGTTCGACCCACCAACCACGGACCTCCCACACCCCTCCTCGGTGGGACGTGACTGCGAGTGTTTCCAGACAAAACTGGGCAACTTTATCGGAGCTCATACTGTATTCAACAGAGCTCACATCGTGAGGTAATCCGAACAACACTGGGTAAAACAAGGCGACAGCCATGAAGACCGGGAGAACCAGGACTGCACCCCACGACGAAGAACGGCGTGACAACGGGACAAGCGCATACCCGACGGCGATGAGGTAGAGCAACGTGCCGCCAACAAGCAATCCCACCGGCGGCGGCCGCGGCCCATGCTGCCGCAGGGCCTGACGAAGGTCGTCGTCGCGCAGCGAGGGAATCCCTGTCGGCATGGGCAACCCCTGCACCGCCCCGCCACCGAACGCGACCCATGCCTGGAGCGCATCGCGAGCCGCGGCTGCCACGACCGCCGTGGGCGCGACCCAGACCCCGGAGAACGGGCCGAGGAGAAGCGGGTCTTCGGGAAGGTCCTCTGGAGCGAGAACCATGGCGGGTCCTGAGCTCGGCCCAGCCAGCGATCCCACCACAGCTACGGGCTTCTCCACGCTCAACCGCAGGGAGAGGGTCGCCCGGGCCAACTCCGCTCCGCCCGCCTCGACGACGACGATAACCGGCTCGGAGCCCGCTTCCACCGGCCACGGAAACACGAACCGCGTGCGCCCTCCTGGGGCAAGGAGCACCGGCGCCCGCAGCCGTTGGGTGACCTGCCCCCGCCACCCCGACCCGACACGCTGCTCGGCGCGGAGCGTGGCTGAAAGAACCGAGCTCGTCCCGTTCTCCACCGTGATCGTGAGCGGGTTCACCTCTCCCACGACGGCCTGCCCCTGCCACCCCAGCTCGCCCCCCACCCTCACCTGGGCGACCCCGACCCGGCTCCCGGCGGGCCCGCACGCCGCAGCCACGGCGACGAACGCGCAACCGAGAATCGGGAACCAGGACCCGGCGAACCGCCTCATTGCGGCAGCCCGTTCACCGCTTCCAGCGCATCGGCGGAGAGGACGTCGGCGTAGACCTGGGTGGTGCGGATCGAGGCATGTCCGAGCTGTTTCTGGACGAGGCGGAGGTTGAATTTGGACGCCCGGTAGAGCATCGACGCGTAGGTATGCCGGCAGGAATGGATCGTGAACCGCGACGGGAGATCTACGGCCCGAGCCAGCCGCTTGAACATGAGGTACACCGCCTGGCGGGTGAGGGGCCCGCCGCGCGGGGAGAGGAAGAGGTGACCGTCCAGCCCGACCCCTTCCCCGGTCGTCGCTTTCCACTCGATGTACTCCCGGAGGTGGTCGCGGAGGGCCTGGCCGATGTCCACGCCCCGTTCCTTCCCACCCTTGCCCCGGCGGACGATGATCGCCGAATGCCCCGGCTCGAGGAGGAGGTCGCCGATGCGCAGGGCGGTGATCTCCGACACCCGCAACCCGGCGTCGAGCGCCACGTGGAGGATCGTCCAGTCCCGCACCGGACCCTTGTGCCCGTTGCGTCGCGCGCCATCCGCCTCCCGCCGGGCGTGGGCCTTCAACCGACGAACCTGGTCCGGGGAGAGGAAATCCTCCTGCGTCAACTCAAGGGGCACGAGGGGGCCTCCCGGGGCGTGGTTCGAACTTTACATTAGACACGTCACACTTTACATAAGGTCCGCTTGTCTGTCAAACCGCGCCCTGAACGTCCTTTTCGTGGGGGGGTGATTTGACAAAAGGACCCTTTTGTAAAGTACCCCGCCTAGGAAGGCCGCAGGCCCGGTCCGCCGCGCCGCGGGGGCCGGCACCCCGCCCCCGGTGGACGGAGGCGACCTGCGGCCCTCTCAGTCGAGGGCGTAGCGGCCGATGATCTTCTTCTCCTCGCCCTCGATCTCCGCCGACACCTCGATGTACTCCCGCAGTCCGGAGGTCTGGAGCTTCTCCTTGAGCAGGCTGTCGAGCTGGAAGATCCCGGCGGAGTTCGTCATCCGCACGTGGATGTGCACGGGCTTCTCCTTCCCCGGCTTGATCTCCACCTTCTCGATCGCCATCGCGGACACGCTGTGAATGGTGGGCTCACCGACCCGGAATGGGATCCGGGCCCGGCCCTTTTCCATGTCGAGGGCGTCCGCTACCTTGAGGATCCCGCCCTCCACGGTGAGCGGCCGCACCGCGGCCCGGTGGGCCCAGATGGCGTGCATCGTCTCGGCGAGGATCACCGTCCGCGCCGGCTCGTCGTAGATCCCCACCAGCAGTTCGTCGAGAAGCGTTGGAGCGAGAATCATCGAGAACAGCTCGTGGTCGGCTCGGTGGATGGCGTGGCCCACGTCGTGGAGCGCCGCCCCCAGGAGCACCACCACCTGTGCATCCTCGTAGCCGAGGCCGTGATCCGTAACCCCCAGCTTGACCCCTGCCCCGTGGAGGAGATCCAAGAGCTGCAACGCGATCCGGATCACGATGCGGACATGGGTCGGTCCGTGATCGTTGATCTTCAGGCGGTCGATGGCGGTAATGTTCGAGCACGTGGAGAGCATCCGCAGCCGCGGCGAACGGGCGATCGCCGCCTTCACCTGGGCAAGCTTCGTCTCGGTGGTCATAGGAGCATTGTCCTTATCGCCACCGATCCCACCAGGTCACCGATGGCCGCTCCCGCTGGGCTGCGGACTCCAGCGCCGCGACCCGCCCCGCCAGCCCGCGCACCTCGGCCGCGAGGTGTTCCACTAACATCCGCCACCCTCCATCGTCGGGTTGGTCCTGTTTCGCCCTGTTTGCGGCGACAGAGGACGAAACCCCGGTGATTTCTTGTTCGTTTTTATCGTATCTATAGCGCACGATATTGGCCGCTCCGGTCAAGGTATGTCCGGTTTCGCACAATGCCTGGAGGTCCCGCAGGAGCCGAAGGCCGTCGTCCGTGACGAGAAGTTGGTTGTTGGGGCCCCGGCGGAGCGAACCCAGAAGGAGGTCCCGAACAGCTTCAATGCGGTTCCGGACTTGGTTCTCGGTGGAGAGCCCGAGGAGGGCGATCAGTTCAGGGACGGTGTGCATCGGATTGGCCTCCTTTGGTCCTGTCTCGGGCGAGAGTAACACAAGCGGGGACCGTTGGCAAACGGTGGTAAGCGGAAGTAGCCTTGCCCCACGGTGCCCATTCGACGGTTGGAGGAAGCAGTGATCCGCAAGATCGCCGCCGGGGAAGTGGTCGACCGGCCTGCCTCGGTGGCGAAGGAGATCGTCGAGAACGCGCTCGACGCCGGAGCGCGTCGGATCCGAATCGAGGTTGCCGAGGGCGGGATCGCCCGCCTCCGGGTGGACGACGACGGCGTGGGGATGACGCCCGATGAGATGCGGCTCGCCCTCGAACGGCACACGACCAGCAAGCTTTCCACCGAGGAAGACCTCCGCCACATCCGGACCCTCGGGTTTCGGGGAGAGGCGCTGGCCGCGATCTGCTCCGTAGCCCGGGTAACGCTCACCTCGCGCCCCGAAGGATCGGAGGGGGGGCATGAGGTGGGGGTTGAGGAAGGGGTGGTGACGGTGGACCAGCCCGCCCCGCGCCCGGTGGGGACGACGGTGGAAGTTCGCGACTTGTTCTGGAACGTCCCAGCGCGACGGCAGTTTCTCGACGCGCCGCCGGTGGAGAGGCGACGTCTCCTCTCTACCCTACGGCGGATCGTCCTCGCCCGCCCCGCAACCGCGTTCACGATCCGATCAGAAGGAAGAGATCTCCTCGATGTTCCGCCCGCCGAGAATCCCCTCGTTCGTATCGGCCAGGTGTACGGAGAGGCGTTCGCGTCCCAGCTCGCCGCCGTGGAGATGGAGGAGCCCGGGTTCCGACTGCAAGCGTGGTTCGGCCCGCCGATTCTGGCTCGCCCAACACGGGTGGATCAGCATCTGTTCCTGTCGGGGCGCACGGTACGACCGGGGGTGCTTGCCTTGGGGATCGCCCAGGTCTACGCGCGGTATCTCCCGCGAGGCGGGCACGCCGCGTTCTTCCTCTACCTTGACGCAGACCCCCAGCTCGCCGACGTGAACGTACACCCTAGAAAGGAAGAAGTCCGGTTCCGGTCGGACAAGGCGGTGATGGATCTCCTCCGACGAGCGGCGCTGCGGGCGCTGGGCGGACAGACGGCGGCACCGGCGCCGGGGGAGTCGGCAGCCGCAGTGTGGTCCCCACCCCCTCCGTTCAGCGCCGGAAGTGAGCCCATGCTCCTCTTGGAATCCGCGCCCGTCTCTTCCATCACCCGCCCGTGGCGGCTGGTGGGCCAGGTCCAGGGAAGCTACCTCATCGTCGAAAGCGAAAGCGACCTGGAGATCGTGGACCAACATGCGGCCCACGAGCGTGTTCTGTTCGAACAAAGCCGCGACGGCACGGGACTCCCGACCCAGGAGTTCCTCGTGCCCGTCCAGATCGAAGTCCCTTTCGACCGCGCTGAAGCTTTGCGCAAAGTGCTCCCCTTGCTGCAGTCCCTTGGTGTTCACCTCGAGCCCTTTGGGGAACGGACGTTTCTGCTCCGCGGCTGGCCAGCGCCGCTCGCCGAGCGTCAATCACGCCTTGGCTTCCAGGAACCGATCGCCGCCGTGGCCGAGCAGCTCCTGGAGGGAGAGCCCGTGTTGGTCGAGCTGTGGCGGGAGGTGGCGTGCGCGGCTGCGATTCGAGCAGGAGAGACCCTCTCCCACGAGGAGCAGGAAGCCCTCGTCGAGAGATGGAAGGGCACGACCGAGCCCGCGCGGTGTCCCCATGGCCGGCCGGTGGCGGTCCGGCTCTCGTGGGACGACCTTGCCCGCAAGCTCGGGCGCTGAGCGGCCGCTCTTGCGGCCTACCGACGGATGCCCAGCGTGAGCGTGTAGGGGAAGCGCGGCCCTCCCTCGCGGCAGATGATGTGGATCTGCCAAGCGCCGCCCACTGTGGCCCGGTACTCCAAACCCAGCCAGGAGCTTCCTTCGATCTCCCCTACCTTTCGGCCCGTGGGGTCCATAAGCACGAGCAGGCACGGCGAGGTTGTCTCGACACGCAACGTCACGACCTCGTCGACACGCAGGTTGACTCTGTACAGGCCCATCCCGGTGGGCGTGTCGTACGGGCCGCTCCAGCCCAATGTTCCGCGATAGGTCCCCGGAGTGAGAAACGGCGCGGAGTTGATCACCGCGGAATCGGGTAAGGTGCGTGCCGGCGTTGCAGCAGCCAAGAGGGTTGCCGCCCCTCCCGATCCGTAGACCTCCTCCAGGCTCCCTCCCTGACCGCTCAGAACACTGCTGCTCACCATGGGCGCTCCTCCGCCTGAGCCCATGGCCAGCCGGACCGAATGCGGGTGCACACCGACGGGCAGACCGATGGAGCCTCCCTCCAGTCGCACGGTGAGCCGTGATCCCAACCCGATCTCGCGTCGAAGAATGAACACCTGACCGAAGTACATCGCGTAGTCCGCGTTGGACTGGATTCGACTCAGCCGAGCCACCCGCAACCCGGAGCTCTGCCCAACGACGGTGCCGATCAGGAACCGGACTTCGATCTCTGCGGGTGTGCTCCCGTTGGGGAGGGATAGACAGAGGAACGCCTCAAGCGCGATGTACGGATCTGAACCGCTGGGAAGGCCGAAGAACTCCCACTGGGCATGGCTCTGCGGGTGTAACCAATACCAGCCAGCGCCCCCCTGCCCGGTGGTGGCGAAACCTTCGGCAGCGAGGGTTGCCCCCCCGGCTGTCCACGCCATCATTGTGACCGCCGCACACAACACCGCAACTCCCCGGATCCCCTTTTTAAAGTTCCCACCCATGGCCTCATGAGTGTCGGCATGGAGGGGTCCGCAGCCAACGCCGGGGACTCCCTCCTGGGCAGATAGAAGTGTCCCACCGGTGGGAGAACGTTCCTCGGAGGACGAGGGCGGATGTCCTGTTCTAAGCGGTCGCCCTTCCCAGGACGAACACCGCCAGCGCTGCCGCCGCGCAGTACAGCGCGAAGGGCCACAGCACACCGGCCCGGACGATCCGCAAGAAGGTGCGGACCGCGACGAGTCCGCTCGCGGCGGCACACCCCATTGCCACAGCAAGCCCCGCCCAGTTCACATCTGGCTGGCGGGCGACCGCCAGAAGTGAGAACAGGGCTGCCCCGCCGATCGCGGGAATGGCGAGCAGGAACGAGAACCGAGCGGCCGCACTCGGTGTGAGCCCCATTCCGATCCCGGTTACCACCGTGGCGCCGGAACGGGAGATCCCTGGAAGCAGGGCGGCGGCCTGGGCCAGGCCCACCGCCGCGGCGTCCACCCATCGTACCTTCCCCCGCAGCGCGCGGCCGACCCGCCGATCGCCGAAGAGGAGGACCAACGCAGTCACGAAGAGCATCCCGCCGACGAGGAGCGGCGAGCCAAACGCCCGTTCGATCCCCCCCCGTGCGAGAAGACCGACGGCAACCACAGGGATTGTCCCGACGAGAAGAAGCCCCAGTTGGCGCCGCTCCTCCCCACCACGGACCCACCCCAACGCAAGGCAGACCACGTCACGGCGGAAGTAGAGAAGAAGCGAAGCGAGCGTTCCGAGATGGACTGCGGCCTCGAGGGCAATCCCCGGCGCATCCACCCCCAGCGCGATCCGAGCCAGAACGAGGTGCCCGGAGCTACTGACGGGGAGGAACTCGGTCAGCCCTTGCAGCAGTCCCAGAAGCGCGTAGCGGATCACGGCCCCTCGCTCCCGGCAGGGAGAACCCGATGGACAGCGCACTGCTCTTGCACGCAGGTATGCACTTCCCGCACTTCAGGCAGTCGCTCGAGTTGATCTTCTGATGCGGTTCGATCCCCATCGGACATGATCGAGCGCACACACCGCACTCCGTGCAGCGATCCGCGCGGAGCCGCAGCCCGAAGAAGCTCACTCGGTTGAACAGGGATAAGAGTCCACCCATCGGGCAGAGGTAACGGTACCAGAACCGAGCCACAAGCACCATCCCCACCAGCACTGTCGCCAGGGTCCCCATGTGGATGAGGAACGGCGTGTTGACCTCGGCCACGCCGAGCCCGAGGTAGGGGAGGGAGGCCGTAAGCGACGCCGCCGGGCACAGCTTGCAGAACCACGTGTCAGCCAGCCGCCACGCGGCGACGCCGGTCCCGAGAAGAACGAGCAGCTTGAGAGGTGACAACGCTCGCACGAACCGGGCCTTGCGGAACGCAAGGAGATCGTTCACCGTCCCGAACGGACAGAACCAGCCGCACCACCCCCGTCCGAGAAGGAGCCCGTACGTGGCAACGACCCCCAGAAAGTAGAACGGGACCGTGCCCGAGATGATAAGGTTCTGCATGAGCCCGATCGGGCACACGGTGATGGCGAGCGGGCACGCGTAGCAGTGGAGCCCAGGGAAGAGGAGGTGGGTCATCCCGATCCCGGTGGCCCCGAACACGCCGAGGAGGATCCCCAGGGATTGGGTCCCCCGGCGGAACGTACGCAGCGTCACTGGATCTCCCCAAGGGCGGCGAGGATCCGCGCAGCGAGGTCGCTTGTTCCAAACAAAGCCCTCCCGGTCTCGACGACGAGGATCGCGGGGACGATGACCCGCCCCGCCTGGATGACGCCCGCCTTCTCCGCCTGATCCCGATCCTGATCGGCGTCCACCAGCTCGTACGAGATCCGGGGGTTGGCCCGCGCCACCTCCGCCACGAGGGCTTTGGCATAGGGACAGGACTTGCACCACGGGGTGTGGAACACCATGAGGTGGGCCGATCCGGGAAACGCGGCCAGCGCATCCCGGATAGAGGGGGGCAGGGTCACGTCCTCCGTCCGCACTTCGTCGATCCCCACGCACGACGTGCACAGGACGCTTGCAATCCGCCACGCCTGGGTCGCCTGGCCACGGAGGACCCCCACGATCAGGCTCGCTCCCGCCACGCCCACGAGAACAAGCCCCGCCACGATCAACAGACGGCCGCGCAGGAGCACCGCGAGGACGAGGCCAACCCCGAGGGCGATGAGGATCCACCATGCCGGGATTGCCCAGGGCCGCGGCCTTGCCTCGCCCACGGCGAACACCACCGGCACCGCGTCCTGGATCTGAAAACAGGCGTCGGCAATGCAGTAATGATACAACACCTCGATCGAGGCGGAGAGAACGGGGCTCACCGCACCGGCCAGTTCGACGGCGAGCCGCACCTCACGCTCGCCAAACGCCGGGATCCCCGCCAGCTCGACTTCAGGGGCTGTGGCCTCGTCGGGGAGACCGGCCAAGAAGATCCGCACTTCCTCGGCTTCGTAGGGAGCGGTGTTGACAAGCACCACAGAGAACATTCCCCCCTCGCCGGGCACAAGACCGACCTCCGGCGGAGCGTGGACCTCCAGGATCGGCCTCGGGGGGCCGAGAACCGGAACCAAGACCGGACTGGCTTCCACGAGTACTGGGGCGAGTGGGGTAGAGAGAAGCTCGACGATCCGCTCCGCAAGCTCGTTCCCGTGCAGGTCGCGGTAACGGATGATCCCATCCTGGTCGAGGAGGTACGACGTGGGGATCTGATACACTCGGTACAGCTGGGCGAGCGTGTTGTCCCAGCTCTTCCCCTCGAACGCCACCGGCCAGCCCACGTCACGCTCGGCGAGCACGGTTCGCAGGTCGCGCTCGCTTGTATCAAGGCTCAACCCGACGATTTCGAACCCGTCTCCCGAGTGCGCTTCGTACAGCTCGAGGAACAGCGGTAGCTCATTCATGCACGGACCGCACCACGTGGCCCAGAAGTCCACCAGCACCACCTTGCCCCGGAGGTCGGACAGGGCGAACGGTTTCCCGTCGGGAAACGTGGTGAACCGCAGTTCCGGCGCCGGGTACCCAGGGAGAAGGGGCGGCTTGGGCGGCACGTACCCTGTGGGCACGAGACGGACTGCGGCTCCACCGGGGTCGATGTGGGACAATCGGTAACTCCTCTCGGCAGATGTGAACCCCTCGCCGAGAGCGAACCTTTCGTGGCCATCGGGCTCACCGTGCACGATCCCATCTCCGTCCACATCCACGGCGTAGAAGTCCCCTTTCGTCCCGTAGGTCCCGTCGAGGTCCCCATCCACGAGGACAACGGTCGCCGTCCTCCCGCCCGCCGCAAACTCTCCCCATCGGGGCGCGCCACCGACGAGGTACACGTACCCGCGTCCTTCCGGCCACACCACGGTCAGCGGGTACAGAAAAGCCTCTCCGCCGGATGGCGTCGCCCTCAGCTCGGCGACCCACTCCACGTAGCCGGGCGCGCGAGAACCGACCAGGATCTCGTCGGAGGAGATGCGCTTGTCGCGGTTGGCGTCCACCCACAGATCGGCCTGGCCATCCGCCCGTATCCCGAGGAGGAGGGTGTACCGAGCCGTACCGAGAACGACTTCGCCCCACTGGGAGAGAACGAGAGGCGGCCCATCGAACGCTACGTCCTGAGCTGGGGTCGATCGCAACCGAAGGGGAACCAGAGCTTGGGCCCAATCGCCCACCGCGTCAGCAGGGGCGAGGGTCAACCGCACGTCTTGCCCCCACCCTCCCCAGGCAACCCCCAACACAAACAAAACAGTGAGCGCTGTCCTCATCATCCTTCCTTCTCGCCACCGGCAGCGGTTCGCAGCCGGTCCGCGACGATCCCGGGACCGATGACCGCCAACAGGTCGTAGAGTCCCGGGCCGACCCGCGCCCCGCTCACCGCCATGCGCACGGCCGGAGCGAGGGACTTCATGGGAAGACCCAGCTCGTCGGCTGTCC
>DYGJ01000030.1:6180-16841 GCA_020724765.1 Thermotoga sp. | reverse complement strand
CCAGCAGCGATAAGGCCGAACAGGACAACAAACGGGATAGCCACCTTCCACCATCTCATCCCACGCGGCGGCTTCGGGAGTTCCGTCATGATCTGCTCTAGATCGATGGGAGTCCCTCTCCAACCGAGGTAGAACATGCTGAACAGAGCACCCAAGACAGAAAGCACACCTAACGGAAGGAAGAAACCGACGTACGGCATGTTCGACCCGGCAGCAGCCATCATCGCCCAGAGGTTGATCGGCGGAGCAGCGGCGCTCATCGCTGCGCACATGAAGACGATCGCTGTGACACGAACTTCGCTGACTCCCATGTAGGTGAGCACAGTCCCCACCAGTGCGCCCACAACGAGCACCGTCACGGTCCCCGACCCCGTGAGCGCTCCCGGAATGAGCATCACGACGGTTAGGAACAACAGGGCAAGCGCCCGGTGGCGATGGAACCGGCGAACGATGCCCCGCACGATATACGCCACGCCGCCTGCATCCTTGAGAAGGTTCATGAACAATGTTGCAGTCAGGAAAATCAGGACCACGTCGAAATAGGTGA
Organism: Thermotoga sp.; assembly: GCA_020724765.1. Taxonomy (GTDB): domain Bacteria; phylum Bipolaricaulota; class Bipolaricaulia; order Bipolaricaulales; family Bipolaricaulaceae; genus Bipolaricaulis. Next base: position 16,294 of record DYGJ01000030.1, on the reverse strand, counting down.
ACGCTCCATCGACAATGTGGCGCGGCACCTCGAACCAGGCGAATGCGCCGACGAGCTCACGTGACGGGACCACCAACCCATGAACGATCAGCCCAGCAAGGGCCGCCCCAAGCATGGCCAGTTCGGTGCTCAGCTTAAGGAACCTCGCCAAGGCGAAGACAAGCACGATGACTCCAAGAACGATCCCCGCGTGGATGTACACGGTTCACCTCATCCCAAGACACATCCGGCCGAGGGGTTCTCCGTTGGCTTCTTCAGCCTTCCCCACCAGGGACCTCATCACGGCGCACCCCCACGGAGAGCCGCGGCGGGGAGATGCACCTCTCCCCGCCCTGGCGTCACCCCTAGTTCATCCCGAACAGGATCGGAAGCAGCTTCTGCAGATCGAGCGTCTTCTCGATGAAGATCTGGGGGATTCCCTTCTCTTCGGCGATCCTGGTGAAGTAGCCGTCATCGTTGACATCGCTCCGCGTGATCAGCAGATCTGCCTCCGGGGTCATCGCCCGGATGGATTTCTCGTCGTACTCGTCCGTTCGGCGAGACGGACCCTCGATCTGCGCCACAATGATGGTCACCCCGAGCTCGCGTGCCGCCTCGATCAGCGCCAGGCATCGCTTGACCTCGGAGTCCACGTCCACCCCCGCCGCCCCCATCCCTTTGAGGCTGGTTCCTGTGATGATCACCAGGACGTTCCACGCCGTGTCTCCGGTGCATTCGCTGACGAACTCCTCCACCGTGAGGAGCTCCCGTTCTTCACAGGGTATCCCGGCGGTGTCGCAGATCACATCAAACATCAGAGCGCCTGGCCCCTGACCGCACGTGGTGACAACGATCGGCAGCTTCAGAAGGGGGAGGTTCCCGGGAATGACGAACCCGTCCACCGTCTGTTGGGCGGCCGCCGCCCCCACGAAGACACATACAACCGCTAGAAGCCCGAACCCCAGCTTCGCTCTCATCCTCCACCTCCATCACACATCGCTCGCGCCATCCCTATCCAATCTTGGGATGGCAGATCGCCGCGGGAGGGCGGCTGCTGCAAAGCGGTCCTCCCACGATCCACCCTTCTCGTCACTGCCCATTATACCTCCGTATGGAGCGGGGTTGGCTGTCTTCGCACAGAGCAGTCACAGACCGGGTCACTCCCGTCAAGTGGTGTGGATCGGATTCCCCGTCGGTTGTGACCACCTGGACGGCGATCACCTCCTTCGGGCCTCTAGGGCGGGGGCTTCGAGATCCTCCGGGGCCCCCGTAGAGGGCCGCCATCGACCCCAGGTTGACATGGCGGAGCACGGCCAACCACTCGTCCCCCTCAGCGCCGACGCCGCGTTCGGGAAGATCCCCACGACAAGTCCGATCCTCACGTCAGCCATCGGTTGGGTTCCTCCTTCCAGACCGAGATAGCACCGAAGGAACCCTCCGGTGGCCTTCCCATCAAGGCCACCTTGCCCGGTCCGCAGGGCGCGGCGCCCTCACGCCACCGGATCTACGGCACGTCTCGAAACTCCACTCGGAAGAGAGCCAGAAGAAGCCGCTGCAGATCACCTATCTCATCGATGAAGATCTGCGGGATGCCTCTCTCCTCGGCGATCCGCGTGAAGTAGCCGTCTCCATTGACATCGCTCCGCGTGATCAGGAGGTCGGCCAGAGGCGTCATCGCCGTGATCGACCTCTCGTCGTACTCGTCCTTTCGGCACGAAGGACCCTCAATCTGAGCCACGATCACCGTGACGCCAAGCTCGTGCGCCTTAGAGACGAGAGCCGAGCAGCGCCTCACCTCGATCTCCATGTCCACCTGGGCTGAGCTCATACCCTCAACGGAAGCTCCTATCGTGATGACGAGCACGTTGAATGCTGTGTCTTCCACGCACTTCTGGACGCACACCTGGACGAAGTCCTCCACGGTGGCAGAGTCCGACACCGTGCAACGGAGCCCGATTGCATCGCACGCGGCTTGGAACAACAAAGCTCCTTGCGCCTGACCGCAGGTGGTAACCATGATCGGCGCGTATAGCGCGGGCAGGTCCACTGGAATGATGATCCCGTCTACCGTCTGCTGGGCAGCGGTTGTTACAGCCACTACTGCCAGAACTAGTGGAATGGCCACTCCAGCATTCACCCTCATCGCCGGCCTCCCTCCTTGCTGTGCCAGGGCTCCTCCATCCGAAATGGAACGGCGAGCAGTATCCAACTACTGCTCGCCACTCCCACTGCCTCTTCGTTCTCTACTGGGGGAAGCTGCCCCTGTTATTGTAGAAGAGGAGCTCGTCGACTAGTCCCCAGTACACCGACTCGACACGCAGCATGGCTGCGTTGCTGTAGGAAGTGAGATAGTCGATGGCTGCGGCTGCACCACTCTCGTTGTGCAGTCTCAGTGCTTCCCGTTCCACCGCAGCCTGGTTGCCGTAGTACTCCTGCTGGAGAGGGAGTCGCACCTTGTCGAGGTACGGCTTCGCCAGCTGGTAATACACGTTCACGAGGTCGTCCACAAGCGATGTGGCCCAGTACGCGGAATCCCTGTTCAGCTTAGTGCGATCTGCGACAGCCCACGATGGAGGGGTATTGCTGTTCGCGCAGTAGATTGGGACGATCACACTTACGTCCCCGGTGTCATGCCCGAACCAGAACACACCTCCGATCTCGTTCGGAAGCCAGTTACGGGACTGGGATACCCAGTGGTACGAGCAGCCTCGGGTAGCGCCGGGCCTCCAGTAGTCGACGCGGGCGGACGCTGAGCTCATACCGATCAGAGCCATCAGTGCGCTGTTGGGTTGAGGCGAGGCCATCGGGCTCAAGGACCACTTGCCGGTGCTGTCCATAACGTACCAGCCCTGGAACAGGGTGTTGTCGTAGGGCGTGCCGATGTTCATGTCCGTGAGCACGGCCCGAACGTCCTGAACCGACACAAGCTTGTCGGGCTTCACCGAGAACGGGTAGTCAGGCTGCTGCACGAAGACCCAACCGTAGCCCCCGGGTCCCGGGTGCTTGGGAGCGAGCAGCATCATCGCTCTCCACAGACGCACCGCTCGGCTCGACCATCCGGAGTAGAATGCCGGCCACACGTTTCCGTACGTCTCCCGCCAACTGAAGTTCCGCCCGCTCGCGGGGTCGTAGATCTTCAGTTCGATGGCGATCTCCAGGTATTCCTTCGTGACCATGAAGTTCTCAGTATCCGTCGGGTCTACCCGGTCGATCCTGCTCATGTTCGGTGATACGTAGATATGATCGTCGGGAACACGCTGAGCGCACCACACTGCCCCCGGCTTCCCGCTGTCCTTCTTCCACATCGGCCCGGCTCCGTAGATCTCAAAGATCCAGACCTCGTTGGGATCCGACACAGCAAGACACTCACCACCGTCGGCGTACCCATACTTCTCGGCCAGCTCCCCCATAATCTGAATGCACTCTCGAGCGGTCTTTGCGCGCTGCAGACCGAAGACCTGGAGCTGCTCGATCATCATGATGGCATCCGAAAGGTCGGTAGCCCTAACGGCACGATTGCCACCCATGGTGTGTTCGCCGAGGAACACCTGGTGCTCGTTTCCAATTGGATATCCGATATGGAAGTACTGGTAGGTGTGAGCTACCTGTGGGATCTCTCCCACTTGAACTGGTGCAGGAATAGCTCTGAGCGCATTCTTGTAGACAGGTGCCATGGTTCCAGGCGCATGGTCTGCGGCAGGGACAACCACAAGGCTCGTGTCGTAGCCGTCATCGCAGTTGTGGGAGTTGATGACAGACCCGTCAACAGACGCGAGCTTACCTACCACGACAACCGTGCAGCTGTCAACGTCCAGGTCCTCCGGGGCTCCGATGCAGTACAGTCCGAGTCCAACAGCAAGGAGAAGTCCTAGGAATAGTGTCAGTTTCGCAGCTTTCATTCTGCCTCCTCCGCTACAGCATGATACTGAGACGAACTGCTTACTCACTGGTACAGCCAGCCCACTGCAGACCACTTCGACTCATTCCTCCCCCATCACCCCCCCCAAGCGACACCAGCCGTTGACCACACGCCCAGGTGACTGGATTATACCAAGCTCGCCCTGGTAGATCTGCCCCTAGAGTGTTCCGTTTCACAGTAGTGTTGACAGGTGGGGGTGTGGGGAGGGGGTAGCAGGAGCGAGGGTCACCGCGGCAAGCTCACCAGGGATCCGACAAGAAACCTGGGAGGAAGCCCGATGACCCTCGAGGACAAGGTACACGGTTTCCGGCTCCATGCACTCCGCCAAGCGGAGGAACTGGACAACGTGAGCGCGGCGTGTCGAGAACTCGACATCTCGCGCACGGTGTTCTACCGGTGGAAGAAGCGCCTCCGGGCGTACGGGGCGGATGCTCTTCATCCCCGACGAACGTCTGCCAGGCCCGGACGTCCACCCACGCTCGGACCCGTGGAGGAACGGTCGATCGTGGCGGCGGCGCTGGCGTGGCCAACGTGGGAGGGCAGCCGGTAGCGGCCGCCCCCCCACGTCTCACAACCTACTTCTCGTCGTTGTAGATGATGTCCTTGTACAGAGCGGGATTGGTGGTCTTCGCGTAGTCCACAGCTTCGAGCCACCAGCTGGGGTAGACCCTCGCCACCCTCCGCCCGCCTGCAGAGACGTAGCCATCGCTGTATTTGGCGATCAGCGTGTCAGCGAGGTCCCACCACGCGGACACCACACGGTTGACCGCGTCGCTCGAGTAGTTGGTGAGGAACGTAACGGCCAGCTTCGGGTCGGCATTGTAGAGCGCGAGGGCTGCCTGTTCGACAGCCGGCTGCATGGCGAAGAACTCGTTCTCGAACTTCTGCTGCACGGCCCGGATGTCCTGGATGACGTACGAGTACGCAAGGTTCGACCAGTTCTCGACGAAGTCGAACGCCCAGTAGGCCGACTCCCGGGAGAAGGTGAAGATGTCTCGTACCTGCAGCGACTTGGGCACCTCGGTGATGCCGCAGTACAGCGGTACGTAGCAGGTCGTGTGCGGAGCGTCTTCGCCGAACCACAGGACGCCGCCGATCGGGTTCGGAAGCCAGTTTCTGGACTGAGACACGAACGAGTACGAGCAGCGGAACATGGAGATCGCCCGCTCCCAGTTCGCCCCGCCGGCGGCGTTGGCGGTCGGCCATCGGTCCGGTGCCCCGTACGGGCCGGCGGCGAGACCCTGGGTGAGGTCGAACTCCGTTCCCTCGTAGTAGTCTCGCTTAATGGCCATCAGATCGGTCACCGAGACCAGCTCGTCGGGCTTGATGGAGAACGGGTACTTTTTCGCGTACGGATCGAATTCGAGCGATGGGGCGAGGATGTCGAACACCCGCCACTCGCGGCGGCTGTTGTAGAACCCCTCCTTTGGGCCATACACGTCGTCGAACCTGAAGGGGATGCCGCTGTCCGGACTCCACCACCCCATCTCCTGGCCAAGCGTGTGGATGTTGGGGGAAGCCATGAACCAGTCCGGCTCGTTCAGATCGATTTCGCCGATCCGGCTCCGGTTCGCCCCTACGTACACGTGATCATCCGGCACCCGCTGCGCGACCCAGACCGCACCCGGCTTCCCGGAGTCTGGGGTCCAGAGAACGCCCGGCCCCATGATCTCGAAGATCCAGGCCTCGTTGGCATCACAGACGCTCAGAGTCTCCCCACCGTCGATGTACCCGTACTTCTCGGCGAGGGCCCCCATGACCTGGATCGCCTCGCGGGCTGTCGTTGCCCGCTGGAGGCCCAGCGCCTGGAGTTCCTCGATGTAGAAGAGCCCGTTCGTGTTCCGCAGCTCACGGCGACCACCCGTGGTGTGTTCCCCCATCATCACCTGGTGCTCGTTCATGAACGGGTAGGCGATATGGAAGTACGTGTACGTGACCTCAACCTGGGGAATCTCGCCCAGCACGCGGGGCGGAGACGTCGGATTGTCACGGAGCCGCCCAACGTACACCTTCACGGTCTCCCCAGGCTCATGGGTCCCGCCCGGAATGATCCAGATCTTCGGGTCGTACCACCCATCGCAAGTGTGGGTTGTCATGACCGAACCGTCCACCGACGCGTTCTTGCCCACGGCCACTACGGTGCAGTTCTCCGTGCAGCCTTCGTCTGCATCCCAAACCCCTTGCGCGGCCCCTGCCCATGATAACACGAACAGACCTGCGACCAACAACATCGCTATACGACGCATTCGCTGCCTCCTCGTCATCCACTGAACTCCGACCGCCCATGCATACCGCGCTCGTTGTGCGCGAGGGGTCATGGCTCGCACCTCGTCAGCCTAGACCGGATCCCGGGGGTGGGACACCCCTTGGGCGCCTCACCCCGGACCACACACATGTCTCCCCCCTCCCGAAAGAGCATCACCCTTCGGCCGCAGGCGGCGAGCGCACCTCAGAGGCACAGACGGCCGCCCTGCCATCACAACTGCCCACCAGCGCGATCTCCGCTCTCACCCCCTCGGGCACAGAGAGATAAGCTTCGATGGGTAGTGTATCGCCGCCCCAGCCGTTAGCAAGTCCTCGTAGGTATTAACACCTCTGTGAGTTCCGACGCGATGCTGGAACAGCCACCCTTGGGCCCGCCCTGTGTGACGCGAAAGCCCCCGGAGGATGATCACAGACGGAACTCAGACGACCCTGCATGAAGTGGTAGCTAGGCCGCGCGTCGGTTGGCTACCTGTCTGGACCAAGACCCCGGCGGACAACTCGCCAGGCCACAGCGAGACCGGCGATAGCGGCCAGATACACCCCCGCAAGGACATGGAACGGGAACAACGGCCTTGAGCTGAATGTAACGTACATGTACCCCTCGCCGGGACGGGGAAGCGGTGAAGGGTCCCAGGGGAGTCCGTAGCGGGTGGTGAGGCCACGCATGTTCAGGAGATGAATCAGGGGGATGCCGGCGGCGGCCATCACCAAAGCCACACCGCGCCTTGGATCCTCTGGGACCACGGTCAGCAGGTTCAGCCCTGGCTGGAGCGCGAGGACGGTCGGGTCCTCCCCTATGTCCGCCCAGTTGCCGCCGATCCCCACGAACACCGCGATCCTCCGGCCTTCGGCGTGGGCATCGTAGGTGCGGACCCGCTCAGCTACGTTCCTCTCCAGATCAGACTCGTAGAGAAACCGCGCGCCGCGGGAAGCGATCGCCGCGACGAGGGCGTCACGAACCTCCAGGTCCAGTTCCAACGCCGCGTCGCGATCTCCGCCCAGCGACACGGCCACCGCGCGATACGTCTCGGGGAACACCCCTGCGGCCACCAGGCAGTCCTCGATCTCCAGCCAGGTGAACCGGGGATCGTTCGCCCCCCACTGGGAGGCGCCGAGCGAGCAGATGAGGATCGGGCGCAGTCCCATCGCGTGGGCGGCAGCGAGGGTCGCCACGATGAGCGCGGGGAACGAACCGGAGGCCCCAATCGCTATGGCATCCCCTCTCTCCGCCCCTGCCTCGTAGAGCAGGCGCACGAGGAGCGCCGCCATGTTCGGGTTGGTCGTCGTTCGCTTGGCGGCGAGATCGCCCAGCGTCGTGGTGAGAGGGGAGTACCGCACCCCGATGAACCCGGTCCGGTTCACGTCATCCGAGCTGAGCTCCACGCCCAGCGCCAGCCGACAGGCGCGGATCGCCACCGTCGCCGCTTCCATCAACTCGGCAGCGGCGACCATCGGGTGGTGGAGATCGCCTCCCCCGCCGCGCATGCCGGGCTGAGCGAGGAGGTACGCAGCCACGCTCAACGCGGCCATGAGAACAAACACGGCGTGGCCGGCCCGTCGACCCGGCGACCTGGGTCCGATCCATCGGTCTGCCCAGAGCCGCCGAGCGCCGCGCGCGGGCTTCACACGTCTCACCACCCGAGGGTCAGCCGGACGACGAACCACGTCACCACGCTCGCGGTGGTCGCCCCCAACAGCGTGACCCCCACCCCTTGGCGCTCGAACGCGTTGGCGAGAAGCCCCGGAATCACCCACCCGATCGTGCGCAGCTCGACCGCGGTCGGCCACACGGCCGGGACGAGCCGGTACCCGGCCACCCCGAACGCCGCCCCGAGAAGAACCAGTAGGACGAACCGCCGTCGACCAAACAGGATGAACCAGCGCGCGAGAAGGACGTAGACCCCCCACGCTGCGAGCGCCGCGGCCAGGGTGCCCACCAGCCGCAGGGGTTGGTCGAGGTGCAGGGCGACGTAGGCCGGGACGATGAGCCCACCGGGATAGAACCCCGCGAACTCGACGAACAGGGAGGCGACGACGAGCCCTACGACAAGGAACTCGACAGACACACGGGCTCACCCACCTCTTCCCAGTGCTCGACGAGGGCGGCGCCCAGTCCCCCGATGTTCCCGAACCCGAACATCACGCCTCCCGACGGCGCAACGCGCTGCGCCTCCCGGGTCACGGCCTCCGGAACGCGCTCGGGCAGTGTCTGCACACGATCGCTGTAGCGGAGACGAACCCGGCGCGCAACAAGCCCCGGCCGATCCCCCACCACGAGCAGGTGCTCCAGCTCCGGGCCCGTCCCCGACGCGAGCGCGCGGCACCACTGGGCGGTGCGGTCGCCCCGGTCGCTGCGGACGTTGAACACGCCGACGAGCGGGAGCCCGCAGCACGCGGCCGCTTCGACCACTCGCCGGTAGGCGGACATCGTCGAGACCGGATCGTTGGCCGCGAACGCATTGACCGCGATCCACGCGGACCCGCCATCGGTCAGCCGCCATGCCCGCAACGCGCCGAAGTCCGCCCGAACTCCCCGCATCCCCACCGCGGCGACGTCCGGCGACACGCCAGCGGCGGCGCACACGGCCAACGCCAACCGCACGTTGTCCGCCCATTCCGCGTACGCCACGGAGAGTCCCTCCACCTCCCCGCTGTACGCATCGGTTCCCACCACTCGGACGTGGACTCCCCGCCGTTCGAGACCCTGCACGAGGTCTTGTGGCAGCGCCCCTTCGGGAAGAACCAGTCGGCAGCGGGCGGGGACGCCCGCGGCGAACGCACGGGCGGCATCCTCCGACGACTCCCCCAGGTCGGCGGTGTGGTCGGGGCGGACGTTGGTCAGGGCGAGCACGTGGGGAAGGACGATCCGCCCCAGCTCGGCCGCGTAGTTCTCCGGTCGGATGCTCATCACCTCCACCACCAACGCCCCCGCCTCCCCCCGGCGGGCCAGGCGAAGGACGGCCCTCTGCTCGAGGATCGATGGGGTTCCGCGCCGAACCAGAGGCCGTTCCTCCCCGGACGGGAGGATCACGCACGCCCTCGATCCCGTGGTCTTGGCCAGGGTGCGCGTTCCCCCGGCCGACAGGCCGGCGGCGATCAACCGCACCACGCTCGACTTGCCGCGGGTCCCTGTGACGCAGATCCGCAGCGGGACCGCCCTACGGTTGGAGGCGACGCGGGCCCGTTCCAGCCCGAAGTACGCGAGGAGGCCTCCGATCCCGGCCAGGGCTACGGCGAGATCAGGGCCCATGGAGATCAGCGGCCGTGGCAGTGCTTGTACTTCTTGCCCGACCCGCACGGGCACGGGTCGTTGCGGCCTACGGCGGGGGCGGGCTTCGCCCCGCTCGTCGAGGTACGGGAAGACTGAGCTGGCGCGGCGGTGGTGCTCGTGATCGAGCTCGGCGCGACCGGGGACGCGGGCATCCGCGGCGGGGCCGGGCGGCCCTCGGCCGCCTCCGTTCGCACCGAGAGGCGCGGGTTGAGGAGGAACCGCATCGCTTCCTCCTCGGAGCGCACGATCATCTCCTGGAACAGGCGATGGGCCTCCCGCTTGAACTCGACGAGCGGATCCGTCCCCCCGTAGGCGCGGAGCCCGATCCCCTCCCGGACCTCGTCGAGCTCGAGGAGGTGCTGGCGCCAGTTCTCGTCGGTTGTGCGCAGGAGGACCATCCGCACGATCAGCGGGTAGTGGGGAGCGAGGCGCGTCCACTGGGCGTCGAGCTGAGCCTGCAGGAGATCGTCCACCTCTGCTTCGAGTGCGTCGCGGCGGGACGGAAGCTCGCCCGGCGTTTCGAGCAGGACCTGCCCCAACTCGCGCCGGAGTCCGGGGAGGTCCCACTCCTCGGGAGTGGGACCGGAGGCGAACCGCTCCAGGAAGATCTCCCCGAACTCGGAGACCATCTGAACAAGATGCGCCCGCAACGCCTCGTCGTCCGGGGTCTCCCCCGCCTC